>NZ_JBILYB010000316.1:0-2902 GCF_044378005.1 Prosthecobacter sp.
ACTCGCGCTCAGGCTGGCAGGCGGGCGGCGACAGCGGGCCCGCGCTGGTGCCGGGGGCGCCGGAAAAGAGCCACCTCATTGAGGCGGTGCGCTACACGAACCCTGACATGGAGATGCCGCCGAAGGCGAAACTGCCGGAGAGTGAGATCGCCGTGCTGGAGGAATGGGTGAAGCGCGGTGCGCCTGATCCGCGCGAGACGGTGGCGGTGGCGAAAGCGGTGAAAAAGACCGGCGTGGATGTGGAGGAGGGTCGGAAGCATTGGTCCTATCAACCGGTGCGGGATGCCGAGCCACCCGCCGTGAGTGATCAAGCCTGGCCGCTGAATGAGGTGGACGCCTTCGTTCTCGCGAAGCAGGAGGCAGCGGGCCTTCAACCAGGACCGGAGGCCGAGGCGCATGCCTGGCTGCGGCGCGTGACCTTTGACCTCACTGGCCTGCCGCCGACGGAGGCGGAGATTCAGCACTTTTTGGCCGACCTCGAACGAGACAATCGGACAAGGGGACAATCAGACAAGGAGACGGGCATCTCATTGTCTCCCCATCCGATTGTCTCATCGTCAGGATCATCAGCGCACGAGCGCGTCGTGGACCGTCTGCTCGACTCCAAAGCCTACGGCGAGCGCTGGGCGCGACATTGGCTGGACCTCGTGGGCTATGCCGAGCAGATCGGCACGGAGGGCAAAGTCTTTGCGGAACATGCGTGGCGGTATCGCGACTACCTCGTGGAGTCCTTCCACCACGACAAACCCTTCGACCGCTTCATCCGCGAGCAGCTCGCGGGCGATCTGCTGCCTGCCACCTCACCACAGGAGCGCAGAGAAAACCTCATCGCGACCGGTTTCATCGTTCTGGGTGATGTGGACATCAACGCCATCGACAAGCTGAAGATGGAGCACGACTTCGTGGACAGTCAGGTGAGCAAGGTGGGCACCGCCTTCCTTGGCATGACGTTGGGATGCGTGCGCTGCCATGATCACAAGTTCGACGCCATCGGCCAGCAGGACTACTACGCGCTGGCGGGCATGTTCCGCAGCACGAAGACGACGTTCAAAACCCGCCACGGCATCTGGAGCAATGTCCAACGCGTGCCGCTGCCGGAGCTGGAGGAGGACCGGGCAGTCGCCCGCTCGCACGAGCAAAAGCTGGCGGGCTGGCGAAACGAAAAACAGAAGCTGGAGGCGGAGTCGAAAGCCCTTGGCGACAAACCGGATGCGGCGGGCAAAAAGCGCCTCGACGAGTTGAAAAAGGAAATCACCGCGCTCGAACTCCGCATCGGTCACGGGGAGTATTTTCATCCTGGCAAACCACAAGCCATCGCCGTGCAGGATGCGGAAAAGCCTGCCGACATGCGCCTGACCATCCGAGGCAATCCGTATGCGCTGGGCGACACCATGCCGCGTGGTCTGGTGCGTGTGGCGATGTGGGGGCCGCAGCCGAAGATTCCCGCCGGTCAAAGCGGTCGCTTGCAACTGGCTGATTGGATCGCGGATGCTCGCAACCCGCTCACCGCCCGCATTGCGGTCAACCGCGTCTGGCAGAAGCTCTTCGGCGAGGGGTTGGTGCGCAGTGTGGATTATTTTGGCACGCGCGGTGACACGCCGAGTCATCCCGAGCTGCTCGATCACCTCGCGCATCGCTTCATGAAGGAAGGCTGGTCACAGAAAAAGCTCATTCGCATGCTCGCGCTCAGCCGCACTTACCGTCTCGCCAGTGGCAACCCGCCATCGAAGGATCCCGAAAACAAGCTGCTCACCCGCATGAACCGCCAGCGGCTTGATGCCGAGTCCATCCACGATGCGATGCTGGTGGCGAGCGGACGACTTGCAGCGCCAGTCGGAGGCCCGGGCCTGCCGCTGGAGTTCCCGGAGAACATCACCGGACTTCCGCTGAAGGTGAAGCAAGACGTTCACCCGCAGTTCAGCCTCAAAAAAGAGCGCGAGTCCCAGGCGGTGGAGCGCACGCTGTATCTGCCCGTGGTGCGCACCGGCACGCAGCCAGGCACGGCGCGGCTGCGCGATGTTTTCGACTTCCCGCAGCCTGCGCAGTTCACCAGCAAGCGCAGCGAGACCACCGTGCCCACGCAGTCGCTCTACCTGCTCAATGCCGATCTCATCCGCGAGCGTGGCGAGGATCTCGCGAAGACCCTTCTCGCCATTCAGGAGGACGATGCGGCCCGCCTCGCAAGGCTTTGGCTGCGTGTCTTGAACCGCCCTATCACCGCCGCCGAGCGTGAAGACGCGCTCACCTTTCTGCAAGCCTCCAAAGCCGCCGGCGAAACCCCGGCTTGGACCGAGCTGGCCCGCGCCCTCTTCGGCACGAACGAGTTCCTTCTCCGCTTTTGATCCCCATGAATCTCTCACCCTTCACCACCACCCGCCGCGCCTGGTTGCGCCAAACCAGCGCGGGCTTTGGCGCGATGGCCCTGCATGGTCTGCTGAATGCGGCGTCCAATCCGCTCGCGGTGCGCGCTCCGATGCTCCAGCCACGGGCGAAGCGTGTCATCTTCCTCTTCATGTCCGGCGGCCCCTCGCAGATGGATCTCTTTGATCCTAAGCCGCTCATCCAGCAAAAGCACGGTAAGTCTGTGAACGCCCCGCTGCCGGAGCAGCATCGTCACGACAGCACAGCGGGACTCCTCGCCCTCGGCACCGACATCCCGGTGCGGCCTCGCGGTCAGTCCGGTGTCACGATTTCCGATCTGCTGCCGCACACCGCCGCCATCGCCGATGAGCTTTGCCTGCTGCGTGCCGTGCATGCGGACAACAACCAGCACGGCCCCGCTTTGCTCCAGATGCACACCGGAGCCATCGCCGAGGCGCGGCCCTCGCTCGGCTCCTGGGTCAGCTACGGCCTCGGCACCGAAAACCAGAACCTGCCCGCCTTTCTCACCATTCATCCCGGC
>NZ_JBILYB010000048.1:0-41492 GCF_044378005.1 Prosthecobacter sp.
TGACGATGTGGCCCATGCTCACCGTCTATCTCGAAGACGGTCGAGTCGAGATCGACAACAACCCCGTGGAGAACGCCATCCGGCCAACTGCCATCGGCAAGAAAAACTGGCTGTTCATTGGCGAGACCGAAGCCGGACAACGCAGCGCCATCCTCTTCACGATCATCGAAGCCTGCCGCAGCCGCAGCATCGACCCGCAAACCTACCTGCGCGAAGTCCTCACCTGTCTGCCGACGCTGACAAACAAGCAGGTCAAGGACGTAACACCCGCAGCCTGGGCCAAGACCCGGCGGATCGACGGTCAGCGGAAAGCGGCATAGTTGTCGAAACCAAAAGGCAAGCTTAGACCGAGGGCACTCGGCGCACCGCTAACGATGAAATCTCGGATGGAGAAGCATCCTGAACTGACTCAGGAACAAAACTCGGACTACGCTCAAAAGGTCTTCGCCAAGCTCAAGGCGACCGAACCATCCAGCTCCAGCAACGCGAAGCCGCCGAAGACCGGCAAACCGCCCAAGAAGAAGCAGGGAACCTGATTGGGGAATGCAGGCTTGCGCAGGCTTGCCCCAGAGGTGAAACCATCGTTACTTCTCCCCGCATGTTTCCCTTTACCACCATCGCCGAGGACAAGTCGTGGCAGCCGGGCCCCTATGCCGGAGTCGAACTGAAGATCCTGCACAAAAACGAGCAGACGGGAGGTGTGGTGGTGCTGCGGAAGTTTGCCGCAGGCCATACCATCCCTGAGCACACTCATCCGCTCGCCAACGAATGGGCCTGGGTGCTTTCCGGCGAGTGGGAGGAAAGCGGTGTCACCTACACTCCCGGCACTCTTTTCTTTGCGCCCAAAGGCGTGGCTCATGGCCCGCATGTCGCGAAAACGGAGGTCATCAGCCTCACCACCTTTGACGGACCCCTGACGGTGGCGTGACGGGCGGATGCAGATCACCGGACCATCATCCACACCGTGCTGGCACCGTGGCCTGCGGGGAAATCCACGGCCGGGGTCAGCCGGGTGTATTGAGTGGTGCGGCGCTTGATCTTCGCACAGGCTCGCGCCTGACGTTCTAGGGATGTGGTGTCGATCTTCGTGCAGTTGGTGGAGAGCAGGATCGCACACTTCGGTCCCGCCAGCTCCAGTGCGGCGAGCATCAGATCTTCGAAATGCTGCTCGATTTGCCAAAGCCTGCCCTGATTGCCGCGCGAAAAGGTCGGTGGGTCGAGGATGATGGCATCGAAGCGCTCGCCGCGATGGCCGAGCTTCGGCAGCAACTCCAATGTATCATCAGCGATGAACCGATGGCCGGTCTCCGCGATGCCATTGAGCGCGAAGTTTTGTTTGCCACGATCCAGTGACTTCCGGGACAGATCCACGCTCATGGTCTCCGCCCCATTGAGCCCGGCGACCACGCTGAAACTGCAGGTGTAGGCGAAGGTGTTCAGCAGCCGCTTCGGCCGCAGCGCCTGGAGCTTGGCGCGGTTGGCGCGCTGATCCAGAAACAGCCCGTGGCTGTAGCCGGTGCCGAAATCCAAACCATATCGAATCCCAGCCTCTGTCACCACCGTCGTGATCGGCAAGGTGGCATCTCCCGAGCGTAGAACCGGAGAGATGCGCTCATCATTCTTCAGCGGCAGGAACCGTGTAAACACACGCTTCGGGGTCCACTGCGCCGATGCATTCCACACCTCCAAGCCCGCCGCCAATTCCTGCAAGGCGACATCATTCTTGTAGGAGATCATCGCGTCATCGCCCAACCGCTCCACCCAGCCATCGGAACCGGAGGCGATCCGATGCGCTGTGGTGCCTGCCGATTCAAAGGTCGTACGCTCTGCGGGTGAAATCCAAATGACGGGTAGTACAGGGGGGCGGCGGGAGGGGGACAAATTCACAAGTTGAGCCTGCCGCAGTAGCTCGATGGGAGCAACCTCCCATGCGGGTCTGGTTTCACTCCGCCACAAACTGCACCGCGTCGATAATGACGTGGCCGGTGGTGCCTTCGTTACTGATCTGGACGTAGCCGGATTTACCCGCTTCAAAGCGAAAACTGCCGAGCGGGTGGAAGTTGTCTTTGCCGGCAGGTTTCTTCTTTTGGTTCACGACCACGATGCTCTCGCCATCGGCATGAAACACGGTGACGGGCACATTGCTTGCGCGATTGGCGAGGGCTCCGTAGCTGATCGCCACGCTGTACTTGCCTGCCTTTGGCAAAGTGGGAGTGAACTTGGCCTTCTGCTCACCTTTAAGGAAGTCACCATCATGACGGTAGCCGCGCTCGACGAAGCCCCCGGTGGTGTGGCCTTCGGACTCGAAGCCGGTGAGCTCGGCCTCACTGTCATCGACAATGACGCCTTTGAGGTCCGCCTTCTTGATGGAGTGGACGGCGGGGGCGGGCGGAGACTCGAAGTCGAGCATCTGACCATCTTTGAGCATCTGCTCCTTGAGCTTGGCGTAGTCGATGCCCTGGACAGTGGTGCCCTGCTGAATGGCATGGACGGCGGCGGTGGCGGCGCTCTGGCCGAGCACCATGAAGACGGGCTCCATGCGGATGCTGCCGTAGGCGATATGGCTGGCGCTCAGACAGACGGGCACGAGGAGGTTGGTGCATTCGGCGGCCTTTGGGCGGATGCTACGATAGCTCACAGGATACGGGCGGCTGCCCACCTGGACGTCGCCTTCGTTGCGGACGAAGCCTTCTTTGGTGACGAAGCGCTGGATGTTGTGGGAGTCCATGTTGTAAGCACCCATGCCAACGCTGTCTTCCACGATTTCGAGCCGCTTGCAGTTCTTCTCCGTCATGACGTAGTCGCCGATCATGCGGCGGGCTTCGCGGACGTAGAGCTGGCGGGGCCAGTTGCCGTTGTCGAGGAACTCATCTTTGGCGAGGCCGAGCTTCTGGAAGGCGGTGCGGATCTTTTCAGGCACGCGGGGATGGTGGGCGTAGGTCCACATGAGGCCTTTTTGCCAGTCTTCATGCGCCTGCCAAATCTTTGCACGAGTCGCGTAGTCAGCCTCGGGGTAGTCCCAGTTTTGGCCGATGAAGTCGGTGCTGACGGCGAAGTTGTTGTTGGTGTCGGTCTTGCGATTCGGCATCCAGCTCGGAGCCCAGGAGATACGCATGTCTCCGGCTTCGACGTTTCGGAGGGCGAGCTCGAACCAACGTTCGTCGTAGTTCGCGGGCTTTTCCCAGTCGCGGCGGTTCTCTGGCACGTCGGTGGTGCACATGCGGAAGTTGTAGGCCTGGACTTTTTTGTCGCCGCTGAATTCCTCGCCGGGGTCTTTTTCAATGCCTGGCAGGAGCCCGCTACTGGGGTCGCCAGGCTTCACATAGGGATCAACGTTTTTGACGAACTGATGGTGGATGGTGTGGGCGACTTGCACGCCGTTGATCTGCTCACCATAGACGCTGTTGGCCTCGCGTCCGACGTGGTAGCCGACGCCTGCTTTGGCCATGAGATCGCCCTCGTAGGTGGCGTCGATGAACATGGGCGCGGAGAACTCGCGCCCGCTTTCCATGAGGATCTTCGTGATCTTGGCGCCGTCCTTGACGACGCCTTTTTTCAAATCCAAGCGCTCGCTGAAGACGACGGTGACTTTGCCGTCCGCCGCTTTGAGCATGGCGTCGTAGATTTCCGAGGCCGCGTGGGGCTCGAAGGTCCACATGGTGGTCTCCTCACCCGAGTTGCCATGATGCTTTTTGGCGAAGTAGTCCTCGCGGGTCTGCTGCTTCCACTTCGCAGGGTCGCTGTAATAGCGATGCACGTTGGCATAAAACTCCCGCGACATGCCGCCGATGGCTTTTTTGTTGCCGATGTCGGTGGCCCCGAGTCCACCGGTGGTAAGGCCACCGAGGAACTTCGTGGGCTCGATCAGGATGGCAGTCCTGCCCATGCGAGCCGTCTGGATGGCCGCAGTGACTCCGCCGGAGGTGCCGCCGTAGATGACGACATCAGCAGAGTCTGCCGCCAGAAGCAGGCTGGGAACAGCGAGGAGTGAAAGAAAGACGGCGCGGGGCAGGGAAGGGATCATGGGCGTGGGAAAACCGCCGCATGAAGCCACGGTCTTTCAGCCACGCCAAGCCGGAAAGCTGCCAGAGAGAATTTAGGCCTACTTTTTGGCTTTTTTTACCGCAGCTTTTTTGGCGACGGGCGCAGGTGCAGCCACTGGAGCTGGAGCGGCCTTCTTCGCGGCTGGCTTCTTCGGTGCGGCGGGAGCCGGAGCTGGGGCCGGAGCGGTTTGCTTGGCGGCCCAGTCATTGACGTGGAGCCAATCACTGGTGCCTTCGGCACGCACGTAATCGGTGTCCTGAAGGAGGCCACGCTTGTGGAAGCTGATCATTTCTGCCGAAGGGAAGGGTCCGAATTCGACGAAGGCACGACTGAGGTAGTAGGTCATAGGTGATGGGGGGAGTTTGTTCGATAGCTGCATTGAAAATGCGCGCAACCTCTTCATTGCCAAGCAACTTTCCTGCCACTCTTGGTGAAGAACTGGTTACTGCGAAGGCACTGGGTGGTGAACCATTGCCGCCATCACTTTTAGGGCTTAGATTTATTGTAATTATATAAATATCCATTAACTTTGATGCCCTCTTGATCTCTCATGCCACCTGCTGACCCTTCTCCAACGCCTTCGCAGAAGCGCGTGCGCCTCATTCCGTGGCGCGGGCCGGTGCATTTTATCCTGCTCATGATGACCAGCAGCATCGCTCTGCTGCTGCCGATTTTGTATGGGATCGTTCTTTTGGTTTCAGGGGGCTGTCTCTGTCTGAGCGCCTATGACTGGACCCACCATCTGGCCTTTGCGGCTGCATTGAGCTGGCGGGATGCTCTGCCTTTGGGCTACCTTTGCGCGGGTGTGGTGACATGGATCTTCATGCTGCGCCCGCTTCTGCCACGCCCGCGTCCCCCAGGCGTGGCTTTGAAGATTACTTCAGCGAGTCAGCCGGGAATCTTTGCCCTGGTGGACGAACTGTGCTGGCATCTGCGACTGGCTCCCGTGGATGAGATCTGGCTGGACACGACCGTTAGCATTCGGACGTCCATCAAAAATGGTGTCATCGGCGTGAGCAGTGGGGAAATGAACCTTAATATCGGGCTGCCGGTGGTTTCGGTGACAAGCGCTCGCGAGTTCGCCGCTCTTCTGGTACGCGAACTCGCGATGAACGCTGGCGGCATCGGCACGACATTCAGCCATGTCGTGCGCGAGCTGGACGCCTGGTTCTACCGGGCGCTGCTGGAGCGCGATGCCTGGGAATATGATCTGGGAAAATCACGGGATAAGGAAACCGCCTTTCAGAAGCTCATCCGCAACATCACCTGGATTTGGATGGGGGTGGCGAAGCTGCCCTTTGCCTTGTTCTTTCTTCTGGCCAGAGTCATCAATGCGGCGGCACTGCTTCGTCTGCAATCGGGAGCAGATAAGGCGGCGGTCAATCTGATCGGACCCGAAGCCTGGAATGTTTTGGAATCGAAACTAGGCTTGCTCGAAGAAGCATGGGAGACCAGCAAGGCGGAAATCCGCCGGGGCATGACTCAGCACCGACTTCCTGAAAATCTCTCCCTGCTGCTCGCGCGCCATGTGGCACGAACTGCCCGTGATTTGAAAGCCCCGCCGGCAGCGGGCAAGCGCCAGTCGCCACCGCGCGGAGCCTCCATCGTGGCCGAGATGCCCAATGATGCTCCTGCAGCATCGCAATTCCGAAGCTTTGTGGACCTTTCCCGCCAGGTCACTTTCTTCTATTACCAACACGAACTTGGCCTGAATCTGCATGAGCACCGCATGGTCGCCGAGGAGGAGGTGCTGCATCAGACACGTCGGGAAAATGAGTCTCTCGTCGTCATCCGCCGCTACTTCGGTGGTCTCGCCCATCCTGAGCGCGCCATGTGTGGTCTGGGCAGTACTCCCGCCGTCTCTCCGGGCAAAGTTCAGCTTCAGAATGAGATCATGCGGGTGCGCGATGAGATGAAGGAATGGGGCAGCCGCCTGAAGCTGGCTCTCCAGGAATGGAACCTTGCCTGGCAGCGGCGGCGAGATCTGGAGGCGGCGGCCACGCTCAGCCTCGCTGGATTCTCCGTCTCGCGCATCCAATTTGGCACGGAGGATACCTCCCCGCAGTCTCTGAGGAATGAAGGGGCTCGCCAGCGCATGGTCATGGAGCACATCGAGACGGCGATCCAGGCCTACGAAGTGCGGATGGAGAGCCGCTTTGCCGCCGCGCTGGGACTGCTCTGGTGGAGCGCGCCGGAGGAACTCGACGAGAACCTCATCAACCGCCGAAACGATCTGCCACTCTGGTGCTCTGTGTATGAGAGCATGGCCGCAGCTCTGCCCAGCTTCCGCGAGTTGCTCACCACCTTCTTCGCCTTTCAGACTCTCGGTGCCAAATTTGCCAACCTCAATGACAACAGCACCTTCTTCTACGCCCTGCAGTCGGTCGTGCCAAAGATGAGCAATCTCGTCCGCCAGATCCTCGCCACCATGGACGGAGCACAGTATCCATTCACACCCTCCCGACGCCCCATTCCGCTCAACGATCATTTGCTCCAGGGCAAGCTACCCGAGACCAAGAACGTCTCGATGAATCCCGGCGAAACAGTGGACACACGCGCCCTGTGCGCGGAGATGGCCACCACTTCCGCCGAGGTCATTGCGCCATTCGTTGATCGTTTCCTCCAGCTCTATCACAAGTCCTATGCCTGGCTTGCTGAGTCTGCTGAGCGCACTGAAAACCATTTCCTCAGCCCCCTGAGCCTTGGGGCTGACATCGAACTGCTGATGCCCGAAGAATTTGCCAAGATGCGGGATACCCAGCCTCTGCGAACGCCCTCGCCACCGCGCCGGGAGTAGAAGCTCATCAGGTTTGAAAAAATAGGGTCTGGAAGTGTTACCCGGCCTGTGGTCGAGCCGTTCATTGGTTGCAAGAAGCCAAAGGATCAAGAATCGGCATCAAGGGCAAGGACTCCAGAAGCAGAAATAGCCAACCTTAAATAACATAAATGACGTTACATCATTAAGGAAAGTGTAGCCATTAAATCACGCTGTTAACGTTACTTTAACTTATGTCTCCCTCACTCAAAAACACCCTCATGGGGCTCGTGGTGCTGTCCGTTTTGTTCTTCATCATTGAGCGAGTGATCGGGAGGGTGCGAGGACCGTTGATCCGGCGCGGTTGGTGGACGGACGTGGCGTATTTCTTTTTCACCCCGTTCGTGACTCGGGTGTTTACGAAGTCTGTCTTCATCCTTCCAACCGCGTTTCTCGTCTGGTGTGGGGTGGCGAGTGTGGCAGATTTTCAAACCAAGGCCTATGCGGGCTTCGGCCCTATTTCACGCCAGCCCATCTGGCTCCAAGCGGTGGAGATTTATCTCCAAGCGGATTTTCTCGGCTACTGGAGTCACCGTCTGTTTCACCGGGGCAAGTGGTGGCCCTTCCATGCTGTGCATCACAGTTCCGAAGATCTGGACTGGCTGAGCAGCATCCGCGTGCATCCGGTGAATGACATGGTGAACA
Source organism: Prosthecobacter sp. (assembly GCF_044378005.1). GTDB lineage: Bacteria > Verrucomicrobiota > Verrucomicrobiia > Verrucomicrobiales > Verrucomicrobiaceae > Prosthecobacter. The sequence continues at coordinate 7,505 of NZ_JBILYB010000048.1, forward strand.
AATTCGTGCAGGCCATGCCTCTGCTGATGGCGGGCTTCAATCCCTGGGTGACGCTGAGCGCAGCTCCCTTCTTCACGCTGTATGCCATTTTCATCCATGCACGGCTGAACTGGGACTTCGGACCGCTGCGGGTGGTGATCGCCACGCCGGTGTTCCATCGCTGGCATCATAGTCGGCAAGCGGAGGCGATGGACAAGAACTTCGCCGGTCTCTTTCCCATCTGGGACATCCTCTTCGGCACCTATTACATGCCGAGAGGGAAAATGCCGGAGGACTTCGGAGTGTCAGGTGATTTCCCACAGGACATGCCACGCCAACTCTGGGAGCCGGTGCGCAATCTGTGGCGGTGAAGGTTAGCGTCGGCATTAAAGCCCGGAAGGATGTCGATTGATGAAGCCATTCGGGCTGCGTGGCTGCGCACGCCAGGCAGGGCCTGGTGAGGACTTCTTGTCTGTCGTGTCATAGCGGAGACCACAGACAGACATGAAAACATGGTTTCCAGGTTTGACGAATATACTCAGGAAACGGCCCGGGCCGGGGAGAGCGTAACTGGCAAAGCCTGAGGATGTCAGCGGGCGATCAAGCAGACCAGCACGGAAGAGAACATGGGAGATGGAGCCCGAGCAGTCGAAAGCTTCATCAAAGAGCACCTGATGACCGCCACCACGGACGTAAGGCTTGCCTTGGATCTCATTACAGAACCGGACCACGGCATGAATCAACGCAGGGTGCTCCGGCCGCGCCTGGGCATAGACACCATCAAAATACAGCGGCAAGATTCGAGGTTGCTGGTAATAATAAACAAGGCTGCCGCCAGTGATGCTGAGGGCGCTGGCGGAAAGTGCCTTCAGCATTTTTCTACGACCAAGGGGGGGCGTGGTCGCATTCAGGCCTGGAGATTCAGGGGTGAAGTTAGAGTTGGGTGAAGGGCTTTGGTCTTTCATTTTTTCCAAGAAGCCCATTAAGCTCATGAGATGTGGGTGATTTGTCTAGCCTAATGCCATCGGACATAGGTCTTACAATGCCCGCTTAAGCCTGCTGCGAAGGCTCATACATGGGGGCATCAAGTCTTGAATCGCACCGAAGCGGCCTTCGTCCTTGCCGCTGGAGACGTTCCGTGGCAGAAACGACACTTCACCGCCCCCGCATGAAATACGCCGACCTGCATCGCATCTACCACCAGCCGTTCTTTGACCTCCTGAAGCAGGCCCGTGCCGTTCATGAGGAGCATTGGACGAACAATGAAGTCCAGCTTTGCACGTTGCTCAGCATCAAGACCGGCGGCTGCAGCGAAGACTGCGGCTACTGCGCGCAGAGCGCCCGCTACACGACCGGCGTGCAGGCGGAGAAACTGATGCCGAGGGAGCAGGTGATCGAGCGCGCGCTGGCGGCCCGGGCGAATGGTTCGACCCGCTTTTGCATGGGCGCTGCATGGAAAGGGGTGCGTCTCGGCACCCAGAAGTTTGATCAGGTGCTCGATATCGTGCGCGATGTCTCGAAGCTCGGCATGGAAGTCTGCGTGACGCTCGGCGAACTCGGCTCGGAAGAAGCCCGCCTGCTCAAAGAAGCGGGCGTGACCGCCTACAATCACAATGTCGATACCTCCCCGGAGCACTATCCAAATATTGTCAGCACGCACACCTTTGAAGACCGCCTCCGCACGATCCGCCACGCGCAGGATGCGGGCATGTCTGTCTGTTGCGGTGGCATTCTCGGTCTCGGCGAAACGATTGATGACCGCCTGAAAATGCTGGAGGTGATCTCGAACTTCAATCCGCATCCCGAAAGCGTGCCGATCAATGCGCTCATGCCCATCCAAGGCACGCCGTTGGGAGATAACGAGGTCGTGGATTCCTTTGCCTTCATCCGCATGATCGCCGTGGCTCGCATCGCCATCCCTCGCGCTAAAGTCCGCCTGAGTGCTGGCCGCACGAATCTGAGCCGCGAAGCCCAGGCGCTGGCCTTCTTTGCCGGAGCAAACTCCATTTTCTACGGCGACAAGCTGCTCACCGCAGCCAATCCGCGTGCCAATGAAGACATGCGCCTCCTCCGTGACCTCGGTCTGAGCGCCCAGGCTCCGAATCCTTCGATGGAAGCTCCCGATGCTGATCAGGTCCGCCAACTTTCTCCTGCCCTCGAAGAAGAAGGTGCTGCCTGTGCCCTCGCGGGTTGTGGTGCGGGTTGTGGAGACTGAACTATTTTTCCAGCGACCCCAAGAAAGGCAACCATCGCCCGTCCCGCTCAAGGACGTATCCCATTCCCGCCATGTCTGACACCCCCGCCGTCCCAGGATCTCCTGAAGCTCCGACTCCACCGCCCCAACAGCCCGGTATGGCCACGCAGCCGATGGGTTACCCGCATGGTTATCCCATGCAGCCCGGCATGATGCCGCCTCAGGGCTACCCACAGCCGATGGGCTACCCTCCCGGCTATCCCATGCAGCCCGGCATGATGCCGCCCCAGGGTTACCCGCAACCGATGGGCTACCCTCCCGGCTATCCCCAGCCGATGGGCTATCCACAAGGCTACCCCCAGGGTTATCCGCAACCCGGCTATCCTCAGCAAGGTTACCCGCAGGGCTATCCCATGCCCATGCAGCCCGGCATGATGCCGCCTCCTCAGGGAATGCCGGTGCCTGCACCCACTGCTGCCCCTGTCCCAGTTGCTGCGCCAGCGCCAGCAGCCATCCCAGTTCCAGAAGTGGCTTCAGTTGCTGTCGCTGCGCCAGCACTCAATGCCGAGCCCGAGCCTGTGGTCCCAGCCATCGTTGAAGCCGAGCATCATGAAGAAGGTCACGTCTTCCATCCTCCCGGCTTCGTGCCCACGGAGACAAAGAAGGTCAATCCTATCGTCCAACTCTGGCGCAAGGTCGGTGGCGGCTCGCTTACCCTGAGCATCGCCATCCACGCAGGTATCCTCATCATCGGCGGAGCCATCGTCGTCAGCTCGCAAATGATCCAGAAACAGGTCGATTTCCTCCCTGGTGGTGGCAGTCAGCAGGGCGCTGCGGCCAGTGCAGAGATGAAGCACAAAGTGTCTCAGAAAAAGCGTACTTCCCTTAACAAGACGATGCCGATGAAGAAGATCGTCAGTACGAGCGCGAACTCCGCGATCACGCTGCCTGATGCTCCTCCAGACCTGCTGGATGTCCCTGATGTGAGCTCAATGCTCGGCGGCGGCTCCATGGGCAGCGGCGGCTTCGGTAAAAGCGGAGCCGGTGGCGGATTTGGCACAGGGGTCGGGATGGGCTCGATGCAGGGCTTTGTCAGTCTTCCGCCATCGATGAAGACACGTTGCTCTCCGCAGGAGCGATTGAAGAAACTGGCTGAAAGCGGTGGCTCACCTGAATGCGAGCGAGCCGTCTCCAACTCCCTCGAATGGCTCAAGACCAAGCAGAACCCAGATGGTTCCTGGGGTAGCAGCAACAAGGCGGCTATGACTGGAATGACGCTGCTGTGTTTCCTCGGCCGCTGCGAAACTCCCGATTCACCCTTCTACGGCGACAACGTGATGAAGGGCATCATGTACCTCATCGAGCTGTCCAAGAAGAACGAATACGGTGCCATCACCGAGGACTTTAAAGGCAATGCTGGAGCCTACGAGCACGGCATCGCCACCTATGCACTCGGCGAGATGTACACTTTGGCTCGTCTCGGGAACAAAGAACTTCCAGGCATGAAGGATGCCTTCGTGAAAGGCGTGGAGCTGATCATCAAGTGCCAGAACAAGGCAGATGCAGGGAAGGGGGAGGGCTCCTGGGATTATTATTCGAAAAACATCGCCGAAGGTAAGCCTACATCGAAGCGGGAAGACCTCTCTGTGGCGGGGTGGCAGTACCAGGCGCTCAAAGCCGCCAAATTCACCAGTCTGAAAATCGAAGGGTTGCACAGTGCCATCGACAAAACCTGCGACTACATCGAGCGCGTGCAGACGAAAGATGGCGGCTTCGGCGTGGCGAATCGTGACGCTCATTACAATCAGTGGAGCCTCAGTGGCGTGGGCATTCTCGGCCTGCAAACACTCGGCAAGGGCCGCACGGCCTCCATCAAAAAAGGCGTGGCTTTCCTGCATCGCTTCTTGGAGGCAGAGCCGCTGGACTGGCAGAAGAACTGCAATCTCTACTGCTGGTATTACTACACCCAGGCCTTCTTCCAGGCCGGCGGGGAAGAATGGAAGTTCTACAATCAGCAGTTCCTTCCGCAGATCCTGAACGCGCAAAATCCAGACGGCAGCTTCAAGGCAGGTCGTGCCAACTGGCCTTCCGGCAGTGACAATGGCAACCCAATCTATCGCCAAGTGCTCTGCACGCTCCAACTCGAAGTGTACTACCGCTACCTCAAGGTCGGTGACCGCGAGGAAGAGAGTTTCTTCGACCGCCAGTAATCATTCCTCATTTCATCGCGCGCATCTCGGTATCGGGATGCGCGCTTTTTGCGGCTGGCAGGGCAGGGGGGATCTATTCCACGTCCCCAAAGCCGGAATTCACCAACTCTTCGAGATCGGTCATGGCCTCCTGGGCGTCAGCTCCTTCAGTGGTGAGCTTGATGGATTCACCACGACCAGCCGCCAGCATCATGAGTCCCATAATGCTTTTGCCATTCACTGGCTCGTCGTCCTTCTCCACCCAGATGTCGCATTTGTATTTGCTGGCCCGTTTCACGAATTGCGCAGCGGGACGGGCATGGAGTCCCATCTTGTTGCGGATCGTGAGGTCTTTCGAGAGCATCATGTCGGATTGGTTGGCGCGTTGCGCTTATTATCAACCTAATTGATCCTGCGCCATCTTTTTTAACAGCCTTTGATCAAACTCCACCGCGCTGTTGTAGCCAAAGGTGCGCAATTTGTAATTCAAGGCGGCAAGTTCGATGAGTCCAGCCACGTCCCGTCCCGGAGCCACGGGTAGCTCCACCTGGGCGATGGCCTGGCCGAGCACGTCCATTGTTTTATCATCCTTGCCGATGCGCTCAAGATCTTCGGATTCCTTCACATGCACCAGCCGAACGATGAGGTCCAGACGCTTGCTCAAACGAACGCAACCGACACCGAAGAGTGCAGCCACATTGAGGATGCCAATCCCGCGAATTTCGATCATGCCACGCGTCACGTCCGGGGCTGTGCCGACGATTTCGCGATCTTCAATGTTCCGAAGCCGCACAGCGTCATCAGCCACGAGGCTGGCTCCACGCTGCAACAAACCGATCACGCTTTCGCTCTTGCCACTGCCGCTGTCGCCCTGAATCAGAACACCGATGCCCTGAACATCGACGAGGCAACCGTGGACGGTCTGGGTGGCGGCAAACGCTGCATCAAGCTTGATGGTCGCATTGTTCAGGAACTTCATCGTCAGCATGCTCGTCTGAAAGATGGAGATCCCGGCTTCATTGGCGATCTGGACCAGGTCTTCTGCGAGCCGATGCCCGCGCGCGACGATGAGGCAGGGAATCTCCCAGGAACAAAGCTGACTAAACCTTGCTGCCCGAAGCTTTGGCTCCAACGAATCAAGGAAGGACAATTCTGAGTTCCCGATGACCTGAACGCGCTTGTAGGCGAAGTAGGAAAAGAAGCCCGAAAGCGCCAGGCCGGGCCTGTTGACGGAGGGTTCGAGAATCTTCCGGGCGAAACCGACCTCTGAACCGACAACTTTGAGTTTCAGTGTCTTTTCATTCATCATGAAGAACTCTCCCACCGTGATCGAGGACGGGCGTTTAATTTTGGAAGGGGGGGGCATGACAAAATGAAATGACGAAACTTAAACGAGCCCAGCTGTGGCTCTCACCTCTTTCTCAGCCACTCCTCGCAGGCCAAAGATGCGCAGCAGGGTGTCTTCGATGAGATTGTTGGGGCAGGAGGCTCCGGCCGTGATGCCGATGGTGATCGGCGTGGTCGTGTCTGCCAGCTTGCCCGAGTAGCTGGTTTTCTCAGCTTTCAGATGCAGATCGAAATGCACGATCTGCTCCAAATTTGTCAGACACTCGGCAGTGCGGATGAAGAATGTGGGGAGCTGCTGTTCGCCGATCTCGACGAGGTGCGTGGTATTCGAGCTGTTGTAGCCACCCACGACGAGCAGCAAGTCCAGCGGCTGCTGCAGAAGGTGAAAGAGCCCGTCCTGGCGGTCCTGCGTGGCTCCGCAAATGGTGTCAAAGACCTGGAAATGGGCGCTGCTGCCACCATCGCGATCTTCGATAGCTTTTTGCAGCCGACGTTGGATCTCTTCCGTTTCGGACTTGAGCATCGTGGTCTGATTGGCCACACCAATGCTCTTGAGGTGGAGTTCGGGATCAAAGCCTGCCGAGCAGGCGCTGGCGGAGCTGAAGCGGTCCAGAAATGCCTGACGATCACCGCCTTTGCGGATGTAGTCACACACATAATCGACGTCCGCCAGCGTGAGGATCACGAGGTAATGTCCATTGCCATCATCACCGAGCGCACGAGAAGACGTGGCGCGGGTCTCCTCGTGGCTGGCTTTGCCATGAATGACGGAGGTATAGCCACCCTTCGCGTAGCCGCGAACGCGTTTCCAAACACTCATCACATCCCCGCAGGTAGTGTCCACAACCATGCAGCCGCGAGAGGAAATGAGCTTCATCAAGTCAGTCTCGGCACCGAAGGCTGGGACGATGACCACATCTTCGCTCGTGAGCTTGGACACCTCCTCTTCGTGCCTGCCAACCGGGATGCTGATGATGCCCATCTCAGAGAGTTGGCGGTTGACCTCGGGATTGTGGATGATCTCGCCGAGAAGAAAAACGCGCTTGTCTGCAAACACGCGGCGTGCGGCATAAGCAAGGTCGATGGCACGCTCGACACCGTAGCAAAAGCCAAACTCGCGGGCCAGGCGCACGGTGGTCTTACCAATCTGAATCACGCTGCCATGGGCGCGGATGGTCTCGACGAGGGGACTGCGGTAATGTGTCTCCACTTCCGCCTGCACACGCTCCATGACTTCCGGAGTGCGGACATTGACTCGGCGGGCGGCGGGGGCTGCGGTGGACATGGGTAGATGATGTGGGTTGAAAAAAGGGAGAGACAGGTTGTCCCTGTTCTCCCTCAGTGTTGCAAGAGAGGCTGAAAGTTACTTCTTAAAGAGGGTGCCGGCTTCGGCATCTCTGAAGAACTTGTCACTCATCAAATAGGAACGGTCGGGATTTGGCAGAGGACCGTCATCGATCACCGGAAGTGTTTTGCCAACCGTATTGTCCTCGGGATGAGAACTGGCGATGATGAGAGGGGTTCCAACCTTGGTCATCGAGAAGATTTTGACCGCTGATTTCGCGGGCAATCGGATGCAGCCACGGGTGCATGGGTAGGGCTTCACAAACCCCCAGTGCATACCATAAGCCGACTTCCACTCCTGCCAATAGGCCATGGGGTAGCCACGGTCCGGCTCACTCTGACGACGGCGATGTGCCTCTTTGTGCTGAATACGATAGGTGCCGGAGCCCGTACTTCCGCCAGTACCCACAGAGCAGGGGGTGGCGAGCAAGACCTTGTCTCCCTCGACGACATAGACACGCTGCGCCCCTGTGCTGACTTTGACTTTTACTGCCGAGATGTTTTTCGGAGCAGTCGCGGGCGGGTCAAACTCATGGCCATATATATGGCGGCCACGTGTAGTCTTACAACTGCTCATGGACGCAGCGACGATGATGAGCGCGGCAGCCTGAATGAAACGATGGAGAGTAGGGGAATTCATGGGGCTTCAGAGGTAGCACGCACACCCATCGTCTCCACCGTTTTTCTTGGATGCGTATTCAAGATGTTAGACAGCAATCAACTGAGAGGTCTCTTCAAAGACCTCCAGCGCAGCTTGGTCACCACCACACTTACCTTTACATACATTGTGAGTAGATATAAAGAGTTCAATTGATGCGAGATGGAGATGGTTTTTGGGATGGGTAAAAATGGAGTGACCCTGCTGTCGGAGCCCTTGTCCTGAAAATACGCAAAGACAGCGTTCCCAAACGGGCCACCGCTGAAAGATCAAGTGCTACGACTCCGACTCTTCCGTCCATCATGAAATCACCTGCTTTTTGCACACTCGCTTTGCTGGCTGGCCTTGTCGCCACGGCTTCGGCTGAAAACAATGTCCCGCCAGAAGGCTTCACACCGCTCTTCAATGGCAAGGACCTCTCCGGCTGGTATGGCTGGGGCACCCAGGATCCCACGGACCTCTGGAAGATGACGCCTGAGGAAAAGGCGGATTACAAAAAGAAGTCCGTCGAAGGCGGCATCAAGGACGCCAAAGGCAATGACAAAGGCGACCACATCAACGCCCACTGGAAAGTCGAGGACGGCGAACTCGTCAATGACGGCAAAGGCCTCTACCTCACCACCGACAAGGACTACGGCGACTTCGAACTCATGGTCGATTACAAGATGCTCCCGCTCGGTGACAGTGGCATCTACCTCCGCGGTATCCCGCAGGTCCAGATCTGGGATTTCACGGAAGAGGCTAAGTTTAAGCTCGGTGCCGACAAGGGCTCCGGCAGCCTTTGGAACAACAAGAACGAAGAGGGTAAATACCCCCTTAAGCTCATGGATAAGCCTTTCGGTCAGTGGAACGTCTTCCACATCAAGATGATCGGCGAGCGCGTGACCGTGAAACTCAATGGCGAAGTCGTCGTGAACAATGCCCCGCTGGAAAACTTCTTTGCCAACAAAAAGGCAGGCTTCCTAGCCTACGGCAAAAAAGACGAGAAGGCCAAAGACAAGCCCGCTGAAAAACTCCCGAACGGCTGGATGCAGGATCCCGCCTTTGCCAAAGGCCCCATCCAACTCCAGACCCACGGCAGCGAGATCCGCTGGCGCAATGTCTTCATCCGCGAGATAAGCGGTGAAGAAGCCAATAAAGCACTCGCCGCCCGCGATGCCGATGGCTTCGTGGAGCAGATCAATGGCAAAGACCTGAGCAACTGGCAGGGCGCAGTTGAGAACTACGAAGTTATCGATGGTGCTGTCGTCTGCAAACAGGGCAAAGGCGGCGATCTGCTGACCAAAGAAGAATTCGAAAACGGCATCATCCGTGTCGAATTCAAGCTGCCGAAAGCTGGCAACAACGGCATCGCCCTGCGCACACCGATTGATGGTCACTCCTCAAAAGACGGCCTCGAACTCCAGGTTATCGATAGCGACGGCTACAACGAAAAGATGGCCGCCGCAGGCAAAGGCGGCCTCAAGCCTGAGCAGTATCATGGCTCCCTCTACCACTGCGTCGGTGCTAAGCACGGCTACCTCCGCCCCGTGGGTGAGTGGAACTTCCAAGAGATCGAAGTCCAGGGCCAGCGCATCAAAGTCACACTCAATGGCACCAAGATTCTCGACGTGGACATCAGCACCTTCGACCGCAGCCAGATCGCCCACCCGCCGAAGGGACTCGATCACACGAAAGGCTTCATCGGCTTCGCCGGACACAGCGACCCCGTCGCTTTCCGCAGCTTCAAGGTGAAGAAGTGGTAAGCGGCTGATCGACCTGATCGACTCCGAAGCGTGGTGCGTGCCTGTCATGCACCACGCTTTTTCTTGCCCCATCATCCAGACTTGCTCTCCCGAATGCCTCTTCGTAAAACTCCACCCGCCATGAAATCCCCCCTCGCCGCCTTTTTGAGCCTGCTCCTCGGAACCGCCAGCCTCTTCGCCCAGCAGCAGGCGGAGATCGTCTCCGTCCAAAAAATCTGGGACAAGGGCAAGCACAACGCTTTCACCGATCTCGCACGCTTCCAAAACCTCTTCTACTGCTGCTTCCGCGAGGCTGATGACCACGTCGGTGGCAATGGCAAGATCCGCATCATGATTTCCTCCACCGGCGAGACCTGGGTGAACTACGCCGAGATCGCCGAAGCAGGCACCGACCTGCGCGATCCAAAGCTCGAAGTCTCCCCCGATGGCAAGCGCCTCTTTCTCTTCTGCGGTGGTTCGCTTTACGGCGGCGCCAAGGACCTCAAAGGCCGCCGTCCACGCTACTCCACGACCACGGATGGCAAGGTCTGGACACCTACCCAAAAGTTGCTCGCCGAAGGTGACTGGCTCTGGCGCGCTGTCTTGAATCCCGCCGACAAAAAATTCTACGGCGTCTCCTACAACACCTACCCCACCACTGGCGGTCCCAAGCCCGAACCCGAGTGGTCGCTCAAATCCTACACCAGCAATGACGGCTCCGTCTGGCAGCTCTCCTCGCTCATGCAAGTCACCGGACAGCCGAATGAAACCACCATGCGCTTCCTCAAAGATGGCACCGCTCTCGCACTCGTCCGCCGCGAGGCCGCTGACAAGCTCGGCTACATCGGCAGCGCCACTGCTCCCTATCGTGAATGGAAGTGGACCCCCCTTCCCTTCGTCGTTCAGGGCCAGAACTTCATCCAGCTCCCCGATGGTTCACTCATCGCCGGATCACGCGGACGTGGTGCCACTCCCGGTGCCCACATGGTGCTTTTCAAAATGACGCCTACCTCGCTGGAGCCCCTCATCGAGCTGCCGAGCGGTGGTGATTGCAGCTATCCAGGCATGGTCTGGCACGACAAGCATCTCTGGGTCAGCTATTATTCATCCCACGAAGGCAAGACCAGCATCTACATGGCCAAGCTGCGCCTGCCCTGGGTGAAGGAAGCCGAGTAAAACTACTCGCTCCATACTCCGAGCTTCACGAACTGCTTCGTCGCCGCACCCGCCCAGTCCCGATTCGCCGCTGGGCTTGCCGGACTCGGATGCAGCACTCGCCCGACTTTGAAATCGCCCTTCATCGCCTCACGGGCACGATTCGCTCGCTCTTCAGCAAAGGCACCCACACCGATCACCCACTCCGGCTCCAGTGCGGCGATCACCGCGCGAAGATGGGCATCGCAGTGCTCTTCCATCGCCGTCGTTTCCTCCACGGGCAGCTTGTCCGGCGTGCGATTACGTCCGCTGTCCTCCATAAACACCAGCGGGCAGTAATTCGCCACGAAGTGATCTTTAAAAAAGGCCTCCGCCGTGCCAAAACGCTGCGCAAAGAGGCCCCACAAGCGACGCCCACTCACCTCCGAGTTCGGGCAATCAAAGCCCACCACACGCCGCTTCGGATGCTCATGCTCCGGCTTGCCCACCGGCTCGCAAATGCCCATCCAGTCTCGAACCGCCGCGATCTCGCCAAACGGCACCCCCGTCTGCGTCATCCCAAACGGCCCCGGATTCATCCCCACCATCACCACCTTCTTCTTCGTGCCACCAAAGCGCGTCAGATAAGCCTCGTGCGGTGCCCAGGCATACTCCAGCGGATTATAAACAAACTCCGTCGGCGGCGCGAAGCGAAGTGGACGCAGTGCTTCGCGAAGGTTTTTGGAGGCGGCGATGAGAGCGGGGGAAGTGAACACGATGGATGGTTTGTGAACCATTCGCAGCGTTCACGCAAGACAGTGATCGCACTCCTGCCCGCACGAAAGTCGCGACAGCGTTTTGGAGTGCGGCGGCAGAACCCCGGAGGGGTGACGACGCCGCTTTCGTCGGAGCGTCGGATTTCGAGCGTCGTGGGCAGCGCCGAAAGCGGTGTGGCGCTTCGCTTCCCACCGCACTTCCACGACGCTCCCGCGACTTCGACGCGCTCCCAAATGACGCAGCATTCGTCATTCGGATTTCAACTCACGCCCACGCCTTCCGTAGCTCCCCACCCACGCGCTCATGCGGCAGCCAGAGGATGCCGATGGCGTCGGGTTGGATGCGGGTTTTGGTGGGGGTGAGTTTGAAGGTCTCGAGCGCGATGGTGGTGGGATCGTATTGGTCGCGGAGCTTCTGGGTTTCGTCTTCGACGGTTTTGTTCAGGTCTTCCATCTCCTGATGCAAAGCCACCAACTCGGCTTCGGCGGCAGCGGCTTCTTGGCCTTCGCGCATGACGCGGCTGGCGCTGGTGACGGTGCTGCCTTTCACGATGCTGCCGAGTCCTCCTTTTCTTCCGAAAAAGGCCCCTAGGATGCTGGAACCGATACTCACGGCGGCGGAGAGTTTGGCGCTGCTGGCCTGCTGCTTCTGCGTGTCCACTTTGAGCTGGGCTTTCGTGGCTTTGGCTTCGAGGGACTTCACGGTCTTGGCCGCTCTTTCGCGCAGTTCTTCGATGGCTTTGTCGCGGAGCTCACGCGCGGTTTGGGTGATGCGGGCTTTGAACTCATCCACCTTCTCACCGGGGTTCGAGTAGGCCTCCAGCAGCGGGCTGTAGCTGACTTCGAGGAAGTGATTCGCATACACCCAGTCGGTGTAGTCTTTCTTGATGCTGGTGTAGGTGCTGGACTTCTGCGCGGCTCCTGGCAGTTCGGCGAATTCGGCACCGTCCTCCGGTGAAAGACTCCATTTGGTGAGATCGACATCGCGGGGGATGTCCACGAACTTGTCCCAGATCACGCGCTGGCCGTTCGTGTCGATGGGGTTCACCAGCGTGACTCGGCTGGTGCCGTCGATCTTGCGTTTGGCGTCGTCGAAGTTCACCACGGCACTGCGCAGGATGGCGGGGACGTAGCAGAGCGCGTCGGGGCTGACATCGCTGGCAATGAAGTACTCGGCGGTGCCTTCGGGGAGCTTTGGTTTGATGGTGTTGCGGTCTGCTGTTGGCGCAGCGGTGGCTCCAGGTGGCAGGAAGCCATCGTCCTCGGCGGTTGCTGCGCTCTTCTTGGCAGGGCGGATGGGATCCATCAAACGCTTCACCTGATCCTTCGCCAGCGGGCCGCTCAGGTAGCTCATGATCCAGCGGACGTGGAAGATGCATGGGCCGTCCTCGTGGACGTTGTTCATGAGGAAGACTCGGTTGCCGAGGCCGGACATGGCGGTCTCCATTTCTCCGCGCTCAAACTTGCCGCCGCTCGTGCTGACCGCGCCTTCGAGACCGTCGAGCAGGCGTGCTTTGTCGCGCTCGGTTTGCAGGCGGCCGATCCACCAGGTGCCGATGTTTGCCAGCGCCTTGTAGTCGAGATCCACCGGGTTCTGCGTGGCGAGCAACATGCCGAGGCCGAAGGCGCGCGCTTGCTTCAAGAGGATCATCATCGGCTTCTTCGAGGGCGGCATGGCGGAGGGCGGCAGGTAGCCGTAGATCTCGTCCATGTAGAAGAGGGCGCGGAGGGAAGTGGTGCCCTGCTGAGCGCGCATCCAGCCGAGCAGTTGGTTTAGCAGGAGCGACACGAAGAACATGCGCTCGCTGTCGCTCAGATGCGCGATGTTAAAGATGGTCACGCGTGGCTTGCCGGACTCGGTGTAGTACATGCGCTGGATGTTCAGCGGCTCGCCTTCCAGCCACGATGCGAAGCCGGGCGAGGCAATGAGGTTGTTCAGCTTCATCGCCAGCGCGGTGCGTTTGGCCTCGGGCATGAAGCTGTCGATATCGACGACACCGACCTTGCGGATCGGCGGCTGCTGGATGTGCCGGACGAGGTTTTCCAGTGTCACGTTCTGGCCCTTTTTCCAGCAATGGGCGACGATGTTGCTCATCAGGATGTGCTCGGGCGACTGCACGGGATCGGCGTCGATGTCCATGAGGCCGAGCATGGAGGAGACGGTGCTCTCGATGCGGTCTGCCAGCGTCTCCGCATCGTCCATGACCTCCACGGGCGGGCAGTCGAGCGAGCTGAGGATGGACACGGGCAGGCCCGCATTGCTGCCAGGCGTGTAGATGGCCATATCCACCGTCTCGCGTAGCTTCGCGATGCGGGCGGCGCTTTGGCCCCAGTCGCTGAGGCCCTTTTGCCAGGTCTCGGACTGCTGCTTCGCAAAATCATCCACGCTGAGGCCCTTGCGGCGCGCATCGTCGGCATTCACCCAGGGCTTAAATTCCTCCGCACTCAGGTTTGGGAAAGTGAGCAGCGCATTGCCGATGTCACCCTTCGGATCAATGGCGATGAGCGGGATGCCATCCATGGCCGCCTCTTCTAGCAGCGCAAGGCAGAGGCCCGTCTTGCCCGAGCCCGTCATGCCCAAAACGACGCCATGAGTGACGAGGTCCTTCGAGTCATACATGATGAGATCGTCCTGGAGCTGTTTTGTTTCGAGGTCGTAGCCGCGTCCGAGGTAAAAGGCACCGAGCTTTTCGTATTGGTCAGGGGAGATGATCATGGCGGATTCAGGATAAAGAGGCAGCCTCGGTTTTGGCAATCAAACATCTCGCTACGGAACACAATTCAGGATTTCCGAATCCTCCTGCAATTCCACGTTGCAGAGATGACAAACAGGCGCATCATCGCGGCCCGCCAGACGCCAGCTCTGGTTGGAGACCTGCCGGGATAGCTCAGTGGTAGAGCAGTTGATTTGTAATCATCAGGTCGTCGGTTCAAATCCGACTCTCGGCTCCATTGAGGATCAATGAGTTATGACGGATTGATAGTGGCGAAAAAAATATCTCCTCGGACATTAATTGGACACTTTTCGAGCATACCCACTCGTATTCCTTGGCACGGGGCAGCGCCAGCACAGACACGCCGTTAATGTTTCGCTACGCCTGCTGACCCCTCTTGGATTGGGGTGATAAGTAACCGAACCTGCAATTCTCTGCCAAAACGAGTTATAAAGACTTGAACGACAGAAACATTCTTCTGGCGTCCTTACCCACTCATGTCACGGCGAACTCATTACTCGCCCTGCATCGACCGGGTTATTGTCTGCGCACTGTATCATGAAGGCCGGCGCTTGCGTCGGCCCATGACGCGGCTGGTCAACGAACTGCTCACCTCGTCCCTGAAAAACACTCAGGGATGGAGCATCGCTGCCACGCAGATGAACGACCCGGTCCAGGGCCACCCCCATCAGGCTGCCATCCACGGCTAGCCAAACTACGTCGCTGCAGCCTGCCTGCTTCATTCCACCCGGCTCTCTCACCAGAGGCCGGGTGTTTTGTTGTCTGGCAGTGCAGCGGCTTCTTCACGTCCCCATCTCAACTATCAATCCACATCAAGGAGAACACCACCTATGGCCATCAAACTCAGCGCCAATTACAGCAAAAAACTCGGCCTGCCCGCCTACAGCAGCCACAGCTTCAGCGCTTCCGTTGAAGTCGAACTCACTGACATCTCGCAAGTCGAGGCGGAAGTTCAGAAGCTTTACGCGCTTCTGCAGCATTCCGTGGATCAGGAAATTCAGCACCCTGGGTTCATCCCGCCTGCCAACACGAACGCTGCCAATCAAGGCAACGGTCATTCGGCACCACAGAACGGACGCACCTATCAGGTCAACGGCAACAGTCGCCCCGCTAACGCCAGCCCATCCCCACAGCCAGCGTTCGATCAATGGAACTGCACGCCTGGCCAACGCGGCTTCATCCTGCGCATCATCAGTGACATCAAGATGGACAAGCAGGAAACTGAAGGACTGTCCCAGCAGCTCTTTGGCATCGGCGTGAAGCAGCTCAACAAGATGCAGGCTTCACAACTCATTGAGGACCTGCTCATCAAGGCAGGTAAACCCGCACGCCAGACCCGCTGGCAACAACCCAACCACGCCCAGGCCGCATGACCACCATCGCTGAAGACTCATCCCCTGAGCTCAGCGAGAAGGATCTCATCACCCGCTTGCAGGACAAGGTCTCAGCCTCACGGCTTTCCTTGTTCCTGCAATGCAGGCTGAAGTTTTACTTCCGCTATGTGCTCCGGCTGCAGAAGCCTAAAACGCCCTCTCTCCATCTCGGCAATGCGGTTCACGCTGTATTGAAAAGCTGGAACAAGGCACGCTGGCTGCAAAAGCCTCTCTCGCTCAAGGTGGTCCACGAGACCTACCTGACAGCTTGGGCGGACAACACTGAGGGACCTGTCACCTGGGAACCTGGTGAAGAGGAGGCCGATAAAACCACCGGCTGGCGTCTATGCGACACCTACCTGCGTGAAAGCCATGTTCCCGCCGATGTGAAGCCCGACGCCGTGGAAGTCCCGGTGGAGGCGGATCTCAAACCCCACGGTCTGCCACGCCTCATCGGCATTCTTGATCTGGTCCAGCAAGGCCAGATCATCGACTACAAAACCATCGCTTCGACCCCCAACCCGGAAAAAGTCGCCCACACCAACGAGATCCAGACCAGCAGCTATGCTGTCCTATACCGGCACAATACCGGCACCAAGGAAGCGGGCATGCAGCTTCATCACCTGGTCAAACTCAAAAACCCCAAGGTAGTCATTACCACACAGCCTCCCATGAGCCCGCCGCAGCAAACACGTCTGTTCCGGCAAATGGAAGCCTACCTCGACGGACTCCAGCGCTCTGAGTTCATCCTTTCGCCTGGGATGCACTGCTCAAGCTGCGAGTTCTTTAATGAATGTCGCCACTGGTATTAACCATGACGCAGGCCGGTTCTCCTCGTGAGCACCGGCCTGCTTCTCATCCCCACCCTTTAACAATGAAACTTCTCATCCTCTTCATCTGCCTGCTTCTGCTCACTCCAGCAGCAAGTGCAGGTTGGTTCTTCGACAATCCTCCAGATCTCGGCCCTGAATACCGGGCCAAGATCGCGAATCTCGAAGATCAAATGTCGGAAAAACACAAAGTCACCGGCCACTGGGTCATTGCCTCGGGCACCCTGGCCTTCGGCTGCGTGTTGTTGTTTGTCGTCGGAACCGCCCTCGGGGCAAAAACACGTCAAGATTATGATGGAACCAGAACCATGGATCGAAAACCCGCGTCCGGTGCCAATGGCACACGGAACCACATGGGCGAAGCAGGTGCGCCAGATCGTCGTTCGTCGATGGCAGCCTGAAGCGCTGAGTGTGCCGGTCGTTGACTGCGACCTGCCACGGCTTAGCGCCATCGAACGCTCGGCCGAGGTCATCAGCTACACCTGCCGCCGCTTGGAATATTGGATCTCACCGCAGGGAACCCTGCGCGAATGGTTCAAGTTCAATCTGCGGCTCGCCTTTGGGCTGGCCGTGCCTTCGTTACTGGTGGCACCGCTTGTCTCATTCTCACTCAAGCAAATCAACGTGTGGATCGACACGATCACGAAAACGACTTCCAACCTCGTGCTCGTTCCGCTCTCGGTCTTGCTGGTGGTGGGACTCATTGCTGGACTCGTCTCCATTGGACGCTCGATCCTGCTAATGCGCACGCGTCAACAGCCCCGCGATCCCTACCACTACTGACACAGCTCACTTAATCCCAAATCCTCAACTCAAGAGCCGGATGATCACAGGATCGTCCGGCTCTTTTTTCTTTCTGAAAGGACACACAGCATGGAAAGCATCACCATCTACTTCCGCGAAGGACCGTCGGACAAAGTGTATCAAGCCAGCATTCAGCCCAAGGATGACGGTTATCTGGTTCACTTCGCTTACGGTCGTCGTGGCAGCACACTCAACACAGGCTGCAAAACACAAGCACCAGTCGATTACCAGATCGCCAAAGGCATCTACGACAAGCTCATCAAAGAAAAGCTCGCCAAGGGTTATCGCGCTGGTGAAGACGCGCCCGGCCACACCTCATCCCCGAGCGCAAAAGAGCCCAGTGGCATTCAGTGCCAGCTCCTCAATCCAATTGAGGAAAAGGAAGCCGAAGCACTTCTCACTCATCCGGGTTACCTGATGCAGGAGAAGATGGATGGCCGCCGCCTTCTCATCAAAAAGGCAGGCGACAACATCAGCGGCATCAATCGTCTGGGGTTCACCATCTCAGTTCCCGACATGATCGTCCGCAGTGCTGCCAAGCATGATGGCGACTTCATCCTCGATGGTGAAGCAGTCGGCGACACTCTCCACGCCTTCGATCTGCTCTCCATCTGCGGAGATGACATGCGGACGTATGGATTTGTTGATCGCTACCTTCGTTTGCAGGTTCTCCTCAACGCATTTTACCATCCGCACATCCAGATCGTCTGCAGCCACTTTGCTCCACAAAAGGCAGGCTGGTATTCGCAGCTCAAACGCGAAGGCAAGGAAGGCGTCGTCTTCAAACATGTGGATGCCCCTTATGTGCCCGGAAGGCCCAACGCCGGTGGACCTCAGCTCAAATTCAAGTTCTACGAAACTGCCTCCTTCATCGTCACCAAGGTGAACGATAAACGCAGTGTCATGTTGATCTTGTTTGAGGGCGATAAGGTTCGTTCCGCCGGCAACGTCACCATCCCGCCGAACCACGATGTTCCCGCACCGGGAACCGTGGTGGAATGCCGTTACCTTTATGCCTTCAAAGAGTCCGGCTCCATCTACCAGCCGGTTTACCTCGGGCAGCGCGACGACATCCGCGCCGCCGAATGCACCACCTCCCAGCTCAAATACAAAGCTGAGGTTCCCTAACTAATCCCACGCTCGCTGCCCATGCGTCCTTCACAGGCGCATGGGTTTTGTGTTCAACCAAGACCCAACACTATGAAACAACTCCTTCGTCACCTTGGAGCGGCCCTCACAGCGCTGTTGTGCCTCACTGGCATGGCCTGTCACCGGCAGGCACCACCACCTGTCATTATCGTGGCACCACAAATGACCCAGACACCCGAGGCTAAAAACGCCCCGGCTCAACCCTCCTCGGAAGTCAGGCAGCCATGACGCTTTCTGCCTCTAAATGCCTCCATCACCTCAACCCCACTCCATCTTATGCATCCTATCACCCTCCCTGTGGCGGAACTTAAACCCGCCCTGGCTGGCCTGGGCAAGGTCGTCAACTCACGCACCTCCCTTGCCATTCTCACCAACATCAAAATCGAACGAACCGCAGACGGTTGGATCGCCCTCACGGGCACCGATCTTGATCGATTCGTCACCGTACGTCTCGAACACCCCGCTGAAGGACCACCCGCCACTGTTCTCGTGCCCTACGAGCAGTTGGTGCAAATCACCAAGAACTGCGGCAAAGATGAGCAAATCCAACTCGCTCATTCAGCACAAGGACCGGTCATCAAGTTTGCTCTCGCGGCTCAGCTTGGTGAAACCAAAGTGATCCATGTCCCGGTCGAGGAATTTCCAATAACGCCGCGCATTCAGATGGATGCCATCCCGTTGGCGCCGGAGGTTCGTCGTTCCATTCACGAGGCGATGGATTGTGCCAGTGTGGACAGCACACGCTACGTCCTCAACGGCACCTTCATCGACACCAGCAATCCCAAAGCCAACTACATCATCGGCACGGATGGCAGGCACCTCTACAGCGCAAACTCGTTCACGCTGCCGTTGAAGAACTCCCTGATCATCCCGAACCACAAGTTCCTCGAATGGAAGGAGTTCAACGCCGACGGAGAATGGCAGATGAAGGCCGATGATCAACACGTCCAGCTCTCCAGCCGACGCTGGAGGTTCATCAGCAAACAGATCGAAGGCAAATACCCCGACTGGCGCACGCCCATCCCCAATCCCAACACAGCCAGGACTACCATCACTCTCGACCCGGCCAAACTGGAACCGCTCATAAAGCTGATCCAGCGCATGCCATGTCATGATGATGAAACCCTGCGCACCATCGGCCTGTCTTGGAACCAGGGGCAGCTCCTGCTTCTTGGAAAAGACACGCCCGACGAGCCCTGGCTGCGAGTCCCGGTGCCAGACGCCAAGGGTAATGGCCCGTCTGTCACCACTTTTGTGGACCGACGTTATCTCATCAAAGCCCTCAGCTTTGGGCTCAACACGCTCAGCCTCATTGATCCAATGTCACCCCTTCGCTTCCACAGCGCCGGGAGACAGATGATCGTGATGCCATTGCGTTCTTCCGACGAACCTCCCCCTGAAGCCAAGCCCCCGGCCCCATCCCCTGCCCTCACAACGGCGACAACCACCAACCTTCCGCGACCTGCGGAGCAACCCCAAAAGCCACAACCCATGCAAACTCAGCCTCAAACCAACGGCTCCTCCCACCCAGCCGCCAAAGAAGAAACCAAAACCGCGCTCGAAGCCGCCCTCGTGCAGGTGGAGAGCATCAAAGCGGGATTCCGCGAAGCCATCAACGGCCTCAGCAAGCTTGGCGATACCATCCGCCACGCCATGCGCGAGCAGAAGGCCAGCGAGAAGGAAGTCCACAACGTCCGCCAGACACTGCGCTCGCTGCAAAGCGTCCGGCTCTAATAGACGTCCAACACCCTCAACCCACCCACCAAGGCCGGATGTGCTCACTGCACATCCGGCCTTTTTCATCCACGAAAGGAACCACCCTTATGATTGCCAATCTTGAACACCAGGCACTTGTCGTCAGCCGCAAGTCCCCCAACCTCATGCTCCATTGCGGAGCCTCCCATGTGGACCTCGAAGAAGTCCGTGAAGTCAGAACGCCACGCTCCACCGATAGCTGGTGCCCCATTCCACACCATCAGCTCATCACCACCGTCCAAAAAACACTGAGCACCACCAACCTCCGCATCGGTGCCCAGGCACATTCGTTGTCGCATGAAGGTCAGCGCTACTTCGGTCTCATGGAAATCCATGCCCAGAAATCCAGCGAAGATTATTGCTGGGTTCTTGGGCTGCGTAACAGCCATGACAAGACCTTCCCCGCCGGCATTGTCGCCGGGGCCAGCGTGTTCGTCTGCGATAACCTGTCATTCAGTGGCGAGATCAAATTCGCGCGCAAACACACCCGGTTCATCGTTCGTGACCTGCCGCAATTGGTCGCTCGCTCCATCGGCCTCCTGCTTGCCAAATGGCACGACCAGGACAAGCGCATCGCCGCCTACAAAGAGGCGAACATTACCGACATCGAAGCTCATGATCTCGTCATCCGCGCCACCGATGTGGGAGTGTGCTCCAACCGCCTCATCCCACCCGTCCTTCATGAGTGGCGTGAGCCGCGGCATGATGCCTTCGAGGCACGCAACGTCTGGAGTCTGTTCAACGCGTTCACCGAATCGTTGAAGGAAGGCAATCTCGCCGAACTCCCCAAGCGCACCGAAGCTCTACACGGTCTTCTCGACACCCACGTCGGACTACTGTCATGAGTGCACCCACCCGCATCGAACGCGAGCACTACCAAAAGCTCGTCGGCCGTCAGATCCTTGCGATCTACTGGGACGAACTGGAAGGGCAGGCTCTGCCCATCCTCGTCCTCAGTGGCCGCGATCAAAACGGCCACGCCGCCACCGCAACCGTCCTAGCAGATCCCGAAGGCAACGGCCCTGGACATCTGGATCACAATCTCTGATCCAGCACGGCATTCGCCGACTTCTATAACAACAAACCATGCGACCTTATCGGCGAAACCGGTGGGGTCGCTTAACCTCAGAAAGGAAACTATCATGGGCCTTAGTTACCACTATGCGTTCAGCGCACCCACTGGAACCCAAGCCAGCACTCTGGAGTCATTCCTGCGGAGACTCGAACACAAAGCCCGTAAAATGGGTTTTGCACCTACCATGGTGCTCAATGTCCCCTTCGACACCCCGGAATGCAGACAGTTTTCCAAACGTCTCGGTGGCTACTGTCATGTGGATGATGCCCGTTTGATCGGAGAGTTCCAACTACAAACCGATCAGGTCTGGCAGCATGATTCCGTCAACGGCACTACCATACTCATCCCTGTTCACGGCGTGTTGCTGGTCGTCACTGACGAGCAGCATGGTGAGATCTGCTTCGGTTTCTTCCGATACCCCGCAGTCTTGAGCAGCCAATCAGGAGAACTCATCATGCCCACACCTTCAGGTAATGGATGGTATTTTCGCGACGTCATCAAGACCCCCGATCCACGCTACCGCACCCTGGTCGGTGAATTCAAAACGGCAGGCTATCTGGCTGATTGTCGTGATGAGTTTGAACTATTGTAGAGGTGGTACATCCGCATCCCTTCAACCCGGCATTGATGGCAATGCCGGGTTGAAGAGTGTGGAATGTTCAGCGACGTGGATTTTTTTAGCTATGACTTCAATGCACGCAAGATCACGCGGACTCAGCGGTGGGGACATCCTGAACATTTGCCTCAATGCAATCTAAGCGAGCAGCACAGACCCGCACCCTGAGCGGCGGATGGTCACGCAGGAGATGTTGGAGCGAGAGATTGCGAAGACGAAGAAGGCCAAGGCTGAGCACGCTGGGGAGAACGGGAAGAGCCGGAGGATGATTGGGTTTATGCAGGATTGAAAGAGGTGGGACGAGGAGCCGATGACGGCCAGAGGCGCGAACAGCAGGGCGGCGAGAGTGAGGAGGCGTTTCATTTGATTTTTGTTTTTGGAGTTTCCTTCGCCTTTGCGCCTTTGCCCTTTTTCAACTTGGACGAATCCGTCTTCCCGAACGCCGGGCTAAGTTTGTCGAGCACGGCTTGTAGGCGCACACGGGCGACTTTGGCGTCGGCGCTGGCTGACTCGGCGGGAACGGCTTTCTGCGCAAAGGGCGCGTCGCTCATGTCGAACAGCTCGCCGTTGTGCATGAGCTTGAAGCCTGGCTCGCGAGCATACCATTCGGCACCGAGTTGCACGAAGACCCATTCGCGTGGCGTGCCGCGTTCGCCGCGCAGTTGCGGGGCGAAGCTGTGGCTGTCGAAGGTCACGCCTTTGGGCATCTTGGCGCTGGCCAGTTCGGCGAAGGTCGCGAAGAAGTCGCTGAAATCCACGAGGTCGTCCACAACCTTGCCGGCGGGCGTGGTGCCTTTCCAGTTCGCGATGAGCGGCACGCGACTGCCGCCTTCGAGCAGCGTGTGCTTGTGACCGTCGATCATGCGGCCGTTGATTTTGTCGGGATGCACACTGCCGTTGTCGCCGCTGAAAACAATGAGCGTATTCTCGCGCAGGCCGAGCTTGTCGAGTTCGGCCACTAACTGGCCGACTTGTTTGTCGGCGTAGGCGATGTCGTCGTTGTAGAATCTCTTCGTATCCGGCTTGCTGTCGGGCGTGCGATGGATCTGGCCGTGGACGAGATGCGTCGGGAAGTAGAAATAGAAAGGCTGCTCGCGATGTCGCCGCAGGAAATCCAGCGTGAACTCCATGCACACATCGGGGCAATAAACCGGCTCAGGCGTCTCGATGGTCTGGCCGTTCTTGATGTAGCTTTTCTCCCAAAACCAACCCGTGCCGGACGGGTCGGTGAGCCATTCGTCGAAGCCCCAATCGCCAGGCGTATCCTTCATCTGCCGCCACTTGCCCGCCATGCCGGTGGCGTAGCCCGCCTGCTTCAGCGTGCGCGCGAGCGACGGCTCATCCTTCGCCGAGGGAATGTGCGACGAGGTGTTAGTCAGGGCACCGTTGCGAAACAGGTAGCGACCCGTGTTGAGCGTCGTGCGCGACGGACGACAAAGCGGCGGCGCGAAGCCATGCGTAAACCGCACGCCCGTCGCAGCGAGCGCATCAATGTTCGGCGTCTTGCCTTTGAACCGGTCCGAGCCATAGCACCCGACATCGCTGAGCCCCTCGTCGTCAGTGAGGATGAAGAGGATGTTGGGTTTTCCAGGTAGTGCGGCCGCATTGAGTGTGGCCAGCGGCGCGAGCAGCAGGGCGGTGATGCGGAAGGACAATGGGGTCGTCTGTCTCATGATTTGGCTTACGCAGCATCTCTTTCAACGCCGCCGCTGGCGCGGCATTGCATCGAGGCCTTCACCGCCCAACTCACGACGCTGGATGTTTGTTGGATTTTGCCTGACCCCGGTCCCCGCCCCGGTCCCCGCCAGCGCTCAAGCTCGCAGTGAACGCGCCGAGCGCCAAACCGCAAAGGATGGACGGGCGCAGAGAAAGACAAAAACGAAATTTAGAAACTCTGCGTCCGTCCACTCTCTGCGGTTTCTTCCAATGGTTCTGCGTCAGGTCGGAAAGCTTCATGCTGGGGAGTCGTGCGTTGTGGTTCATGCCCGTATTTGTTTCAGCATCCACGCGAGGCCGTGGCGGTTGTTGGTTTCTTCTTCCGAGAGGACTTGCGGCGTGGTTTTGCCGCTGACGACAGGCGGCGGTTGTTTGGGCGGATTTGCCTTCACACGCTGCATTGCCGCGTCGAGGTGCGTGGCTTTGCGCTCAGGGAAAGTCGCGAAGAAGCTCTCCGTGTGGCACGGCACGCGTAACGGATTGCGCGTGGCCATTTCGAGGTTGAAGACGAGCGCGGGGTTTGCCTTCGACAGCGTCGCAATCATGCGCGGCAGGTCGAGCATGCCAGTGCCGAGCGGCACTTCGCTGAGCAGAAAGCCGTCGTCGCTAGACTGCACGGCCATGTCTTTCAAATGCACGCTGAGCGCAAAAGGAGCGAGCGCTTCGATGACGCCGTGCGGCTCCTCCAGCAGGGCGAGGTTGTTGCCGGTGTCCACCAGCACGCCGACCCACTCGCTGCTGATGCCGCGCATAAGGGCGACGAGTTCCTCGGTGGTGTGGTCTTTGTGATTCTCGATGGCGGCCTTGAGCTGATGCTTGCGCAGCACGGGTTCGATGAGCGCGAGCGTGCGCTTCGCCTGCTCATGGAAGGCGCGGAACTCCTCCAGCGTCTTGAAGACCTCGTAGCGGCGTCCATTCGTGAAAACCGCCCTCGCCACCGTCGCGCCCGCTTCTCGTGTTTGGCGCACTTCATTTTCAAACGCCGCCAGTTCGCCTTCGACCTTCGGCAAGCGCAGTTCGCCTTCGTAGTAGCCACCACCACTTTCCACCAGCGCCCTCATCTCCGCCGCCTTCGCACCACGCAGCGGCGTCTGCACACCTTCAGCGCCGATCTCGCGTCCATAGCGGTAAAAGCTCAGTGCATCGGTGAACTTCACACCTTCGTGCTTCGCGCCGACGGCTTTCCAATGCTGGTGACACGAAAAGGTGCAGATGCCAAGTCGCGACTGCGAAGCGCCTGCTTCTGCGAGCAATGAGCGTGCGGTGGCGAGCGCGGGCAACGTGGTGATGAATTTGCGACGGTTCATGCGAGCACGGCTTTGAGTTCGGTATCCCAAGGTGCGCGATAGGGGCGCTGAAGCATGGCGCTGGCGTCTTTGTCACTGGCGATGTCGTTGGCGGCGGCATCCCACACGACTTTGCGTCCGGTGCGGGCGGAGATGTTGGCGAGATGGCAGGTGGTGCTGACCCAATGGCTGCTGGCGAGGTCGGAGTTCGGCGTTTTGCGGCTCTTCACACAATCGAGGAAGTTCTTGGCGTGTTCGACATACATCCCTTTCCAATCGCCAGTCTTGTCCTCGGCTTTCTCGCACCAGAAGTCGCCTTCGGGCTCAGGGACAGGCTGCGGGCCGCCGACGGGATGGCCGCCGATGATGTTCGCATACGAATTGGTTGGGTCGATCTTCTTATCGGGCAGGATTTCAAAGCCATCGCGTCCGAGCGTCATCGTGCCCTTGGTGCCCATGAAGGTGAGCGCTCCCATGCTGCTGCTACCCGCGCCCGCCGCGCACTCGCGGAACTGCACGACGGTGTTGAACTTCGGATACTCGATGATGGCGTCCTGCGTGTCGGGCACCTCGCCGTTGTCTTTGAGGAAAAGGCGTCCGCCGCTGCTGCTGACGGCTTTGGGTGCCTGGATGTCGAAAATCCAATGCACGATGTCGAGCGAGTGATGGCCGAGGTTGGTCATCTGCCCGCCGCTGTAGTCCCAGAACCAGCGGAAGTGATAGAGGGCGCGGTTCGCATTGTAGCGGCGCTGCGGCGCGGGGCCGAGCAGCATGTCCCAGTCGAGGTCTGCGGGCGGATCGCCATCCGGCGGGTTGCCGATGCCGGGCATGACGTTGCGGAAGAAATTGCACTGCACGCTGACGATGTCGCCGATGGCACCGCCGCGCAGGAGATCCTTCGCCTTGTGATAATGCGCCGCGCTGCGTTGCTGCGTGCCGACTTGCACGACGCGATTGGTGCGAGCGGCGACCTTTTGCATCCACTCGCCCTCGCGCACGAAAAGGTGCAGCGGCTTTTCGAGATACACATCCTTGCCCGCGTCGCAGGCGAGCATCATTTGCAGCGCATGCCAGTGGTCGCCGGTGTTCACCACGACGGCATCGACATCCTTGCGCTCCAGCATCTTGCGGAAGTCGGGGATCTTCGCGCAATCCGCGCCCACCAACTCCACGCAAGCATCCATGCGTGGCTGGTAGCAATCCGACACGGCCACGACCTTGCTCTGATCCTTCAAGCCATGAAAGCTGCGCGTGTGGATGCGCCCGATGAGGCCGAAGCCGATGATGCCCACGCGCACGCGCTCATTCGCGCCGATGATTTGCGAGTAGGACTTGGCGGTGAAAGAGCCAGCGGTAGCTAGCATGGACTTTTGGAGGAAGGAGCGGCGGTTCATGGTCTATTTCTTGTCGTTGGATTGCATGTGTTTGACGATTTGCTCACGCGGCACCACGCCGACGCGTTTGGCCCAGGCTTCATGTTGAGAGACGAGTGAGGCGACTTTTTCTGACTGCTGCGCGGCGAGATCGTGGGTTTCGCCGGGGTCGGTGGAGGTGTCATAGAGTTCCCAGGCTCCGGTGCGCGGGCCGGTGGTGGCGATGCCGCCGTTCTCCGCGGACGGGCCGTAGCCGCGCACGAGTTTCCAGTGGCCCAGCCGCATAGCTTCGTTGCCCATGCGTTCCCAGAACAGCGGGCGATCCATCGGCATCGAAGCAAGCTCACCCCGCAACGCAGGCAGGAGGCTCGTGCCTTCGAACGGTTGCACAGCATGACTGGCAAACGTGCGCGGATGTTTCGCCTCGGCGGCGTCCAGGCAGGTCGGGAACACGTCCATGATGTGCGCGGGGCCGGTCACAATCTTGCCGCGCTGCAAGGCCGGGATGCCTGCGGGCCAGTGGGCGATGAAGGGCGAGGCGATGCCGCCGTCGTGCACCCAGACCTTGAACTTGCGGAAGGGCGTGTTGCACACCTGGCCCCAGAGCGGACCGCGCACTTCGTCGGAGCCGTTGTCGCTGAGGAAAAGGATGAGCGTGTTGTCGAACTGGCCGCGTTTGTGCAGCGTCTCGACGATGCGGGCGAGGCTCTGGTCCACGCGGTCGATCATCGCCGCGTATTGGCGCATCCATTGCTCGTTGCGTTCCTTTTTCGCGTTCCTGGCTTCGTCGGTGATTTCGGCGTCGAGCTTCGACAAGCGTGCGGATTCGGGAACGAGGCCGATTTGCTTCAAGCGCTCGAAACGACGCTGGCGGATTGCATCGGGGCCAGCACGATAGGTTTCCGCATACTTCGCCACATCGCTCTCATGTGCCTGGAGCGGCCAATGCGGAGCCGTGAAGGCCAGATAGCCGAACCATGGCCGCGCGATGTCGGATTCCTCGATGAAACGCAGCGTGTGGTCGGTGAAAGTGTCGGTCGTGTAAAAGTCCGGCGGCAGTTTTTCGACCTGCTTGCCGTTGAGCACGAATTTGGTAATCGGTCCCTTCTTTTGCCACGAGCGATAGCCGGTGAACTGCTCGCAAGCACCGCCGATGAGCGCAAAATGCCGGTCAAACCCGCGCTGCCCCGGCCAGCAGGACTCATCCTGACCGAGATGCCATTTCCCGGCCATGAAGGTCTGATAGCCCGCCTCGCGCAGCGACTCCGGCAAGGTCACGACGCCCTCCTTTTTAAAGCCGAGATACGCTGGCGAGCCAATGAGCCGCCACAGCTCATTCGCCGAGCCCTGTTCGTTCATGTCGCCCACGCCGGCCTGATGCGGATACAGCCCGCTCATGAGCGAAGCCCGCGAGGGGCAGCACTGCGCACAGTTGTAAAACCGCGCCAGCCTCACACCACCCGCCGCCAGCGCATCCAATGTCGGCGTGCGAACCTCGCCGCCATAGCAGCCGAGGTCGGAGTAGCCCATGTCGTCCACCATGATGAGGAGGATGTTCGGCGGCCCTTGCGCGTGGGCGGCGAAGGAAAATGCGAGTGCGATGATGTGACGGCGCAACTTCATTTCCTGCTCGTTCACACCAGTTCCTTGATGACGCCATCCGCCTCACCGCCTTGAAATTTGTCGGGGACTTTCACGCCCATGACGCCGAACATGGTCTGCCAGAGGTTGCCGAGGCGGACATCTTTCTTGGCGATGTGGCCCTGGTGCTTGATGCCGATTTTATGGCCGCCGACGAGCATGGTGGGCAGGTCGGTGTTGTTGTGCGCGTTCTCGGTGCCGCCGCTGCTGCCCCAGACGAGCATGGTGTGGTCGAGCAAGGTGCCGTCGCCTTCCTTGGCACTCTTGAGCTTTTCGATGAAGTAGGCCCAGTCCTCCATATACCAGGTGTCCACGGTGGTGAGCCACTTGAGCTTGTCGGGGTCTTCGCCGTGGTGGGTCATCTCGTGGTAGCCGTAGGGGCAGCCTTTGTAAGCGTAGCAATGGGTGCCGTCGTTGAGGTCGCGGCGGGCATAGTAGTTGATGACGCGCGTGCTGTCGGTCTGGAGCGCGAGGGTGATGACGTCGAACATGAGGCGCTGGTAGCGGCGGTAGTCGAAGTTGCCCTTGGCTTGCAACTCGGGGTCGAGCGCCTGGACGTTCTTGCCGAAGTCAATCGCGGCGACTTTCGGCTTCGGCTTGTCGAGCCAGGCGAGGTCGGTGGCGATGCTTTGCTCCACGTCGCGGATGGAGGTGAAGTATTCGTCGAGTTTGGCGAGGTCGTCTTTGCCGAGCCGGTTTTGCAGGCGTTTGGCCTCGTCGCGCACGGCGTCGAGCACGCTGCCTGTGCGGCCGGCACCGACCCTTCGGGCGGCGACTTCGTCGGGACTTTCGGCGCGGAAGAGTTTGTCGAAGAGAATGTGTGGGCGGTTCTCCGCCGGGATGGGCGTGCCGCCGCGGGTCCAGGCGAGCGTCTTGTCAATGGTGCCGCTGCCGAAGCCGGTGCCGCGATGCACGCCGAGCACGAGGCTGGAGAAACGCGTGGCTTTGCCGACGGCCTCGGCGAGTTCCTGGTCGGCGGAGATGCGGAGTTTGGCGTCGGCTTTGTGCGTGGCGGTGCCGGTCAAGAAGGTGCGGTCACCGCCGTGACCGCCGGAGTGGGTGAGCTTGAGGCCGCTGATGAGGGTGAAGTCATCCCGCAGATGGGAGACGGGTTTCAAAATGGTCGTTGCCTCCCAATCGCGGCCGAACTTTGACGGTGTGTAATCGCGTCCGTTCATGCCGAGGCCCCACATGGTGAAGAGGGCGCGTTTCGGTCGCTCGCTCTCCGCGATGCCGCCCGCTGTCGAAGCCGCGCGTGCCAGCGAGGACATGGATTCAAGCCAGGGCAGCGCGAGCGAGACCCCGGTGCCACGCAGGAAGGTGCGGCGGTCGATGGAACGGTGTTTGAGGATGTTCATGGTCGTTATTTGGTTTGAAAGGGTTCAGAGGCGACGACGGCTTGCACGAGCGATTGCAGGCGCGGCTCGGATTTCAGGATGGTTTCGAGGGTGGCATTGTCCACGTAGCCCACGGGGCGGCCGAGCGCGTAGGTGAGCAGTTTTTCCGTGAAGGCGCGGATGAACTTGTCCTGCTCGGCCATCAATCCGGCCTTGTAGCCAGTGAGGTCTTTGAACTCGCGTCCGGATTTGAGCGCGCCGCTGGCGTCGATGACCGGAGCCCTCGCTCCTCCCATGCCTTCGCCGTTCTGCTTCTCGCGCCAGGCACCGATGGCGTCGTAGTTTTCCAGCGCGAGGCCGTAGGGGTCGAGCTTGGCGTGGCAGCTCGCGCAGTTCGGTTCGTCGCGGTGTTTTTGCAGTCGCTCGCGCACGCTGAGGTTTTTCCCGGCGGTGTTCGGCTGGATGTCGCCCGCGTTCGGCGGCGGAGGCGGTGCCGGGTCGTTGAGCATCTTCTCCAGGACCCACGCGCCACGACGCACCGGCAGCGTGCGAGTGCCATCGGCCAGCAGGGTCAGCAGCCCGGCCATGCCGAGCACGCCGCCGCGATGATGCTCCGGCTTGAGCGCCACTTTTTGAAACGCCTCGCCGCTCACGCCCTCGATGCCGTAGTGCCGCGCGAGGCGTTCATTGATGACGAGGAAGTCGGAATCGAGGAAGCTCGCGACCGGCAGATTTTCCGTGAGCACCTGCTGGAAAAACGCCAGCGGCTCCTCGCGGCTCGCGGTCCTGAGAGCGTTGTCATAGCTTTTGTATTCCTTCGCTGGCTCGACGCTGCCGAACTGCTCCACATCGAGCCACTGACCGGCGAAGTTCTCGACGAAACGTCGGCTCCTCGCATCCGCCAACATGCGCGTGACCTGGGCGCGGAGCGTGGCGGGCTGCTTCAGGGTGCCTTTGGCCGCGAGCGCGAGCAGAGCGTCGTCCGGCAGGCTGCTCCAGAGGAAATAGGAGAGGCGGCTCGCGAGTTCGAAGTCGTTCAGCGGCCGCGTGCCCTTGGTGACGGCAGCGGCACGCGGTTGCGGCTCCTGGATGAAAACAAAGCCCGGTGAGCAAAGCATCGTTTGCAGGCCAAGTCGGAGCGCATCGGGAAAGGGTATCTTCTCGCGCTGCATCGCACCGGCGGCGATGCGCACGAGCTTATCCACTTCCGCTTTTTCGACGGGCCGACGATACGCTCTCGGCAGCAGCGATGCGAACACTGAGCGCAGTCCATTCTCATCCTGCGGCGTCTTGTCATCGAGCCCGAGCACCTTGTGGCTCGCCGGCGGCCATTCTTTTGGCAGCGGGCCTTCCACCTCGATTTTGTCGAGAAAGAGGCGCGGCGCGGTGGCCGCGTTGTGCGTGGGATGCGGAATCCAGCGCGGCCCGGTGAAGGCATTCAAGTCCTTGAGCACCTGCTCGCGCTCGGCCCTGAGTCGTGTGGCTTCGGCATCGTCACGCGCGGCCACAGCTTTTGAAATTTTGCCCTGCACCACCAGCCATCGCAGATGGACGGCATTCCATTCGGGATTGTTGACGCGCAGGTTGTTGATGCCGTTCCAAGTCGGCACCAGGGGCTTCTGCTGGTCCGGCTGCCCGGCCCGCAGAAACACCAGCGTCTCCGCCACGCCTGGCTTTTCCAAAGTCCCCTCGATGGTGATGTCATGCACGCTCTCCAGCGGCGTGCCGGTGGCGTAGGTGAGGCGCATCACCACCGGAGTGCCCCGCGCACCGGGCGAGGCCCCGGCATGAACGCGCACGCGATAGTAGCCATCCTGCGTGACCAGACTCGTCAGGTCCGGGCGCGGTCCATGTGGCACCATCGCCCACGCCTTATCCTCATCGGGTTTGCCGCCGTGGCCGGCCCACATCTCGACGCCGGTGACTTTCTTGTCGTAAAAAGTGGGACCGAGCGGAATCTGATGCGCATTTGCCTGCGCCACTTCCACGGTCGGGCCTTCGTTTCTGTTTAGCTTCTTCTCCGCTTCATAGACATAGGTCTCCGCCTTCGGCGGCGCGCTCTGCACCACCTCTCGGGCAATCTGCCCGGCCCAGTCGAGATAACCGAGCATCTGCGTCTGGTCGAAAAACAACGCGCTGCCGATGCGGTCGAAGCCCTCCGCTTTCCCGTCGGCAGGCAGTTCGCGTTTCAGCTTCTCGACAAAGTTCGGGTCGAGCCGGAACAGGTCGCCCACCGTGTTCGCATACTCCTGGCGGTTTAGCCGCCGCATCAGGATGCGTCCGCCCGCCATGCGTGCCTGGCGCTCCGCGTTCTTCAGATTCGCGCCCACCCATTCCACCACGGCAAAGGCCGCCTTCGCATCCGGCCTCGGCTCCTTCTTCGGCGGCATCTCGCCGCTGTTGATTTGATTGATGACCTCGTGCCAGGAGTCCGCCGTCTTGCCGCTGAGGAAATCCGTGCCCAGCTCATCAACGCGAAAGCCCGCCTTCGCCTTCTTCGCATCGTGGCAGGAGTAGCAGTGCTGTTTGAGAAACGGGCGCACCTCGCGCTCGAAATCGGGCACGGCTTGGAGCCCTTGGGCGAAGACCAGCAGAAGGAGAATCGTGGCAAGGCGCATGACGATGACGGATTACTTTTTGCGGACCAGTTCGATGGCGGCATTCAGCGGAGCCGCGAGGTCCGGCGGCACCTGTTTGGCGAGGCTCATAGCCACGAAGATGTGTCGCTTCGGAATCTCGGCCAGCGGTGTCGTGATGATGTTCGCCTGCGGATGGTCGGCCTTCAGCTTGTCCAAGTCCGCCTGCGCCGCCACGCACATGCTGAGGTTGATTTCGACGAGTTTGCCCTTGAACGGCGCGAGGAGCGCGAACCCGCCGGCATACGTCACATAGCACTCGCCCAAACCCACGCGCGTGAGGTTCGGAATCTTCGCGATGGCTCCGAATGCCTTCTCGGTGACGCTCGGCTTACCCATCTCACTAATGGAGAAACTCGTCAGCCCCGGATGCCCGGCAAAAAACGCGATGCCCGCCCCCGTGGCCTGCGAATGAGCGACAGAAAAACTGCGCAGCGCTTTGATTTTCGCGCATTGCTCCATGCCTTTGTCGGAAAAGCTGAGGCCAATCTTGATGTCCGCGAGCTTCGAGTCCGTGAGCGCATCGAACCCGCAGCCATCGAACTCCGGGATGCGCGGGTCTTTGCCGACAAAGCCATTGTGGTCCATGCGGATGATGCGCAGCTCCGGCAGAGCCTTGAAGGAGCGAAGCGTGCTGTTGCGCAGCCACGGGCCATTGCCGGTGATGGCCAGCACATGACCGGACTTGTCATGCGTGACGGTGAAGGCGACGGCTTCCCGCTCTTTGGACTGAACCGTCACCGAGGCGATGTCATCCTTCGGCACGCCGAGGCCGACGAGCGTCTCCGCCGCACCTCTGGCCGAAAACCCCGGCTTTGACCCGAGCACGACTTCAACGCCCTCCGTGACCGCGATGCCCTGGATGATTTTCGCTTTGGCGGGATGCAAAGGGAGATTCAATTCCACCGCATTGACCCGATGGATGCAGAGAATGGACAAACAGAGTGCGGCGAGCGATTTCATGATTGGGAAAGGAAGGTTGGTTATTTCAACGGACCACACGTCACTTCTTCTTCACCTGCGGCGGGCCTTTGTCGCCGGGCTGGGAGACGGCGACTTGCACATCGGGGCGGGCTTGTTTGAAGGCGGCGATGGCGTCTTCGTTGGCGGGTTGTTTGCGCGAGTCCACGGTGAGCGTCTTGAGGCTCTTGATGCCGGCGATGGCTTGGAAATGCTTAGCGGTGAAACTCTTGACGCTTTCGAGGCCGAGCACGGTGAGCGGCAGCTTTTGCAGCGCGGCGAGTCCGGTGGGCGTGATGCTCGTTTGCGTGCCTGCGGGTGCGGCGAAGTCGAGGCGCAGGTCGGTGAGTTTCGGAAACTGCACGGCGATGTGCGCGAGGTGCGTGTCATCCGGCACGAGCGGCGAGTGATACCAGTTTCCTTTCGTGAGGTTCGGCAAGTCGTGCAGCGTGGTGATGGCGTTGCGCAGTTTCGTTTTGTCGCTGCCGTTCAAATCACGCAGGCCCATGCAGCCGCCGATGGTCAGCGACTCGACGGGCAGCCCGGAAAACGGCTCCAGCGAACCAAACCCCGCGCTGTGCCAGATGGAGAGCGTCTTGAGCTTCGGCAGCGATTTGAGGAAAGCCCACTCGCCATCTGCGAGCGGCGCGCCGTTGATGCCCATTTGCTCCAAGCTCGTGAGCTTGCCGATGAGCGCAAAGTCTGCGGCAGCGAGCTTCCCGCCTTCCTTTACCATAAGCCGCGTGGCTTTGCCGTCGGCGCTCTTGGTGAATTCGACGCCTTTGCCGCTGAGAAAGGCGATGGCTCCGGCTTCGTCGGATGGAAGCTCCGCGTGGACAGTGGAAACGACGGCCAAAGCCGCGAGGAGGATGGGGCTGGGTTTCATTTTGGTGAGGGATGACTGACGGCAGGCACGCCCCGATCCACCGCCTGCGCGAAGTCCGCGCCGAACACCGCCGGGTCGAGGCCGATGGGTTTGCCGTCGGCGGCTTTGGCGAGCGGGCTGTCGGGCGCGGCGATGAAGTGATGGAAATCGAGCGGCTGGATCTCCTGGCGCGTCTGGTGGAGTTCGTTGGCCAACCATTGGCCCTGCCAGGTGCGCTCGTTGTTGGCCGGGGTGTCATTGTCGTAGCGCGGGGAGAGTTCCTTCACGACGGGGAGGCCGGGATTGCCGAAGCGGGAGTGTTTTTCATTTCCCGTCTCGGTGCGGATCGTGGCGAGGGTGAAATCCATGCCGTCGTAGGAGCCGGGCTTGGGCTGGCCGACTTTCTTTTCGCCGATGAACATGGTCTCGACGATGCCGCGCTCGCTTTCCGCGATGCGGTCGAAGTAGGCGTTGTGGTCGGAGACGAGGTTG
>NZ_JBILYB010000317.1:0-2870 GCF_044378005.1 Prosthecobacter sp.
GAGGCAAGGAGACGGCCCGCAAGGGCCATGAACCTGAACCCACCTACCCATGAGCAAGAAAGACATGATCGAACAACTGCGCCATCGCCTTGCCAGCAACGACCGCTGGGCACTGCGTGCCCTGATGCGCATCTACCAGAACCAGACCGCCGATGAGCAGAGCCGCGAAACCACCATCGAACGCAACGGCATCGGGTTCACCGGACCTGATGCTGAAATCCTCACCAGCTTCGCCCGTCAGTATCAGCGGCGCGGATGCTTGAGTGAACGGCAGATGATCATCCTGCGCCGACGCATCCCCGCCTATGCGCGCCAGATCGTGCAAGGCAGCGACACCACGCGCCTTGAGGCGGCATTTTCCAGCACTGCAACTACGCAAGCTGCGGAGCAGAATGGCTGAACCCAAACATCCTACCACCATGCCCACACGAACCGACCCAGAAATCGAACTGCCACCCGATGCAGCCACCGCCGACGATCACCGAAACCCGCGCCGCCGCAGGCGGGATCGCGATGAAGAGGAACAGCTCCCTGATGTGGGGATGCTCGTGCAGCCGGAACCCCGCCACGACCTCGACAAGCTGATCCTGCATCCTGAGGTGAAGACCGACATCCTTGCCGGTCTGCGAGCGCTGGAGATCCGCGCTGACCTGGACCGCATCTGGAACCTGAGTAGCATCCAGTCGCAGCAGGGCCGCTGCATCCTCAACTTCTACGGCCCGCCCGGCACCGGCAAGACGCGCGCTGCCCTTGGCATCGCGCTGCGCCTTGGCAAACCGCTCTATCAGGTGGACTACAGCGCCGTTATCTCGAAATACCTCGGCGACACAGCCAAGCACATCAAAGCCGCATTTGCTGCTGCCAGTGAACACGACGCGGTGTTGTTCTTCGATGAAGCCGACAGTCTGCTCTCCAAACGCGTATCAACCGGCGAATCCTGCTCCACCAGCATCAACCAGAACCGCAACTGCCTGATGCAGGAATTGGATCGCTTTGACGGCGTGGTGATCGTGACCACCAATCTGTTTGAAAACTATGACCCCGCCCTGCTTCGTCGCATCCAGCGCCACATCAAATTCCGCATTCCAGACGCCTCCATGCGCCGGGAGTTGTTCGCCCTTCATCTCCCCAACCCAGATCGGGTGCAGGCTGATTACGCAGTTCTCGCGGAGTTATCGAAGGGCCTCAGCGGCGGGGATATTCTGAATGTGTGCGTCAATGCGATTCATGCGGGCAGCACAGATGCAGACCCAGCGAAGTGGCAGGTGACGCAGGCGATACTTGAGGCGGAGATCAAGAAGGTGAAGAAGCCCAAGGCAGAGCACTCAGGGAAGAAGAGCAAAAACCGGAGGATGATCGGGTTTCAGCCGAGCTGATCAGCCTCGAAAATGCTTTTGAGGGGGCGGGTCGAGTTGGCCCTGGACGTGGAGCGGCGACGGGGACGGTGCGTTCGTCGGGCAGGCGCTGGAAGCCGCTGATGAGGCGAAGCGTTTTGCTCGGCACGTCCTGCGTGCCGAGCTTCCACACGGTTTTGCCATCGCGGTCGAGTTCGCGGATGGCTGGGGCGACTACTTTTACTGCACGCTTGGAACTCCCCGCATGATGCCGACTTCGCCGCCATCAAGATTCACAAATCCGCGTCCAATTAGATTGCTCACCACGAGTTTGACTGCGGCATCAAACTCAAGCCCAGCGAGTCTGGCGGACAGCGCCGGATCGAGCATCACGGAAGTCATTGACCTTGTTTCCGTTCCGGGAACAGGAGTTCCATTGGCAGCCACGGCGCCCGGAAGGGCCTGCACTCTCACGTCGGCGATGCTCAGGAGCGGCGCAAACCAGCGCACGGGAGCACCTTTGTAGGGGGAACGAAGCGTGGCTGCTCCACGCACTTCCTCCCAGGCGAATGGCGGGCTTTTGGAGGCACTATTGTTGCTCAATTTCTCGACGACGGACCCCGTGCGATTGGCGAGATTGCTTGAAAGGCTCAGAAGCGCCGATGCCATTCCTCCTTCAAGCCCCATCACTCCGTCACGCTCTACGAACTGAGGTTTGGACACCTGCAAACGGAAGCCCATCTGAGGACGAGAAAGTGGCCGCCCGTCTGGGCCGCTCTGGACGACGTTCAGCGTTTCAAACTGGATCAGCGCCACAGGTCCATAAGCCTCCGCGCCCAGCACGGCTGTGCTCGGAATTGACTGCTCTCCACGTAGCAAGATGCCACGGGCAGTTGCCGGCACCGCAGGGGATGCCGCACCGCCAGACGCTGGTTGGGCTGGGTTGGCCGCGCTTCCACGCACGTTGGTGGACGTGGTCACGTTGTAGGCCAGATCGATTTTCACCGGAGACTGAGCGTTGGCTTGGCCTGCGAAGATGCCTGCCAGAGCCAATGCACCGGCAAGGAAGCTGATTCTCATAGAGTTGGTCGTTTTCATGGGTTCGCTGGGATTGGGGTTCGGATGTCTTTCACGTCACGCGGCAAGATTGCCGCATCTGTTATCTCTTTGTCGTTTATCGGGTTTTCTGACAAAATTTCTTGCTGGAGGGTGTGGTGGCCTTTATGCGACCGCATCGCGGATGCGCTTGGCGTAGTCATTGGCGTAATGGTTGTCCGGCGCGGTGGGCATGGGTGTTTCGGCTGCGAGCTTGTCCATGTGCGGCGTGATGATGTCCTTGTTTCCATAGCAGCCCATCAGTGCCCGTCGGTGGCCGGTCCCTTGTCAGCGCCTCCGACGCCACGGTTCTTGTTAATGAGGCGCAGGTGGGAGGCGAGGTTCATCTCGCCGGTCTTGAGGCCGCTTATGAGCCCCCTGTCTGCAACCCAGACATAGTCCAGGACTATCGAGTTCTTGTGCCCCTTCATGAAATCCAGG
>NZ_JBILYB010000073.1:0-29531 GCF_044378005.1 Prosthecobacter sp.
CGCTGATGAAGGAAAAACTCGCCGCCGCCCTCGGCATCCAGCCCGATCAAGTCGGCGTCAAAGCCACCACCAACGAACGCATGGGCTTCGTCGGCAGAGAAGAAGGCATCGCCGCGATGGCCGTGGCTTGTGTGACGAAGTGAGGGAGATGACGAGATCAAGGATTACCCAGGCGCGATAATCGAGGAGCAAAACCTCACCAAGTCAGGCTGCTCCATGAGCTACGACCACTGCTTCAACCTCTCTGGAAATGGGCACTGCTCACAGGCGCTGTCGTCTTCGAGGCAGAAATCTTCATACAATTGCAGCAGCCCCTGCTGGTGATGAAGCTTCTTTTGAAACAGCGTTCCGCGCGGATTTTCACCGAAGAGACGGAGTGCAGCGCGGGTGACTTTTTGATTCTCCAGCATCGCGGGCAGTTCCAGATACTCGGCCCAGAGTCGCGTTCGCTCGGGCATGAGCAGCGGATAGGCGACGTTTGCCAGCATCTCCTGCACGCGGGTCTCGCCGACGAGTGCCAGCGGTCTCGCCGCAGGTTCGGCGAGCAAGGTGAAGTGAGTGGTCCAGAAATCATGCTTCAGGGCGAGCAGGCTTTCTTTCCACGCCGTCTGGCTCCAGCGCGTGGAGTCCATCAGCGGTGCCGAGATGGGCTCCCACTGCGCCAGCATCGCCGTCAGTGCACCGAGACGTCGCTGAGGATGGTTTCCCGGACGTGTGGCGGCGAGCTTCCAGCGCGGGAGCTGGGATGGGGAAAGCCAGCGGGCGCATTCTTCACGAAGCCGCCACCATTCCTGCCAGAGCTGGCGGAGGTAACTGCGGGTCTCGGGCAGTGTGTCCTCAAACTTCACGCTTTCCAGGAAGCCGCTGATGCCGAAGAGCAGCGCCTCCCGCGTGGCAGCGGGTAGTTTGCGCAGTCGCTTCACGGGAAGGCGTTGGCTGATCAGCAAAAATGGCGGCTGATTTTGCCGATATCCGAGCGCCTGGGCCAGAGCTTGATAGATCGTTTGTTCCCGGCCCTGCGCGGCGATGCTGCGATGCAGGCGGCGGGATTTCCGCTCCAGCCGATGCTGTGCCGCCGACTCCAGCAGGTCCTGCACGCGTGCCTCTTCCATCTCACTCAGCGGAGTGGCGCAGCGTCCGAGTCGCGCTGCGGCGAGACCGCGATTCGGACGCGCATCCGCGTCCATCATGCCGAGGTTCAGCAGCACCTGCGGCACTTCTTTGTGACCCACCGTGCGGGTGAAAAAGCGCTCCTCGGGTGTGTGCATGAAGAGGTGCAGCACGACGCGCGCGTAATCTGCATTGGCCCCATGCCCATGGTGCTCCCAGTCGCGCGCATCGGGGTCGAGTTCAATGTCTCCACGCATCGCCTGACCATCCACCTCAATCACGCAGTCATTGAAGTCCGGCCCTGCCCCCGAGTTCCAGATGCCGAAATCCACCACGCGCACAGCTTTCCCCTCTGAGCTGGTAAACTCCCGCCCAAACGCCCCGGCAAACCACAGGCTCTGGAGATCCAGCTCGCCCATGGGCTCAGCCATGCCGGGGAGCGCTGCCGATGATTCCTCCACACCCGAAAACACAAAGTCACGGAAGCGCGAGTAACGATCAGCAAGCGGCAGGGCGGTAAGGCTCATGGGGAGGTTCTGATCTCGCCGTTCCCAGGCATGAGAGAAGCGGCAGACATGGTGTGGAGAGTAAATGGGCGCGCTGACTTCGCAATCCTGTGTTGGAGTGTCGCCTGAGATCGGAAGCGACCTTTTTCACCTTGTCAGACAGATGCCGTTTTCATTACTCTTCGCCAATATGATTCCAACCATCACTCGCCTCCTTTTGGCTGCTTTGATTCTGCCTGCCATGTTCGTTCAGGCCCAGCAGGAGGCTTTTCGTGTCTGGAAAAGCACGGATGGTCGGGAGGTGGAGGCTTCTTTTCTTGGGCTCGAAGGTGTCAGCGTAAAGATCAAAGGCCGAAACGGAGCCATCTTTTCCGTGCCTCTGGAGCGGCTCTCGGCTGAAGATCAAGCCTGGGCAAAAGCGCAGACCGCCAGCGCGACGACACCGAGCGCTGCGCCCAATACCTCGGAATCTCCCACTGCCGAAACGACCTGGCCGAAGAGCGTGTCCATCGCAGACAAGCCGGAGATCATCGTCGTGAAGGAGGACGAGAAGGAGAAGAAATACATCTACCGCTCCCCGCATTATGAATTCGAGTGTGACTCCAAGCTGGGGGCGAATGTGGTGCGCGAGTTCGGGCGCTTGTTTGAAGCCACTTACCTCCTGAACTGCAAACTGCCTCTCGACATCAAACCCAAGCCAGAACCTCTGCGCGAATTCTTCCTGGCGAAGCTGTACACGAATGAAGAGGACTACATGAAGTCGGGCGGCGTTCCCGGATCAGCCGGGGTCTATCAGCGCGGGCAAAAAGCCCTCTCCGTGCCGCTGAAAAGCCTGGGCGTGAAGATGGTCGGCAGCCGCGTGAGCCTGGACAAAGCGGATGACAAAGCCAACGCCACCCTCATCCACGAGATCACCCACCAGATGATGAATCACTGGCTCGCGAAGCTGCCCGTGTGGTTCATCGAAGGAAGCGCCGACTACACCGAGCTGCCGGAGTACTTCCCAACAGGAAGGTTTGCCTGGACAGGCATTAGGAAGCGGCTCACCGACTTCGCCCGCCAAAAGAATCTTTATGAGCCGGGCCCCTTCAAGATGCTGGATCTCCAGGAACTCATGGAGATCAAAGGTGGCGCGTGGGCGGCTGCGCTGACCCTGAAAGTGAAGGCACCCAACGTGAGCGGTGGAGAAGCGAATCAATCCAGCCAGAACTACGGCTCCGCAGCCCTGCTGACCTATTACTTCTACCATCACGATGACAAAGGTGACGCCGCGAATATCATCGCCTGGCTGCGGGATCTGGAAATCGTTGAGCGCGGCTTTGATGCCAAGGCGCTCATCGAAAAGCACCTCATGCGCGGTCGCAGCTACGCCCAGCTCGCCGACGATGTGAAGAAGGGCCTGAACAAAGCCGGAGTGGATGTGGAATTCGACCCGCCCGGCAAGAACCCGGCGACATCGGACTCGAACTGAGGCGGAGAGTATGATGTCGCAGCCTTGACCCTGGCTCCGCTACTCGCCACGCTCGCATCGAATGTCCAAACGTCTCTTCCTCCTCGATGGCATGGCGCTGCTGTATCGCGCACACTTTGCCTTCATCAAGAATCCCATCCGCACCAGCGATGGGGTGAACACATCCGCGCTCTACGGCTTTGCGAACACGCTGCTGGACATCATCGGCAATCAACAACCCACGCATCTCGCCGTGGTGCTGGACACCTCGGCACCCACACCGCGTCATGAGATTTTCCCGGATTATAAAGCGCAGCGTGAGGAGATGCCGGAGGACATCTCCACGGCCATTCCGCTGATTCATCGACTCTGCGCGGCGATGAACATCCCGCTGATCACGAAGGATGGCCTGGAGGCGGATGACATCATCGGCATCCTCGCGAAACGGGCGGAGAAGGAAGGCTTTGAAGAGACCTTCATGGTCACGCCGGACAAGGACTTCGGGCAGCTCGTCTCTGACAAGATCAAGATCTACAAACCCGGCCGTCAGGGCAACGAGGTGGAGATCCTAGGCGTGAAGGAAATCTGCGAGCGTTGGGGCATCGAGCGGCCTGAGCAGGTGATCGATATCCTCGGGCTTATGGGCGACGCGGTGGATAACATCCCAGGCATCCCCGGCTTCGGCGAAAAGACCGCCACGAGCCTCATTCAGCAATTTGGCAGTGTGGAGAATCTCATCGCCAATGTGGCGCAGCTCAAAGGCAAGCAGAAGGAGAAGGTGGAGCAGCACGCGGACAAAGCGCTGCTCTCCAAACAGCTCGCCACCATCTTCACCGACCTGCCCGTCGATGTCGCGCTGGATGATCTGGAGCAGAAGGGGCACGACACGCCCGATCTCAAGGCGCTCTTCACCGAGTTCGAGTTCAATGCGCTTGGCCGTCGTGTCTTTGGCGATGAGTTCAAAGCCGGACGTGGACGCATGTTGGCGAAGGAAGACAAGACTGCACCTGCGAGCGGTGATGACCTCTTTGGCGCAGCGCCAGCCGCACCACAGCTGCGCACCATCGCCGATACCGAGCATCAGTATCACCTCGTGCGCACTGCCGAAGAGCGCACCAGTCTCATCTCTGAACTCAACAAGCTGGAGCGCTACTGCTTTGACCTCGAAACGACCGGGCTCGACCCACGCGACACCGAAATCGTGGGCATCGCCTTTTCGTGGAAAGCGGGGGAAGGCTACTTTGTCTTCTTCCCACGAGACAAAGCCGAAGCGAAGGCCGTGCTGGAGGAGTTCCGCGAAGTCCTCATGCGTGATGGCATCGAGAAGATCGGGCACAACCTCAAGTTCGACCTCAGCGTGCTGCTCGCGCATGGCATTGAGGTCACTGGGCCGTATTTCGACACGATGCTCGCCCAC
Source organism: Prosthecobacter sp. (assembly GCF_044378005.1). Classification (GTDB taxonomy): domain Bacteria; phylum Verrucomicrobiota; class Verrucomicrobiia; order Verrucomicrobiales; family Verrucomicrobiaceae; genus Prosthecobacter. The sequence goes on from NZ_JBILYB010000073.1 coordinate 4,484, forward strand.
TCGCTCATCGAGCCAGATCAGCGTCACGGGATGGATTTTCTCTCGGAGACTTACCTGAGCTACACGCCGGTTCCGATTTCAGCGCTGATCAACACGGAGAAAGAAAAAGACCTCTTCAGCCCGCAAAGTATGGCCGATGTGGCGGCTGCTGATCCGCAAAAGATCGCCGACTACGCTGCCGAAGATGCCGATGTGACCTGGCAGCTCGCGGAGAAGCTGCGCCCATTGCTGCCTGAGCATGGAGCCGAGCGCGTGTTTTATGAGATCGAGTGCCCGCTGCTCCCCGTACTCACTCGCATGGAGCATCTCGGCGTGAAGATCGATGTCTCCGCGCTCTTCGAGTTCGGCATTCAGCTCGAAAAACGCGCGAACGAAATGCACAAGCGCATCCAGGAGATGGCAGGGGGACCTTTCAATCTGAACAGCCCGAAGCAGCTCGGCGAGGTGCTCTTTGAGAAACTGCGCCTGATCGAGAAGCCGAAGAAAACCGCTACCGGCCAATACCAGACCAACGAGCAGGTGTTGCAATCGCTGATGGGCACGCACCCGATCATCGCAGACATCCTAGAGTATCGCGAAGTCACGAAGCTGAAGAACACCTATGTCGATGCCTTGCCCGAGACGGTCTCGCGCGTCGATGGCCGTGTACACACGACCTTCCACCAGCTCATGGCGGCGACTGGACGCATGGCTTCGAGCAATCCGAACCTGCAAAACATCCCCATCCGATCCGACAGCGGCAAAGAGATCCGCAAAGCCTTCGTGTCCGGTGAGCCTGGCTGGGTGCTGATGAGCGCGGACTACAGCCAGGTGGAGCTGCGCGTGATGGCCGCGCTGAGTGAAGATCCCGCGATGATCGAGGCCTTCCAGAACGGCCAGGACATCCACCAAGCCACAGCGGCGAAGGTTTATGGCGTGCCGCTGGATGGTGTGCTGCCAGAGATGCGCCGCACGGCGAAGATGGTGAATTTTGGCATCATCTACGGCATCAGCGCGTTTGGTTTGTCCCAAAGGCTCGGCATCCCGCGTGGTGAAGCGGCGACGATCATCGAGAACTACTTCAAGCAGTTCCCCGGCGTGCATCGCTACATGGAAAAGATCGTCCAGGACGCGAAGAAGTATGGCTATGTGGAGACGATCACGGGGCGCCGCCGCGTGATCCGAGACATCGGCAGTGCCAATGCCACCATCCGTGGCGGAGCCGAGCGCATGGCGATGAACACGCCGATCCAGGGCACGGCAGCGGACATGATCAAGCTGGCGATGATCAACATTGCCCGGGAACTTGAGCGTACGGGTTTGAAGACACGCATGCTGCTTCAGGTGCATGATGAATTGCTCTTTGAAGTGCCTGAAAACGAAATGGATCAGGCACGCACACTCGTTCTAAATGAAATGCGCAATGCCCTCACGCTTGGCGATGTGCCCGTCGAAGTCGAGGCTGGCACAGGCACGAACTGGCTGGAGGCCCACTGATCATGAATGCTATTTTGATTCAAACGGACGGACGCGCTGTGGTGATCCATGGGGAGTTCTCCGGTGAGCTCACCACCATCGCCGTGCTGACTCAGGCGGCGATTTCCGCCTTGGATGCAGCATCAGGAGTGGTGAACACCGCCGTGCAGTGTCATCAGGATTCTTCCTGCATCACACTCCTCAGGCACGACGATGGCGCGTGGCTGCGTGTGGAGCATGAGCGTGGGCTGAGTGTCGAGCAGATCATCCACTGGGCGGAGTCACTTCCGTCACCACCTGCCACTGTCACCACAACTCCATCGGCTCGGGCTACCAGCCTGGCCGATGCCATGAATGTGCGGCTTTGATCGGGGGGCATCAGCCCTCGGCTTCTGAAGCGGTGAGATCGCGGTGATAGAAGACCTTGATGTATTTCATGCCCTTCTTGTCATCGTAGCCCCGCTCCAGCATCGGATCACTTTCACCCGTTCCAGGTTTGACGTGGATCTCCACGCCGGTGTCCAGCTTCAGCACGGCGCTGATGCGTTTTTTGGCCTTGGTGACGTCCTTCTTTGAGATTTCAAAGCTCGTCTCCAGCGGCTGGCCCTGATCCACTTCAGCACGTGCGCGATGTTCATTAAACTTTTCCACCGCTTCCGGTGTCTTGAGCACAGCCTGCTCGAAGTCCTGGAGCTCGAAGCGCTCGCGATCCTCGAAGTAATCCAGCGCGTCACGAGCGGCTTGTGCGGTTTCCCAGGGCGGAGATTCTTCATCCGATGGGCGATTTTCTTCGAGGAATGACACTGCCATCTTCGCATACGCATTCGTCAGGAACGCGGAGTCCGGCACGGCCTCGACTCCGAGGAAGTCGCGCGACCAGAAGCGCGCATCCGAACCCGCGCGGTCAAAGGTGAGGACGTAGTAGCCCTTGTTTGGCCAGTGATCGACGATCAGGCAGCCTTTGTCGATCTTCTCAGGATGAATGCCTTCGATCGTCGTGATCTCCAAGTCGCCATCTCGCGCCGTGATGGTCAGGAAGGGCGTGACGCTTTCTGATTTCAAAATGCAGATGCCCTGCACCAGCTCGCCGTCGATGTGGATCTCTTTGATGTGGACGATGCAGAGGTCGCCCGATTTGATGTTCGGATGGTTCGACTTCGCGTAGAGCCGCTGGGCGATCTCTGATCCGCGTTTTAGCAGACCTGAGGGATCGGCAAAAATCGCCTTGGCACAGATATTCATCTCATGCTGTTCCAGCGAGGCATGATGCGTGAATCGGTGCGCGATTAGGTTCTTGAACGGCTTCAAAAAGATGGCCGTGAGCTTTTCCTGGTCCTCTTCCGGGATGTGATGCACCGCCCGCGAGGTTTGCAAAGGCTCGCCACGCTGCGCATGGCCGATCTTGGCAAGCATGAGACGAGTGGCGGAGGCGGTGTCGAGGCGAAGTTTGACGGACATAGAATGGGCGGGCGCTGCGGTAGAAGGCTCACGCTTCGCGTCAAGGGGTATCACGGTATGGAAAAGAAAACGGCTCCAATCCGTCGCCGGATTGGAGCCGTGAATGCCAATGTCTTGGAGACTTTTAAGCCAGCAGCGCCTTCACAACCTTCGCGGGGTTCACTCCGATAAGCTTGGCGTCGAGACCCTGGAATTTGTAGCTGAAGCGGTCGGCGTGGAAGCCGAGTTGGTGCAGCACGGTGGCGTGGAAGTCGCTGATGTGGAGCGGGTCTTTGACGATGTTGTAGCTGAAGTCATCCGTCTCGCCGTAGATCTGACCGCCGCGTGTGCCACCACCGGCCATCCACATGCTAAAGCAGCGTGGGTGATGATCGCGACCGTAGTTTTCTTTGGTGAGGCCGCCTTGGCTGTAGATGGTGCGGCCGAATTCGCCGCCCCAGATGATGAGGGTGTCGTCAAACATGCCGCGCTGCTTGAGATCCTGAATGAGGGCGTGGCAGGGCTGATCGACGTCTTTGCACTGGCTGGGCATGCGTCCGCCGACATTGGAGTGATGATCCCAGTTGTTGTGGTAGATCTGGATGAAGCGCACGCCACGTTCGGCGAGTCGGCGGGCCATGAGCACGCTGTTGGCAAAGCTGCCGGGCTTCTTCGCTTCTTCGCCGTAGAGTTTGTAGATGTGATCGGGCTCCTTGGTGATGTCGGTGAGTTCCGGCACGCTGGCCTGCATGCGGAAGGCCATTTCGTATTGCTGGATGCGCGTGTGCGTTTCGGGATCGCCGACTTCCTGGTAGTTGATCTCGTTGAGGGCGTTCAGGCCTTCGATGGTGCGCTTGCGCACACTGTCCGGCACGCCAGGAGGATTGTTGATGTAGAGAATGGGATCGCCTTTGCTGCGGAAGCTCACGCCCGCGTGTTCGCCGGGCAGATAACCACTGGACCACAAGCGCGAGGAGATGGCCTGCTCCTGCTCGCGATTGCTCGGCGTGGCGATGAGCACCACGAAGGTGGGCAGGTTCTCGTTCATCGAGCCGAGGCCGTAAGAAGCCCAGGAACCAAGGCAGGGACGCCCGCCGATCTGGTTGCCCGTCTGCATGGCGCAGATGGCGGGCTCGTGATTGATGGCCTCCGTGTGCAGCGAGCGCATCCAGCAGATGTCATCGGCGTTCTTGGCGAGGTTTGGCAGCAACTGCGTGTTCATCATCATGCCGCACTGACCCGCCGCACTGAACTGATACTTCGACGGCGCGATGGGGAAACGTGCCTGCCCGCTGGTCATCGTGGTGAGTCGCTGACCATTGCGGATGCTCTCCGGCAGGTCTTTATCGTAATAGGCCTGCATCTGCGGTTTGTAGTCGAACAAATCCATCTGCGCCGGTCCGCCGACCATGTGGAGATAGATCACGCGCTTGGCCTTTGGCGGAAACTGAGGGCCTTGAGCGCGTGCATTCGAAGCATTGGCCAAGGATTCGCCAAACAGCGAAGCCAGCGCCGCACCACCGAGCACGTTTTTACCACGAGCGAAGAGCTGACGACGGGTTTGATAGGTGTTCCATTCTTGGAGGATGTTCATGGCGGTCGGATTATTTATTGAGGACTTCGTCCAGGTTCATGAGTTGATTCGTGAGCATCGTCCACGCCGCGAGTTCGGCTTTAGGGAGCTTCGCATCGACAGTGGATTCGCCGACTTTGAGGAGGGCTTCGGTGTCGGCGGCGTTGGCGGTGTAGTGCTTGCGGAGGTCGGCGAGGCTGGCGGTGAGAATGGGCTGTTCTTTGGCTTTCAGAGGGCGGCAAAGCACGCGTTCGGCGAGGTAGGCGAGCGCTTTGGCGTCATCGTTGCAGCCGCAGGCGATAGCTTTTTGCGCGAGGTTGCGGGCGGCTTCGATGAACTGGGGATCGTTCATGGTGACGAGGGCTTGCAACGGGGTGTTGGTGCGGTCACGGCGGACGCAGCTGACTTCGCGGCTGGGGGCGTTGAAGATGTCCATGTTCGGGGAAGGGGACATGCGCTTCCAGAAGTTGTAGAGCGTGCGGCGGTAGAGGTTTTCGCCGTTGTCCTGCTTGTACTTCTCGGTGCCGAGACCGACGACTTCCCAGATGTTTTCGGGCTGATAAGGCATGGTGCCGGGGCCACCCATGCGAGGTGAAAGGGTGCCGCTGGCGGCGAGCGCGTAGTCGCGGATCATTTCGGCATCCATGCGGAAACGTGGGCCACGGCTGAGGAGCGAGTTATCGCGATCTTTTTCGATCTTCTCGGGCGTGATGAGCGCGGCCTGACGGTAGGTGGCGGAGGTGAGGAGCATCTTGTAGAAGCGCTTCACATCCCAGCCGCTCTCGCGGAACTCCACGGCGAGCCAGTCGAGCAATTCAGGATGCGTGGGAGCGCTGCCCATGATGCCGAAGTCGTCGCTGGTCTTCACGATGCCTGCGCCGAAAAGCTCCTGCCAGAAGCGATTTACAGTGACACGAGCGGTGAGCGGATTTTTGGCATCCACCAGCCATTGCGCGAGACCGAGGCGGTTCTTCGGAGCATCGGGAGCCAGTTTGCCGAGCGCGACAGGCACCGCAGCATCGACCTGCTCGCCGACTTTGTCATAGGCTCCACGCATGAGGATGTTCGCCATCGGTTTGGTGTCCATCTTCTCTTCCTGGATGTGGGTGATGGGGCTGCGGGCCTTGATGGCTTCCTTCTCGGCGGTGAGCTTGTTGGTTTGGGCTGATGCGGTCTGATAAGCCTTGTCGCGGGTGGAGAGGTAGTGATCGAAAAGCGCCTCGCGGTTTTTGGGATGGATCTTTTTGGCTCCGACGAACTGCTGAAGCGGCACCACCTTGGCAAGCGTCTGAACTTCCGTCGCGGTGAGCTGGCGGTCATAGAGCCGGATGTCTTGAACGCCGCCTTCACGAAGGGGGGTGGAACTGCGTTGGCCGATTTTGGTCGGTGTGCTGGTGACAATGCTTCCCTTCAGCGAGGCCGCATCCGTCTTCACCGGAGTTTCCACGCCATCCACATAGATGCGGAGTCCACCAACCTTTCCTTTGCCATCATAAGTGACGAAGAGGTGCTGCCAGACACCGGCACGAAGCGCAGGCTTGGCGGTGGACACTTTCAAGGCGTCGCCGGGCCACTTGCTGATGATGTGGACGCTCAGTTTGTTCGCCGCCTGCATGATGTCCCAGCCACGGAAGCCGTTTTTCTCATCCATGCGGGCGAGGATGCTGCCGCTCTGCGTCACATTGCCTGCGCGGAACCAGAGGCCATAACTGAAGGGCTTGTCCTTCTCGAAATTCCCCACATCACCGAGGTCAAAATTGCTGCCGGGTTTGATCTCAGGTGCTGGGCCGAGTTTGCCATCCGGTTTCCAGGTGATGGCACCCGCAGATTTGAAGGTCTTCGCGTTCTTTGTCTCGCCACAGGTGGCAGCGACCTCCTGGCCTTTGCCTTCGTTCAGCGGGATGTGGGCGATGATGCCCTTCGTCGGAATATCAGCGGCCAGATCCGCTGGCTTGGCGGAGGCAAACCATGTCTCAAAAGACTTCGCCGCAGCGGTGCGTGCTTCGTTTTGTAGCTTCTGTGAAGCAGCGATCTCGGCAGGTAGGGCCGTCCAGCGTGGGCGATCTTTCTCCGTTGGCAGCACGAGAATGGGGCCGAGGCCGTCCTTCACGTTGCCGTCCTTGGCCTTCTGCGTCGTGTTGCGGAAGAACGCGGCCATCGAGTAGTAGTCGCGCTGCGTGATGGGGTCGAACTTGTGATCGTGGCACTGCGAGCAATTCGTGGTGAGGCCGAAATAGACCCAGCCCATCGTCTGCACGCGGTCCGCCGCGTAGTTGGCGAGATTTTCTTCATCAATCGTTCCGCCTTCATTCGTGGTGATGTTGCAGCGCTGGAAGCCTGTGGCGACGAGTTGGTCTTCGGTCGGCTTTGGCAGCAAATCGCCCGCGATTTGCTCGATGGTGAACTGATCGAAAGGCTGGTTGCGATTGAAGGCCTTCACCACCCAGTCGCGGTAGGGCCACATCTCGCGTGGTTTATCAAAATGCAGGCCGTGTGAGTCGCCGTAGCGCGCGGCGTCCAGCCAGTAGCGGGCGCGGTGCTCGCCATAGGCGGGGGATTTCATGAGCTCATCGACGAGCTGGCCGACCTGTGCGTCCGTCAGATGTTTCGGACTGGTCTGGGTCGTCGGACAGAAGCGAGCGAGAAGCTCCGGAGAAGGCGGCAAGCCGGTCACATCGAGCGAAATGCGCCGCACGAGCGCGTGTGCCTCGGCCTCGGGCGCGGGCTTCAGCCCTGCAGTTTCCAGCTTGGAGAGTACAAAACGATCCACCGGAGACTTCACCCAAGCTTTGTCTTTCACCGTAGGCTCAGCACTACGTTGAGGCTGGATCAGCGACCAGTGCGGCTGCCAGGGAGCACCTTGGGCGATCCACTCTTTGATCAATGCGATCTGTGCGGGCTTCAGCTCCTTGTGAGCTTCTGGCGGTGGCATGACTTCGTCCTCGTCGGTGGATAGCAGACGCTGAAACAGGCTGCTCTTTTCCGGTTGGCCTTTGATCACCGTCGGTGTTTCGCCTTTTTTGGCGGTGAAGAAGCCAGCTTCCGTGTCGAGACGCAGGCCCGCTTTGCGCGTTCCTGGATCAGGCCCGTGGCAATGGAAACAAGCGTCCGCGAGGAGTGGGCGAATGTCTTTGTTAAAGCCGATCGGATTCGTGGCTGCCCCAAAAAGGCTGCTCGCGGCCATTAGGCCAAATGTGACGTGGATGCGTATCATGGTAATCGTGTCGGGTTACGGAATCGGGCCAGAAAAACTTACGTTCGCTTTCAAATCTTCCCTCATGGGAGACGGTCAGTCATCAAGAATGGCACAGCATTTCTCAAAGGAAGCCCGGTTCTGCAGATTCCTGATTTCGACGGCTTGACCTCAGGGGCAGACACCTGATGGTCGCAGTCCAGCCATGCATCTCAGCCACTTCCTCATTCTTGCCTCCCTTTCCGCATCAACCGCTCTTGCTGCCGACCTGCCGAAGATCCCAGCCAACTCCATCGCCGCGAAGAAGGAATTGCTGTTCTCCGATGACTTCCAGGGCACAGAGCCTGCCAAGGTCTGGCACAAAGTCGTGCCCACTTTTGCAGTTGAAAATGCCACGCTGAAAGGCACGCAGACTCGTGACAAGGATGTGCCCAGCGCCGATGGAAAGTCTGTCAGTAAAGCCCACGCTGCCGTGCATGGACTGGAAATCCCGACGAAGGACAGCGTCGTCGAATGCCGCATCAAGTTCGAAGGCGCGACGATGATCGATGTGGAGTTTGACGACCGCAAATACACGGGCGCTCACTACGGCCATCTCTGCCGTGCGCAGGTGCGACTGAATGGCGTGACGATCATCGACGAGCGTGATGGCGGCATGAGAAATGACATCCGCGAAATGCGTCAGGACCCGACAAAGAAGGACGAAGTGGCGAAGCTGCTGAAGGGCCGCCAGATCACCTATCCGGCGAAGCTGGAGACGGGGAAATGGTACACGCTGGTCGTGGAAACCGTGGGCGAGGAAATGCGTGTGACGATCGACGGCAAGCCTGCGGCCTACCTGAAGTCCTCCGGCATCGCTCATGCAACGAAGTCGAAGATCGAACTCGGTGTGGCGGGTAAAGACGGCTTCTTCGACGACATCAAAGTCTGGAATGCCGAGCCTGCGAAATAGCAGCCGCAGCGTCAGTACAGCTCAACGGGAGAGCGCTTGCCGTCTTCGACACTGAGGTTCTTCGCGGCTTCCTCACCGAGCGTGGCGACGCGGAGATCCCAGATGTCTCGATTGATGGCGGCGAAGCGTTCGAGGCTGAACTGGTCAGGCTTCACGAGGCGCTTCTTCGTTTTCTCGATTCGCATGAGCGCGTCATGCAGGACGGGATGCTCCACGCCTTCGAGGTGCTGCCGCGCCAGCTCCACCATCTCGATGCGGTGGCAGATCATGACGAGATCATTGCCCGCGCGTACGGCTTCCTGGATGGCCTGTTCAAAAGTGACTTCATTTAATATGGCACCCATGTCGAGGTCATCCGTCATTGCCAGACCTTCGAAGCCGAGCTGATCACGCAGGAGCTTCGTGCAGATGTTGTGACTGAGGCTGGCAGGCCAGCGTCCACGATCTGGATCGTAGGCGGTGTAGTTGCTGTGGCAGGTCATCACGCTGTCGAGTTCTGGAAGCAGTGCGGTGTAGGGCATGAGCTCGCTCATCTCCATCTCGGAGCGGCTTTTGGAGATCACAGGCAGGAACTCATGGGGATCGCATTCAGCGGGGCCGTAGCCGGGGAAATGCTTGGCGCAGCTGAGGATGCCTTCCTTGCGCATGGCACGGTTAAAGAGGCCAGCATTGGTGATGACCTGCTGCGGATCTTTTCCCCAGCAACGGCCTTTGAGAGAGTTGTCCGCCGCATCGTCGTAGCTGATGTCCAGCACGGGGCAGAGATCGAGATTGAAGCCAAAGAGGCGCAAAACTTGGCCAGTGAGCTTGCCGTGCTTTTTGATCAGCTCGGGATCACCCTTGTCACGCAGCGCCTGGGCGTTTGGGGGTTCTTCGCCGATCAATCGGAGGCGCGAAACACGGCCGCCTTCCTGGTCGATGGTAATGAATGGCTCAATGTCCGAGATGTCGCGCAGGTCGTCGATGAGTTTCCTCAGCTGCTCAGGGGACTTGATGTTCCGGCCAAAGAGGATGAAGCCACCGGGCTGGAGTTTCTTGAAGCGGGCGGCTGTGTCAGAGTCGAGTTCAGGACCGGGGACGCCGGTGAGGAGGAGTTGGCCGAGGGACATGGTGGAGAGGTCGCGGAAAGGGGAAAGTGTGACGCAGGGGGGAAGAGAAATCTTGTCTATCGCAATCAAAGCCAAGAGACTTCTGCCCCTCAACGTTTCTTTTCGCCATGCGCCTGCTTTCTCTCCCCATCCTCCTCTCGACATCCCTGATTTCTGCCATGGTTGTCGCTCAGGTTCCTGCGCCAAAGCCTGACCCCAAGCCTGCACCCGCACCTGCCAAACCTGAATCGAAGCCTGAGAAAAAGCCAGATCCGTCGCCACAGCCCGAGCCAGTGAGGCCTGATCCTGGCAAGCCAGCCCCAGCACCGACGCCTGCCAAGGTGGAGGTCAAGCAAGCCACCACAAATCCTACGGTGCCAGCCGCTGCCAGCATGGTAACGAAGCCCGCGGAAAAAAAGAAGACCGTCGCCGAAGTGACCAAGGGGCATCAGCAGGTGCGCGGTCTGTTTGACCTCTTCCTGGATCGTGAGAAGGGCACCGTGCATCTTTACATCAAGAAGGAGCAACTCGGACCTGAGTTCATTTACTTCACTCACACGACGGACGGTGTCGTCCAGGCGGGGCATAATCGCGGCTCGTACGGCACTGAGGTCATCTTCCGCATCGCCAAGGTTTTTGAGCGGGTGGAGTTTGTAGCGGAGAACACATCCTTCTATTTTGATCCCCAGAGCGCGCTGGCACGTGCCAAACAGGCGAACATCTCGCACGCCATTCTCGCCAGCGAGTCCATCGTGGCCGAAGACTCTGGCGGCATCTTGATCGCCGCAGGGAATCTCTTTCTCAAAGAGAGTCTCGTGATGGTGAAGCGTCCCGGTGGAGATGCGAGCAAGTCGGTACTCGGCAAGCTGAGCGAGACGAAGACGAAATTCACCACACTGCGCGGCTACCCAGACAATACCGTCATCGGGGTGGAGTATGTCTTTGAGAATCCCTCCCCTACCTGGGCCAGTGACAGCAAGGCGGAGGCGGATGAAGTCACCGATGCGCGCTACGTGAGCATCAAGGTGCAGCACAGCCTGATCAAGCTGCCCGAGAATGACTTCAAGCCGCGCTACGATGATCCGCGCATCGGTTACTTCGGCACGCAGGTCACGGACATGACCAGCATAGACGCCACGCCTTATCGCGACGTGATCCACCGCTGGCATTTGGCGAAGCAGAAGCCCGGCACCAAGTTGAGCGAGCCTGTGGCACCCATCACTTTCTGGATCGAAAACACCACGCCCGTGGAGCTGCGTGATCTCATCCGCGATGCCACGCTGCGCTGGAATCAGGCCTTTGAAACCGCAGGCTTCAAGGACGCCATCGTGGTAAAGCAGCAGCCTGACAACGCCACCTGGGACGCCGGGGACATCAACTACAACGTCCTGCGCTGGACCTCGTCTCCGAATCCTCCGTTTGGCGGTTACGGGCCGAGCTTTGTGAACCCGCGTACGGGTCAGATCCTGGGAGCGGACATCATGCTAGAGTTCAGCTTTCTCACGAATCGTCTGCGCAGCCAGCGTGTGTTCATGGAGTTGGGGCTCGCGTCCCCACAGGATGAGAAAGAGGATGCTTTCAGTGATCCACGCCGCTTCTGCCAGGAGGCGGGCTTTGCCCAGCAAGGGCTGATGTTTGGGCAGACGGCGCTGCAGCTCAATGATGCCTCGCTCCCTGACATGAAGGCGATGACGAATGAGGCCCTCACGAAGCTCATCCTTCACGAAGTCGGGCACACGCTCGGTCTGAACCACAACTTCCGTGCCAGTCATCTGTATGATGCCACCGCCATTCATAAAAAGGAGATCACCGCGAAGACTGGACTCACGGGATCGGTCATGGATTACATGCCGGCGAACATCGCCCCGCTAAACACGCCGCAGGGTGAGTTTTACATCACAAAGCCCGGACCGTATGACCACTGGGTCATCGACTATGGCTACAGTGAAGCATTGGAAGATCCGAAGAAGGAAGAGCAGCGTCTGCAAAAGATCGCCTCCCGCTCGCATGAGCCAGCCTTGGCCTTCGGCAATGATGCGGACGACATGCGCAAAGCTGGGAAGGGAATCGATCCACGCGCGATGATCTACGACATGAGCAGTGATCCCGTCACCTACGGCACCCAGCGCTGTGAACTCGTGAATGCCAAGCTCACGGATCTGCTGAAGAAAGCCTCCGTGAAGGGAGAAAGCTGGCAGCCTTTGCTGGCAGCCTATCTGACGCTCTCGCGCGAAAGTGCGGATGCCGTGGTCGCCATGAGCCGATACGTCGGAGGTGTGCAGGTGGAGCGTGCCTTCGTCGGCCAGGGAGCGACACAGAAGCCCTACACTCCAGTGGCGAAGGATCGTCAGTTTGCTGCGCTCGATGGCATGAACAAGTATGCCTTTGCGCCCGGAGCCATGCAGCCTCCAGCGGAGTTGATCGCCCATCTCCAGCAACAACGGCGCGGGTTTGATTTCTTCAAAGAGGATGAGGCACCGAAACTGCATGACCGCATTGGCCAGGTGCAGAAGTCGCTGCTAGATCATCTTCTGCACGTGGAGACGCAGCGCCGCATACTCGACTCTGGCTTGTATGGAAACGAAGTGTCACTCGCACAGGTCATGCGTAAGATCACTCTCGGCATCTTCACGGGCGATCCCGCCTCCGGTCCTGATACGGTGCGCCAAAATCTGCAAAGCGAGTATGTGGACCGCCTGCTGCGCATCGTGAACAACAGTGCCTGGCTTCCGGCCGCGCAGGCTGTGGCCTTCGCCGAGGTCGAGTTTATGAAGTTCCAGATCGAGGGTCAGCCCGCTTTCAAGGGATCAGCGCACGCAAAGTTCCTCGGCTACAAGATCAAGCGTGGGTTGGAGGAGAAGTGATCGACGTTGCCTGGCTTATCAGGGCGTCCGAGTCAGAGTAAAAGAAAAAGCCCCTGCCAGCATTCACTGGCAGGGGCTTGATACTTTCTGGATTGAGGATCAGGCCTGAAGGGCTTCGTCCTCTTCTTCGACGATGGCTTGAGTGACAGCTTTTTCGGTCTCGACGAGGTCGAAATTGCGGTTCTTGATGAAGCCAGTGCCGGCAGGGATGAGGTGACCCATGATGACGTTTTCCTTGAAGCCACGGAGCAAGTCAGACTTGGCCAGCGTGGCGGCCTCAGTGAGAACGCGGGTGGTGTCTTGGAAGCTCGCGGCGGAGATGAAGGACTCGGTTTCGAGGGATGCCTTGGTGATACCCAGGAGGACGGGCTCAGCCTCGGCAGGCTTACCACCATCTTCGATGACGCGGGCATTTTCCTTCTCGAACGTGGTGCGGTCCACCTGATCTCCCCAGAGGAATTCAGTGTCACCAGTGTCGGTGACCTTCACCTTGCGGAGCATCTGGCGGATGATGATCTCGACGTGCTTGTCATTGATTTCCACGCCCTGGGCGCGATAAACTTCCTGCACTTCGTTGACCAGATGCTCGCGGAGCGCCTGAGGTCCAAGAATCTCAAGGATTTCATGCGGGACAACTGGACCGTCGGTGAGCTGATCACCTTTGGTGACAAGGTCACCATTGAAGACAAGGATGTGCTTCGAACGGGGGATGAGATGCTCTTCCTGCTGGCCGGTCTTCGGATCTGTGACCATGACGCGGCGTTTGCCTCGGACGAGACCACCGATTTCGACATTGCCGTCGATGCGGGCGATTTCGCAGGCGTCTTTGGGTTTACGAGCTTCGAAGAGCTCGGCCACACGCGGAAGACCACCGGTGATGTCCTTGGTTTTGGAAGCCTTACGTGGCGTCTTGGCAAGCGTGACACCGGCCTCGACCTTCTCGCCATTCTTCACGTTCAAGTGAGCTCCGGCGGGGACGGTGTAGCTGGCAAGGACTTCGTGGGTCTTCGAGTTGGTGACGACGATCTGCGGATGGAGATCTTCTTTGTGCTCGATGACGACGACTTCTTCGTTGCCGGTCTGCTCGTTCTTTTCCTTGGTGAAGGTGATGCCCGCGATCATGTCGCGGAACTCGATCTTACCAGCCTTCTCAGTGATGATCGGGATGTTATAAGGATCCCAGGTGGCAATCTGCTCACCTTTCTTCACGATGGCACCATCAGGCTTCGAGATGGCGGCACCGAGAACGAGTTTGTGGCTTTCCAGCTCGCGGCCGTCTTCATCCATGATGGAGATGACGCCGTTCTTGGTGAGGGCGATCCAGTTGCCTTCAGCGGTAGGCACGGCACGCATTTCAGCGTAGCGCAGGATACCGCCGTGTTTGAGGTTGATGAAGGGCTGCTTGAAGCTGCTCATGGCCGCACCACCGACGTGGAAGGTACGCATGGTGAGCTGGGTTCCGGGTTCACCAATCGACTGAGCGGCAACGATGCCGACGGCTTCGCCAACTTTGACCAAGCGGCTGGTGGCAAGGCTGAGGCCGTAACACATGGCGCAGCAACCGCGCTTGGCTTCGCAAGTGAGCACGGAGCGGATTTTGAGCTTCTCGACACCGAGTTTCGTCAGGTGCAGGGCTTCTTTCTCCAAGATCATCTGGTCCGCCGCGATGACGGTTTCCTTGGTAACTGGGTCATGGATGGTCTCGCAGCTCACGCGGCCATAGACGCGTGTCTTGAGATCAACCACTTCTTCGTCGCCCTGGTAGATGGAATTGAGCGTGATGCCGTTGGAGGTGCCGCAGTCTTCCTCGTGGACGATGACGTCCTGGGACACATCGACGAGTTTGCGCGTCATGTAGCCGGAGTCAGCGGTCTTCAGAGCCGTGTCAGCGAGGCCCTTACGAGCACCGTGAGTGGAGATGAAGTATTCGAGAACGCTCAGACCTTCGCGGAAGTTCGAGGTGATCGGACGCTCGATGATCTCACCGGATGGCTTGGCCATGAGGCCTCGCATACCGCCGAGCTGCTTGATCTGCGTACGGTTGCCTCGGGCACCGGAGGTGACCATGACGTAAAGTGGATTGTGCATCTTCTTGCCGTCGTTGTATTCCAGTGTGCGGAACACTTCGTCAGCGGTCTGATCACCTACCTGGGTCCAAATATCGACGATCTTCTGGTAGCGCTCACCATGGGTGATGAGACCGCGACGGTAGAGTTTTTCGACGTCTTCGATGTCTTTGTAAGCCTTTTCGAGAGCGGCTTTCTTCGTCAGCGGGATGGCCATGTCGGTGATACCGATGGAACAACCGGAGCGAGTGGCTTCGCGGAAGCCAAGGAGCTTCAGACGGTCGAGGCTGGCGACGGTTTCCTTCTGACCGACGGTCTGGAAGCAGCGCCAGATGATGTCAGAGATCTGCTTCTTGCCGACGGTGTTATTGTAGAAGCCGACGCGCTCAGGCCAGATTTCACTGAAGCGCACGCGACCAGCGGTAGTCTCAATGTAGGGCTTTGTGTTGTCGCCATAGATGCGCTTCTCCTTTTGGTAATCAGGATTGCGATAGCGAATTTTGTCGTTCACACCCAAGTTGCCTTCGGTGAGCGCGAACTCGACTTCGGCATGATCGTTGAAGATCGGCAGGCGCTCATTGCCTTCCTTTTTCTTGCCGTCGGGGCCGGGCATCTCACGCAGGTAGGTGAGGAAGTAGCAACCGAGAGGAATGTCCTGGGAAGGTGTGGTGATGGGCTTGCCACTGGCAGGGCTGAACAGATTGTTCGGCGCTAGCATGAGCAGGCGGGCTTCCATCTGAGCTTCGATGGAAAGTGGGACATGGACGGCCATTTGGTCACCATCGAAGTCAGCATTGTAAGCCGTACAAACGAGGGGGTGAACACGGATGGCCTCGCCTTCGATCAGCTTTGGTTCGAATGCTTGGATGGACAGACGATGGAGTGTCGGAGCGCGGTTCAGGAGAACCGGGTGCCCCTTGGTGACTTCATCCAGGATGTCCCACACTTCTGGTGTGCGGCGCTCGATCATCTTCTTGGCCGAGCGGACGGTGTGGACCAGACCCATCTCCTTCAAGCGGCGGATGATGAAAGGCTCGAACAGGACGAGCGCCATCTTCTTCGGAAGACCGCATTGGTTGAGATTGAGGTCAGGACCGATGACGATAACGGAACGACCGGAGTAATCGACGCGCTTGCCGAGAAGGTTCTGGCGGAAGCGTCCCGACTTGCCTTTGAGCATGTCGGAGAGAGATTTCAGCGGACGATTACCAGCACCGGTGACAGGGCGGCCATGGCGGCCGTTGTCGAACAAGGCGTCCACAGCTTCTTGAAGCATACGCTTCTCATTACGGATGATGACATCCGGCGTGCGAAGCTGAAGAAGATTCTTGAGACGGTTGTTACGATTGATGACGCGACGGTAAAGGTCGTTCAAGTCGGAGGTGGCAAAGCGGCCACCTTCGAGAGGAACGAGAGGGCGAAGATCAGGTGGGATGACTGGCAGAACCTCAAGGATCATTGCCTCTGGGCGGCTATGGCTCTCGGCGAAGCCCTGGCAGAGCTTGAGGCGTTTGGCGAGTTTCTTGCGGATTTGCTTCGAGCGCGTTTTGGTCATCGCCTCTTCGAGATCCTTGATAGCGTCAGTGAGATTGATCTGGCTGAAGATGTCGCGGATGGCCTCAGCACCCATGCCGACGCGGAAGGCATCAGCACCGTACTGTTCTTCGGCTTCACGAAGTTCGACTTCAGTCAGCAACTGGCCACGCATGAGCGGTGTGCTGCCGACATCGACGACCATGTAGTCTTCATAATAAATGACGCGCTCCAGCGAACGGGCGGTCATGTCGAGCATGAGGCCGATGCGGGAAGGCATGCATTTGTAGAACCAGATGTGGGTCACAGGCACGGCCAGTTCGATGTGGCCCATGCGCTCACGGCGCACGCGGGAGAGAGTCACTTCGACTCCACAACGGTCGCAGATGACGCCCTTGTGCTTGATGCGCTTGTATTTGCCGCAGGCACACTCCCAGTCACGGGTGGGCCCGAAGATACGTTCGCAGAACAGGCCGCCCTTTTCGGGTTTGAAGGTGCGGTAGTTGATAGTTTCGGGGTTCTTCACTTCCCCTGAGGACCAAGAGCGGATGCGATCCGCCGAAGCGATACAGATCGACACGAAGTCGAACTCCTCGCCATTGGTTTTTTCCCCGAAGATTTCTTTCAAGCTCAAATCAGCGCTCATAGTAATGGTGGTGCGTTAAGGTTTACCGGCTTGGGTTCAGTGTTTAGAATTAAGCGGTGAAACGCTCGATGACTTCGACCTCAGCGTCCTGGTTGGAGCGCTTGTGGACTTTCACATCGAGACCGAGGGACTGCATTTCCTTGATCAGAACGTTGAAGGATTCCGGTGTGCCGGCTTCCAACGCGTGGTCACCCTTCACGATCTGTTCGTAAATGCGTGTGCGTCCCTGCACATCGTCAGATTTCACGGTGAGAAGTTCCTGCAGCGTGTACGCGGCACCGTAGGCTTCAAGTGCCCACACCTCCATTTCTCCGAAACGCTGACCACCATACTGTGCCTTACCACCCAGCGGCTGCTGTGTGACGAGCGAGTAAGGGCCGACGGCACGGGCGTGGATCTTGTCAGCGACAAGGTGTCCGAGCTTCAGCATGTAAATGTAACCCACGACGACATCGAGGTTGAAAGGCTCGCCAGTGCGTCCGTCGATGAGCTTGGATTTGCCATTGAGGCCCATCCACTCGTAACCGACGACTTTCTTTGCGTCCTTGATGTACTCCATAATTTTTGATTCAGGAATACCATCGAAGACCGGGGTGGCGATCTTCATGCCCAGTGCCTTACAGGCGAGGCCAAGATGGGTTTCAAGAACCTGACCGACGTTCATTCGTGACGGCACGCCCAGAGGATTCAGGACGATGTCCACTGGAGTTCCGTTTTCGAGGAACGGCATATCTTCTTCAGGAACGATCGTGGCGACAACGCCCTTGTTTCCGTGACGACCGGCCATCTTATCACCGACACTAAGCTTACGCTTGGAGGCGACGAAGACGCGGACCAGCTTCACGACACCATCTGCGGCACCATCTTCGCTGGTCTCAATACGGTCGAGATTGCGCTCACGTTCCATGTCTGCATCAGCGAACTTCTGTTCGAAGCTCTGGATGATGTCGAAGATCTTGTTGCGGATCGGACTGGGGTCGATTTCGACGGAATCGTAGCTTTCGGCGAGCTTGCGGAGAAGAGTCTTGGTGATCTTCTTGTTGGCACCGAGGATGATTTCGCCGGTCTGACCGTTGACCACATCAAGCGGGATCTTCTCATTGAGAAGGATGTCACTGAGTTTCTCGGTGAGCTGCTCGGTGAGGTCTTCCTTCTTCGTGCGGTAATCTTCTTCGATCTGCTTGATTTGCTTTTTGGCTTCAGCAGGGGAGAGCTTTTCCTTCTCTTCACCTTTGTTCTGATTGCCACGGGAGGCGATGCGAACATCCATCACGATACCAGCGCAACCAGAAGGCACGCGGAGTGAGGTGTCCTTCACGTCAGCAGCCTTCTCACCGAAGATGGCGCGCAAAAGCCGCTCTTCTGGGGCGAGTTCGGTCTCGGATTTCGGAGTGATTTTGCCGACGAGGATATCGCCAGGTTTCACTTCGGCACCGACACGCACGACGCCGTCCTGATCAAGGTTCTTGAGAGCCTCATCACCGACATTCGGGATGTCCCGGGTGATTTCTTCAGGCCCAAGCTTCGTGTCACGAGCCTGCACTTCGAAGTCTTCGATATGGATGGAAGTATAGATGTCCTCACGGGAGACTCGACGGCTGATGACGATGGCATCTTCGAAGTTGTATCCATTCCAAGGCATGAACGCGACGAGCATGTTCTTGCCGATCGCGAGTTCGCCCTGATCTGTGCAAGGGCCGTCAGCGATGACGTCTCCCTTTTTGATCTTCTGTCCACGACTGACAAGCGGTCGCTGGTTGATACAGGTGCCGGCGTTTGAGCGACCGAACTTGCGGAGCATATAGACATAAATGCCGGCTTCCGGGTCGGTTTTGCACGACTTAGTTGGATTGGCTAGGAAGTCCTTCTCACTGCAAGGGAGGTGGCCGTCTTTGGTGACAATGATGACATCAGCTGTAGCTGCGGCTACGGTGCCATTGGCATCAGCGACAATGACAGCGCGGGAGTCACGAGCGGCTTTACCTTCCATGCCGGTGCCGACAAGTGGGGCTTCGGCTTCGAGAAGTGGCACGCCCTGGCGTTGCATGTTCGAACCCATGAGGGCTCGGTTGGCGTCATCATGCTCTAGGAAGGGAATCAAGTTCGCCGCGATGGAGACGAGTTGCTTGGGGGACACGTCCATGAGCGTAGGTTTCGTAGGCTCGACTTCGAGGAAGTCGCCACGATAACGGACAGTCACTTTGTTGCCACTGAAGCGGTTGCCTTCGCCGATAAGGTTGTTTGCCTGGGCGATGTGATGGTTCTCTTCCTGGTCAGCAGTAAGGTATTCGATTTTATCCGAAACGATGCCGTCTTTGACAGGGCGATAAGGTGTCTCGATGAAGCCGAATTCGTTGATGCGAGCGTAAGTTCCGAGCGAGTTGATCAGACCGATGTTCGGACCTTCGGGAGTCTCAATTGGGCAGATACGACCGTAATGAGATGGGTGAACGTCACGAACTTCAAAGCCGGCACGGTCACGATTCAGACCACCAGGCCCAAGGGCGGACAGACGACGCTTGTGGGTCAGTTCGGCCAGAGGATTGATCTGATCCATGAACTGGCTGAGCTGACTGCGGGCGAAGAAGTCACGCACGACGGCGGCAAGCGCCTTCGGATTGACGAGCTTACCGGGAGTCATGACATCCATGCTCACGTCGAAGAGTGTCATGCGCTCTTTTACCAGTCGTTCGGTGCGGGCCAGACCAACACGGCATTGGTTGGAGAGAAGTTCACCCACGGCACGCACGCGGCGGCTGCCGAGATGGTCAATATCATCAAGGAGACCTTCACCAGCGCGTAGCTTAAAGAGGTAGCTCATGGCGGAAACGACATCGTTCGGGTCGAGGACTCGGACGTTCGTGTCGGTCTTGAGGGTGAGCTTCTGATTGATCTTGTAACGACCCACACGAGTGAGGTCATAGCGCTTGGGATCAAAGAAGAGACGCTTCACGAGCGCCTTTGCATTTGGCACAGTCGGTGGATCGCCTGGGCGGAGGCGGCGGTAGATTTCTTTGAGGGCTTCTTCCTCGTCTTTGGCTGGATCCTTGCGCAGGGAGGTGACGATGAGGTCGTCTTGAGAGGCCGTGATGACCTTGATGCTCTTGTGGCCGAGCTGGATGAGCTGCTTGGCAACGCCTGCGGTCAGAGGCTCATAGGCACGGGCGACGATGAGTTCGCCGTCAAGAATGTCGCGGAAGAGAAGCTTGGTAGCGATCTCTTCTTCACTGATGCTCTCCTTGAGCTTCAGATCTTCGATGTTGTAGAAGAGCTTGAGGATCTCTTCATCAGTCGAGTAGCCGATGACACGCAGCAGCGTGGTTGCGAGGAACTTCCTGCGACGACGACGACGGTCGAGATAGACATAAAGAAGGTCATTCGTGTCGAACTGAACCTCAAGCCAAGTGCCGCGGTCAGGAATGATGCGGAAGCCGTAGAGCCAGCGACCATTCAGATGCTGGCTGCTTTCAAAACAGATGCCGGGAGAGCGGTGAAGCTGGGAAACGACGACACGTTCGGCACCATTGATGACGAATGTTCCGCGATCTGTCATGAGCGGGATTTCACCCATGTACACTCGTTCCTGTTTGGCACCGGCTTCTTCGCGAAGCTCGAAGGTGACGTAGAGAGGTGCACTGTAGGTTTCAGCTTCGCGGATGGCTTCCAGAGAGGTGAGCTTGGGGTCACCGATTTCGTAAAGCACGAAATCGAGAGTCATTTTCTGGTCGTAGCTTTCGATCGGAAAGACCTCTTTAAACACGGCCTGAAGGCCGACGTCCTTGCGCTTTGAGGGGAGGATGTTCTTCTGCAAGAAATCCTCATAGGACCGAAGCTGGATTTCAATCAGGTTCGGTGGCTCGGAGACTTCGTGGATCTTGCCAAAGTTGGTGCGCAGGGACATAAGCGAGGTGGGGAGACTACGAGGTGGCGGGGCGTGGGGGGTGTGGAGCGGGGCTCCACGGAACACCAAAGTTCGAAGGTCAGGCCGCCAGCCCGAACTTCGAGGATTTTAGTGTGGAAATGGAATCACCTGCTTGCCCACTGAAAGTGGGATGCAGGGATGGGAGAAAAGGAAACGATGACCTGTCTCCGCCAGAAACTCCAGTTCCCGAAGAACAATCTTCGAGATAGCGGGAATTTGCGGAGGTAGTGTCGGCCATGTGTGACTGGGATATTTTCGGAACTCTGACAATTGAATCTTTTTCGTCCGCGTGCCGCCCCGAAAGGCGGCACACGGTTGAAAAAGGGGAGCTTACTTGATCTCCACTTTGGCACCGGCGGCTTCGAGCTTCTTCTTGACCTCTTCGGCCTCTTCTTTCTTCACGCCTTCCTTGAGCTTAGCACCGCCCTTTTCGACGAGTGCTTTGGCTTCGGCGAGGCCGAGACCGGCGACGACATTGCGGACTTCCTTAATTACGGAAATCTTGTTCGCACCGCCATCGACGAGGATCACGTCGAATTCGGTTTTCTCTTCGACGGCGGCTGCAGGGGCGGCACCACCGCCAGCGGCTGCAACGGCGACAGGAGCTGCGGCGCTCACGCCCCACTTGTCTTCAAGGGATTTCACGAGTTCTGCGACTTCCAGGACGGTAAGGCCGCTCAGTTCTTCAACGATTTTATTCAGGTCTGCCATATTAGTGTGTCGGTATCGCCGTTTCCCGGAGCACCGGGGAGTTTAAGAGTGAAAGCCTTCACTCCGGCAAGGAACCATTGGGTGTTTATGTTCAGGCCCCGAGGGGCCATCTGGTCAAAGTGTGGTGTGGGTGGATCAGGCGACTTCGCTTTTTGCCTTGAGCACACGAGCAAGCGATGCGGCGGGCTCGTTGAGGAGGCGGACGAGTTTGGAGGCAGGTGCGTTGAGAACGCCAAGGAGTGTGGCGCGGAGCACATCCTTCGAAGGAAGATCGGCGAGAACTTTGATGCCAGTGGCATCGAGCAGCCTGCCATCGAGCACTCCAGCCTTAAGGACCGGCTTTTCGAATTCAGCGGCGAAGTTCTTCATCACCTTTGCGGCGGCGCAGACATCTTGGCCACCACAGACAACGGCGGTCTGTCCGACAAGATGGGTGCCAATGTCACCGGGGTAACCAGCGCGTTCAGCGGCCTTCCTGACGAGAGTGTTTTTGAAGACGTGAATCTCGGCACCAGCACCGGCGAGGCGCTTGCGGAGTTCAGCGAATTTATCAACCTTCAGTCCGGTGTAATCGACCACGAAGAAGTAGGGCGATGCATTGACCCGGCTGAGCAGGTTCTCGATGAGCAGTGTTTTTTCAGCTTTCATGATTCAGAGCTTCCGAGATTAGAGTTTGATGTATTTGGACACGTCGATGCGGAGAGCCGGAGACATGGTGGCGGCGAGTGTGATGCTATGAACATATTTGCCGCGAGCAGAAGCAGGCTTCGCACGAACGATGGCATCGATCAGGGCAGTGCCGTTTTCGACGAGCGCTTTGCTTTCAAACTGCACTTTGCCAATGGTGGAAGCGATGTTGCCATTCTTGTCGAGTTTGAAATCGACACGACCAGCTTTCACGTCTTTGACGGCAGAGGCTGTGTCATCAGTCACAGTGCCTGTTCTTGGGTTAGGCATCAGACCACGTGGCCCGAGTTGCTTACCAAGTTTACGCACTTCATTCATCGCAGCGGGTGTGGCAATGGCGACATCGAAGTCCATATGACCTTCTTTGACCTTGGCAATGAGGTCTTCAAAACCGACGAGATCAGCTCCCGCAGCTTTGGCGGCTTCAGCAGCTGCACCAATGGCGAAGACAGCGACGCGGACGGTTCTACCGGAGCCATTTGGCAACGGGCAGGTGCCACGAATCATCTGGTCGCCCTTTTTTGGGTCAACACCCATGTGGAAGGAGAGCGTGATACTCTGGTTGAACTTGGTGCCTGGCAGCTTGCGGACGAGTTCCGCAGCTTCTTCAAGCGTAAATGATTTGCCCGCCGGGATCATTTCGGCGGCTTTCTTGTATCGTTTGCTTCGGGTTTGCATGGTATTTAGCAGTGCTTTCGAACGTGAGGCGTTCTCCTGCGTTGGGGTTAGTCAATGATGTCGATGCCCATCTGGCGAGCGGTTCCAGCCATGATGCGGGAAGCACGTTCAAGGTCGCTAGTATTGAGGTCAACAAGCTTGAGCTTGGTGGCTTCGAGGAGCTGAGCCTTGGTGATTTTGGCGACCTTCTTTTTGCTGGCTTCGCCTGAGCCGGAGGCGATGTTCGCCACCTTTTTCAGGATGTTGGAAGCAGGTGGCTGCTTGGTGATGAAGGTGAAGCTTTTGTCTTTGTAAACCGTGATAATGGTCGGCAAGACATCGCCGCCGAGCTTCTGCGTGGCAGCATTGAACTCCTTGCAGAATGCCATGATGTTCACACCAGCCTGACCAAGAGCGGGACCGATTGGCGGGGCAGGATTGGCAGCGCCAGCTTTGATCTGGAGCTTGATTTGTTTAACGATTTCTTTGGCCATGTGTTTGGGGGTGCTTGCTTGAGATTGTGAAGTGCGGGGAGAGCCGACAGAAGGAGTTTAGCAGTAGGATCAGGCTTTTTCGACCTGCCAGTATTCGAGATCCACGGGAGTGGAACGTCCGAAGATGTTGACTGAGACACGCAACACGCCGCGTTCAGGATCGATCTCTTCGATGATACCCGTCTGGCTTTCGAAGGGACCGTCGGTGACTCGGACGGTATCACCAACATTGAAGGCAATTTTCGGAACGACCCCTTCTTCCTTGTCGCGAAGCTGAGCGAGCAGACCTTCGACTTCGCGTGGACGCATTGCAATCGGATGGTCTTTCGTTCCTGCAAAGTTGAGCACGCCGTCAGTCTCTTTTACGAAGTACCAAGTCTTGTCGATCAGGCGGTTGTGCTCGTCGAGCAGATGGCAATTGGCGATAACGTAGCCAGGGAAAAATTTGCGGTTACTCTCGGTTTTCTTGCCTTTTTTAACTTCAGAGACACGCTCCGTGGGTACAAGAACGGCAAAAATGTGGTCCCCCATTTCTTCCGTCTGAATACGGCGGACCATGGAGTCACGGACCTTGTTTTCAAGGCCGGCACGGACATGAATCACATACCATTGATCGCGAGGGGCAGGAATAGCTCCCATAGGTTGGAGGGGGACGGAAAAGGTTTAAAGTAGCCGGATCACATCGAGGTGAACCAGGAGGTCAGGGCATCAAATGCCTTTCGGAAGGAAAAATCGAAGAAGGCGACAAAACCTCCAAGGAGGAGCATGGCAATGAACACGACAATCGTGGAGTCATTGAGTTCTTTGTATTTGGCGAAGCCTTTTTCTTTCGGATCCCAAGGCCATGTGGCTTTTCTAAGCTCAATGACGACTTCGTTCCAATAGGCGATGATGCGACTCATGAAGGGATGTGAGGGACTTGGATCGGGTGTAATCTTTGTCCGCTTGATGAAGGATGGCAGGCCAGGAGGGACTCGAACCCCCAACCAATGGTTTTGGAGACCACTACTCTACCAATTGAGCTACTGACCTGTTATGTCTGATATCCTTCTGAAGCAGAATGCTTGTGACTGGTGTGTTTGTAAAGTCCGCTTTCCATCTGGCGATGGAGAGGCCGCCGCAGAGATCCGGAATGCAGATCTTTTGCGGCGGCTGACAAGCGAACCTACGAGCGCAATTAGTCGAGGATGGTGGCCACACGGCCAGCACCCACTGTTTTGCCGCCCTCACGGATGGCGAAACGGATGGTCTTCTCCATGGCGATAGGAGTGATGAGCTCGACGGTGATCGAGACATTGTCACCAGGCATCACCATTTCGACGCCTTCTGGAAGGGTCACGCTGCCAGTCACGTCCGTGGTGCGGAAGTAGAACTGTGGGCGGTAGTTGTTGAAGAAGGGCGTGTGACGTCCGCCTTCGTCCTTGGAAAGAACGTACACCTCAGCGGTGAACTTCTTGTGAGGGGTGACGGAACCAACCTTGGCGATGACCTGGCCACGCTCGATGTCAGTTTTCTTCACGCCGCGCAGGAGGAGACCCACGTTGTCGCCAGCACGACCTTCGTCGAGCAGCTTGCGGAACATTTCGATGTCGGTCACGGTGGTCTTCATCGTCGGGCGGATGCCGATGATTTCGACTTCCTGCATCTTTTTCACGATACCACGCTCGACACGGCCCGTGCAGACGGTACCACGACCTTCAATGGCGAAGACGTCTTCGACTGGCATCAGGAAATCCTGATCGATTGGACGCTCAGGCAGCGGGATGTAGT
>NZ_JBILYB010000191.1:0-9154 GCF_044378005.1 Prosthecobacter sp.
CCCAAGAAACATGGCTGTCACAGTTGTGTTGTTCATGAAGGCGGAAACTCCCCCCACAGTGGCCATCATTCCGGCCACAATTCGCTTCGGGTGACCGCCTGTGGTGCGCGCCAAGACATGGCCTACCGTATCGAGAACCCCTGTTTCACGCAAAGCCGCCCCAATCACAAAGATGGCCCCGAGCATCACGATCACTTCATTGCCAAAGCCCGCGAAAGCTTCATTCACCGTGATGATGCCACTCAACACCAGCACACAGAGCAATCCGAGCGTGACGAGATCCACCGAAATCTTCTCCGTGGCGAAGAGAATGACGGCTACGAGTAACAGACCGATGACAATGAAGGCAGCGCCCATGAAGTAAGGGCGCGGATGATGCCGAGATGCCCCGCGCTGACGAATGAAATTTGGCCCCTTTGTCGCACCCTCAAGAGTTACTTGGACATTTTCTCGCTTGATGAGCTTCTCCCTTACCCCTCTCAGCATTCATGCCTTGATCCAGCTCGCTGCCCCTTCACGTCCTTGAAAGAGAATGTCGAACCCGCGCAGATGGTGTTGGCCAGCAGGGGACGCTAGACGCCACGCTCATTCCTATTGGCGAGACTTGTCGAGCGGCGTTGTTGAAGCCGCAGGCCCTCCATCAGCGTCTTCACGGCCTTGCTTTGAAAGCGATACGAGTTCCACATCATCGCCACGGTGCGCACGGGCTTCTCACCACTGAAGGAGCGGTAGATGCGGCGGTCGCTGGTGTCGGTCTTGCGGGCCATTTCGGGGACGATGGACACGCCGTGGTTCAGCGTCACGAGCTCTTGCACGGTGGTGAGCTGGCTGGTGCGCTCGACAGTGACGGGCTGGACAGATTTTCTGCGGCAGAAAGTGGCGATGTTGTCGGACAGGCAGTGTGCCTCGCTCAGCATGACAAAGGGGTAGCCGTCCACAGCATCAATAGCGACAGCCTTCGAGGCAGCGAGCGGATGCCCGACCGGCAGCACGAGAAGCAGTTCCTCGTCAAAGAGCGGCTCGACCTCCAGATACTTGGCGATGATGGGCAGGG
This sequence comes from Prosthecobacter sp., assembly GCF_044378005.1. Classification (GTDB taxonomy): domain Bacteria; phylum Verrucomicrobiota; class Verrucomicrobiia; order Verrucomicrobiales; family Verrucomicrobiaceae; genus Prosthecobacter. Next base: position 1,055 of record NZ_JBILYB010000191.1, read on the forward strand.
CGAGGATGGCGAGGTCGATCTCGCCATGGCTGCAACGCTTGATGAGGTTCTCGGTGGTGTCTTCCTGCACGATGACGGAGATCTCTGGATGCTCTTTGGCGAAACCGCTCAGCAGGCCGGGCAGGAAATAAGGTGCGATGGTCGGAATGGCACCCAGCCGGATGCGCCCCCGGCGTCCTGCCTCGGAAAGCTCGGCGAACGTGTCCTCCATGAGCTTCAGAATGTGCTGGGAGCGCTCCAGCAGGAGTTCGCCGTGATCGGTCAGCACGACTTCGCGCGGCTTGCGTTCAAAGAGCGGCTGGCCGAGCTGCTCTTCGAGTTTCTGGATGGCGCGGCTCAGCGCAGATTGAGAAAGATTCAACTCCTCCGCCGCACGGGTGAAGTTCTTTGTCCGTGCCAGGGCCACAAATTGTTCGAGCAGGTGGAGATTCAGTTCGTTCCGCATCCTGCTTCATAGCGATGCGCTGCGCGCATGGCAAGCATTCAGACAATGCATTGGATGCATTCCCCATCATCCAGTAACAGGCCTTGTGACGACCTCCAACCGTGGTCCACAACCCACCACCCAAACCAACCTGACGCCATGAAAACATCGACGATCAAGGCTGTGCTTGCCACGCTGATGCTGACTCCAGTAGTCTCGGCATCGGCTCAGGAAAAGTCAGCTCAACCAAAACCAGACAAACCTATGGATGACATCAGCAAATGCCCCGTGATGGGCGCACCCGCCGCTCCTGGCCGCCACACCGCCGCCGGAGCCATGACCAACAGCGACTGGTGGCCGAACCAGTTGAACCTCAAAATCCTTCACCAAAACTCGCCGAAGGGGAACCCGATGGGCGAGAGTTTTAATTATGCCGAGGAGTTCAAGAAGCTCGACCTCGCCGCATTGAAGAAGGATCTGAACGATCTCATGACCACCTCCCAGAAGTGGTGGCCCGCCGACTACGGTCACTACGGCCCCTTCATGATCCGCATGGCCTGGCACAGTGCCGGCACCTATCGCGTGAGCGATGGCCGTGGCGGAGCCGGTTACGGCACGCAGCGTTTTGCTCCACTCAATAGCTGGCCGGACAACGCCAGTCTGGACAAGGCGCGCCGCCTCCTCTGGCCCATCAAGCAGAAGTATGGCAACAAGATCTCCTGGGCCGATTTGATGATCCTCACGGGCAACGTCGCGCTCGAATCCATGGGCTTCAAAACTTTCGGCTTTGCCGGTGGTCGTGCCGATGTGTGGGAGCCGCAGGAAGACATCTACTGGGGGCCTGAAAGCACCTGGCTGGGAGACAAGCGCTATAAGGACGAGCGCCAGCTCGAAAAGCCGCTCGCCGCCGTGCAGATGGGCCTCATCTATGTGAATCCCGAAGGTCCAAACGGCAAAGCCGACCCGCTGGCCGCCGCCAAGGACATTCGCGACACCTTTGCCCGCATGGCCATGAACGACGAGGAAACCGTCGCGCTCATCGCCGGTGGTCACACCTTTGGCAAGGCACATGGTGCCGGTCCTGCGGACAATGTCGGCCCCGAACCGGAAGCCGCCCCGCTGGAAGAACAGGGCCTCGGCTGGAAAAACAAGTTCGGCAAAGGCAATGCGGAAGACACCATCACCAGCGGCCTCGAAGGCGCGTGGACGAACACGCCGCGAGCTTGGTCGCATGGTTACTTCACCAACCTCTTCGCCTTCGAGTGGGAACTGACAAAAAGTCCCGCCGGTGCCCAGCAGTGGACACCCAAAGGCGGTGCAGGCAAAGGCACCGTGCCAGATGCGCATGTGGCAGGCAAGACTCATGCACCGATAATGTTCACCACCGACATCGCGCTGCGTGAAGACCCGATCTACCATAAGATTTCGAAACGCTTCCTGGAGCAACCCGGCGAGTTTGCCGACGCCTTCGCCAAAGCCTGGTTCAAGCTCACCCATCGCGACATGGGGCCGCTCGCCCGTTACCTCGGCCCCGAAGTGCCGAAGGAAAAACTCATCTGGCAGGACCCGCTTCCTGAGGTCGATCACGAAATCGTCAACGAGCAGGACATCGCCCAGCTCAAGGCCAAGATCCTCGACTCCGGTCTCACCACCTCCGAACTCGTCTCCACCGCTTGGGCTTCCGCCTCCACCTTCCGTGGCAGCGACAAGCGCGGCGGCGCCAACGGTGCCCGCATCCGTCTCGCGCCGCAAAAGGACTGGGAAGTGAACAATCCGCCGCAGCTCGCCAAGGTGCTCGCCGCGCTGGAGAAAATCCAGGCCGATTTCAACACCGGCAACAAGAAGGTCTCACTCGCGGACTTGATCGTGCTCGGTGGCAGCGCCGCTGTCGAAGCCGCCGCAAAGAAAGCCGGTCACGACGTGAACGTGCCCTTCAGCCCCGGCCGCGTGGACGCCACCCAGGATCAGACCGATGTCGAATCCTTCGCCGTGCTCGAACCGAAGAGCGACGGCTTCCGCAACTACCTCGGCCACGAGCTTGATCGCCCCGCGCCCGAGAACCTCGTGGACCGTGCCCAGCTCCTCACGCTCTCCGTTCCTGAGATGACTGTCCTCATCGGCGGCATGAGAGCGCTCGGCACGAACACCGGTCATCCTGACCTCGGCGTGCTCACGAAGAACCGTGGTGTCCTCACCAACGACTTCTTCGTGAACCTGCTCAGCATGGAGACTGAATGGAAGGTCTCGCCCCGCTGCGAGCACTTCTACGAAGGCACCGACCGCGAAACCGGCACCATGAAGTGGATGGCCACCTCCGTCGATCTCGTCTTCGGCTCGAACTCCCAGCTCCGCGCCACCGCCGAGGTCTATGCCACCGCCGATGCCAAAGAGAAGTTCGTCACTGACTTCGTCGCCGCCTGGACCAAAGTCATGAACCTAGATCGCTTCGATCTGGCGAAGTGATTCCAACAACCGCAACACTGATCAGAATGACAGCAGGAAGCTTCTCGGACAATCGCTGGGCCGCTTCCTGAAGAAGAAAATTCTCCCGTTCGATGAACAGCCATCTCGTGATTGAGATGGCTGTTTTTTGTGCCCAGGGAGCCCTTTGCTCGCGGCACTGCCAAACGTCGTCATCTCGACAGCTCAAAGCCCGTCGCAGCCCATGTGAAGAAGCGAAAGTTTGAGGGAAAGATTACAGACTTGAAAGCCACAACTCTCTGATCTGATGACATGCCGGTTGCAAAAGCACCGCTCCCGTCCTGCTTCAGGCGAATGACTGAACAACTCACCCGCCACCTCCACCACACAGGCGTCATCGCCGTGCTCATGATCGACCGTGCCGAAGACGCCGTGCCGCTGGCGCGGGCTTTGCTGGCGGGTGGTGTGACTGTCATCGAGCTGACTCTGCGAACCGATGCCGCGCTCGAATGCCTGCGACGTATCCGGGCCGATGTGCCGGAGATGACCATTGGTGTGGGCACCATCCTCACGCCACAGCAGGCAAACGATGCCAAAGAGGCCGGTGCCAGCTTTGGCGTGGCTCCCGGGATGAATCCGCGTGTCGTTGCCGAGGCGAAACGCATCGGCCTACCCTTCGCACCGGGAGTTTGCACGCCGACGGACATCGAACTCGCCATCGAGGCCGGATGCAAACTGCTCAAATTCTTCCCCAGCGAGCCCAGCGGCGGCCTTGCCTACCTGCGCGTGATCTCCGCGCCGTTCATGCACCTCGGTGTGCAGTTCATCCCACTCGGTGGTGTGGGTCCGGCAAATGCGGCGCAGTATTTGCAGGAGCCATCCGTACTCGCGCTCGGAGGTTCGTGGCTCGCGCCGAAGGATCTCATTGCGAAGGGCGACTGGGCGGCGATCACCAAACTCGCTCGTGAAGCCAGCGACATCGTGAAACAAGTCCGCCCATGAGCCGCGTCGTTACATTCGGCGAAATCATGGCCCGCATCGCCACGCCGGGCTTTGCGCGCTTTCAGCAGGCCATGCCGGGCAGCGTGAATGTCACCTTTGCCGGCGCGGAGGCCAGCATCGCGGCTTCGCTGGCCTATCTCGGCATCGATTCGAGCTTCGTCACTGCTTTGCCGCAACACGCCATCGCCGATGCCTGCATCGCTGATCTGCGCAGTCTCGGTGTCGAGACGAAACACATCCTGCGCACCACCGAAGGCCGCTTGGGCATCTACTTCCTCGAACACGGCGCGAACCAACGAGGCGGCAATGTCATCTACGACCGCGACGGCTCCTCCGTGGCGATCACGCCAGTGTCCGCTTACGATTGGGACGCGATCTTCACCGGCTGCGAATGGTTTGTCATCTCCGGCATCACGCCCGCCATCTCGCGCAACGCCGCCGAGGTCGCGCTCATCGCCGTGCAGGAAGCCGCGCGTCGGAAAATCAAAGTCGTGTGCGACATGAACTACCGCACCAAGCTCTGGCGCTGGGAGCATCCGCTCTCCGCCCGCGATCTCGCCACACGCACCATGAAAACGCTGATGCCTTTCGTGAACGTCTTCGTCGGTGGGGCCAGCGATGCCACCGCGATGCTCGGTGTGGAAAACACCGGCGACCACCACTCGCTCGCCGCGCAGATCGTGCAGCAGTTTCCCAATCTCACCCACGTCGCCATGACCGTGCGTGATGGCTCTAGCGCCACGATGCAATGCTTCGGCGGCACGCTTTACGAAGCCGCCACTCAGACACTCCACACCGCTGCCCCATATCCGATCACTCACGTCGTTGATCGCCTCGGCGCGGGCGATGCCTTCACGGCTGGCTTGGTTTATTCATTCCTCCAGAACTCCACTTCTCCAATTGCCATCGCCTTTGCGACGGCGGTTGGGTGCCTCGCGCATTCGATTGAAGGCGACTACAACTACAGCACACGCGAAGAGATCGAGGCTCTCATGCAGGGTGATGGCGGAGGCCGAGTGAGCCGATAGAGCGAAGCAAAGTATAACCTCTCGGGTATTGAGAAATGAAGCAGACACTTTCTCCAGGCTATTTCATTCAACCCGGAGGGTTGGCAGCCTGTAGCCGGTGGTCGAGGGAGGCTCGGCGACCGATACCACCGGTATCGCGAAACCATCCGTGACAGGTGTCTCCGCATCCCAGAGGGATGCCAGCCAGAGGTGTATCGCCGCTAGCGCACGCCGTTGCCGAAGGTCGGTATGGCTGCCATCCCTCCGGGATGGAATGTCATACTTGAATGCTGCGTGGAGTTCCGGTGGTGTCGCTACGCTCGACCACCGGCTACAAGCTGTGAACCCTCCGGGTTCCTGTTCAGCCATCACTAGGATGCTGAGATCACTTCGCCGCCGCCTTCTTGCCCTTGCCTTTTCCCTTCGAGCCTTTGGCCGCATCGTTCTTCTTCCAGAGGTCGATGGGCACGGCATTGGGCTGATTCGCACCGGGAGTGCTGCGTCCGTTCGCGACGAGGGTTTCGAGCTGTTTCGTGAGCTTGGCGACGATCTCAGGATGCTCGGCTTGGACGTTCTTGGTTTCACCGAGGTCGGCATCGAGATTGAAAAGCTGCACTGGTGGTGAGCCTGCGGGCTCCTGACCGGGGCGAGGATCGCTCCAGCCACCGCTACCGGGGCAGAGAGCGAGTTTCCACGGTCCTTCGCGGATGGCGAAGAAGCCACCGATGGTATGGCTCACGAGCATGTCGCGCTGCGGGCCTTTCGCTGGCTGGCCGAGCAGGGTGGACAGGAAACTGAAGCTGTCTTCGGCGGCATCCTCCGCCAGCGTGGCTCCCACGATCTCAGCAGCAGTGGCGGTAAAATCGACGAGGCAGGTGAGCTGTGTCGTGGTCTGGCCGGCTTTCACTTTCGCAGGCCAGCGGACGAGGAAGGGCACGCGATGTCCGCCTTCATAAACATCGGCTTTATGTCCGCGATATTTGCCACTCGGGTTGTGACCTTTGGCGAGAAGCTCGGGGTAGTTCGCACTCGGGGAGCAGCCGTTGTCGCTGGTGAAGACGATCATCGTGTTCTCGGTGAGGCCTTGGTCATCGAGTGACTTCAGCAGGCGGCCCACTTCGGCGTCGGTCTCCATGACGAAGTCACCGTATTGGTTGAGCCCGCTTTTGCCGCGCCACGCCGGGTTTGGCAGGATGGGCGTGTGTGGCGAGGCGAGCGGCAGGTAGAGGAAGAAAGGCTTGCCGGACTTGGCATCGGCGCTCTTGCCGCTGATCCAGGAGATGGCCTGATCAATGAAGGTGGGCAGCACTTCATAGCCGGTGAAGCCAGGAGCAGCGGGGCCCTTGCGAGTGTAGCCTTTGGTTAAGCCCTGCACCATTTCGATCTCTCGATCTTCGGTGGGCTGCACGGTGACTTTGTTTCCTTCGATGAAGACATACGGCACCATGTCCAGCGAGGCAGCGATGCCGAAGTAGTGATCAAAGCCGACGCTGAGAGGTCCGTTCGTGTGCGGTTTCGTGAAGTCCACACTCCAGGCCTGCTCGCGCGATTCGATGTTCATCTCGGCGACCGTCTGCTTGTCCTTGATCACCCAATCCATGCCGAGGTGCCACTTGCCCACGGCGGCAGTGTGATAACCCTGCTCTTTGAGCATGGAGGCCACGGTCATGCGGCCTTGCTCGATTAATCGCGGGCTGAGTCCGCCGAGCACGCCCTTCTGGAGCTTCGTTCGCCAGTTGTAGCGACCGGTGAGGGTTCCATAGCGGGTTGGCGTGCAGACACTGGAAGGCGTGTGCGCATCCGTGAAGATCATGCCTTCACGCGCGATGCGGTCCATGTTCGGAGTCGCTATCTTGCCTTCTGGATTCAGGATGCGGACATCACCTGTGCCGAGGTCATCGCAGAGGATGAAGATGATGTTGGGTTTATCAGCAGCGCTTGCCAGAGATAGGGCTGATAAGACGGAGAGAACGAATAGGAAGGAGCGCATGACGATGGTTATTCGGCTTTCTTCTTCCCCTTCCCTTTACCTTTCTTCGGCTGAGGAGGTTCGGGCTCGCCGTCGAAGGCTTTGTTGCCGTGGGTGAAGCGTGGGGGGGGGATGACTTCTTTGACTTCTGTTTGCAGACGGGCGAGCTCGGCTTTGAGTTCCTTCACGGTGTCGGCGTAGGCGGGGTCGGCGTAGAAGTTTTTGGTTTCGAGCGGGTCCGTTTGGCGGTCGAGCAGGTCCCAGTCATCGACGTCGGGCTTGTAGTAGTGGACGAGCTTGTAGCGATCCGTGATCACGCCGTAGTGCGGGCGGACGCGATGCGGCACGGGGTACTCGTAGTAGTGATAGTAGAAGGATTTGCGCCAGTCGGCGGGGTCTTCGCCTTTGAAAAGGGGGACGAGGCTGCGGCCTTGCATATCGCTCGGCTGAGGCTCACCAGCGATGTCGAGGAAGGTCTGCGCGAGGTCGAGCAGGGAGACGATCTTGTTGTTCGTCGTGCCGGGCTTCGCCACGCCGGGCCAGCGGACGAGGAAAGGCGTGCTCAGGGACTCCTCGAAGATCCAGCGCTTATCAAACCAGCCGTGCTCGCCGAGGTAGAAGCCCTGATCGCTGCTGAGGATGACGATGGTGTTTTCGGCCAGACCTTCTTTGTCCAGGTAGTCGAGCGTGCGTTTGATGTTCTCATCCACGGCCTTCACGCAGGCGGTGTAGTCGTGCATGTAGCGCTGGTAGCGCCACTTGATGAGCTCTTTGCCCGTGAGGTTGGCTTCGCGGAACTTGGCGTTCCGTGGCTCATAATACTCGTTCCAATACTTGCGCTGATCTGGCGTGAGATTGCCAGGAGTCACGAGCTTCGCATCACGCTCGGTAAAGGTGCGGTCGATGCCCATGTCGTGGTCGCTCACGGCCTTGCTGCGGCCTTCGAAGGTGTCGAAGAGAGTCGCTGGCTCTTCATAGACGCGGTCGTTGTCATGACCCAGGTGGCGGATCGGCGGCTCCCATTCGCGATGCGGGGCCTTGTGCTGGAGCATGAGCATGAAGGGCTTCGTCTTGTCGCGATTCTTCAGCCAGTCGATGCCGAGATCGGTGACGATGTCGGTCACGTAGCCTTCGTGCTTCACGTTCTTGCCATTGTCGATCATGGCGGGGTTGTAATACGCGCCCTGGCCGGGGAGCACGTTCCAGTAGTCGTAGCCCACGGGGTCGGTCATGAGGTGCCATTTGCCGATGACCGCATTCGTGTAACCTGCCTTTTG
>NZ_JBILYB010000318.1:0-2823 GCF_044378005.1 Prosthecobacter sp.
GCGGCGCGCAGGCGCGGGACGAAGTGCGTGTTGCTCACCTGCATCCCCCGCCACTCCTCCCAAGCTCCATAGAGCCGCGTCTCCTGCGCATTCATCCACACCCAGCGCCCTGGCAGCTTGTGCAGCGCCTCTGGGCCGGTGGTGTGGACCACCAGTGCTGCCGCACGGGTGTCGCTCATCGGCGAGGTCGGCAGCGGCTCCTTGCGATGCTGCTCCAGCCGCATCAGGGCATCCACATACCCGTTCCAAGTGCCGTTGTGGAACAGCACACTTTCAGCCATGCCCGAGAGGCTCACGCTGGCCTTCGGCGTGATAGGGAACGGATGGCACAGCCGCGCATCGACTCCTCCCACACTGGCCCAGCGGAAGTGGATGACCACTTCGCCCTCCAGCTTCTTGAGCAGAGTGATGAGTTCACCAGTGCTGAGGTTTTTCTGCCAGCGCACGCGGCCACCTTCCCGCCATGCCACGCCCGCGCCGTGCGGGTTGGCTTCATGACAGGCATACAGCACCTCGGGCTTCGGGCGCACATTTTGAGGACATATCAGGATCACACACATATCAGGTTCAGTTGGGTTCAGGTTCGTTGTTCTTGGGTTTGGCCCGGCTATCCGCAGACTGCGTATAGCGAGGGCAAAGGGTTAGAGGTTCGCATCGGGGTAGCGGCTATCGAACTGCTGGCAGAGCCGCTGCGCGCTCTTGCGGTAGTGGCGGAACTCCGAGTGCAGCTTGCCGAAGAGGCCAAGGGCGACAGGCCGCGCGCTGCCGGTCCACCCGAGATAGTCCCACAGGAAGCGCAGCCCATCGGAGGCTGTGGCGGTGCGCTTGGCTTGGATCTTGTTCTTGCCGAACCCGCCGAGGCATTGGACCTCATGAGCACGGCGGCACAGGCCAAGCACACTGGCGAGGTGATGCAGTATTTTTTCAATGTTCACCGTGCCGGCAAAGACGCGGAACTCCACCACTCCGACGAAGCGTCCGTTGCGGTCACGCTTGAACGCCTTTCTAAAGTTCACCATGCCGCGCCCGCATTGCTCGGCGCACTCGGCTTTGACCCGCTCCTGCTCGCAGGTGACGATTTTGAGCATGTGCTCGGCGGTCTGCTCATACAGCGGATGGCTGTAGTGGTTCAGGTGACGGTCTGTCCCCGTCTGGCCGTAGAGGCTGCGCGCGTGCCAGCGGGCAATGTGGGCAAGCTTGCGGATGAACTCGCTCACCGCTTTCGTGTCGGAGGTGCCGATCACACTTTCAATGCCCACGGTGATGTGGCAGCCGCAGGAGCGATCCACCGTGGCACCGATGGCATTGAGCCATTCGACGAAGGCGATCAGGTGTTCCACGCCGCGCTCACCGTGGAGGATGGGGGAAACGAATTCGCAGGGCATCTGCCCGGCGTCGCAGCGGATGGAGCCATCGCGCTCGGCCTTCCACGTATCAGCGTTGAAGGCGGGAGCGTTGCTGCGGGCACCGGCAGTGGTGATGCCGGTGGTGACGGGATGACCGGCGTGGTAATTGCCCACAGCAACGTTGCTGGTCTGCGGGAGGCGGGTTTCCAGTTCAATGCCCCACTGGATCAGGGCGGCTTTAGGATCGGCAGTTTTCATGAGGATGGAATGGATGCGGGTGATTGAAGTCCATGCGGACTTCCCCTTGGCCTCGTCACCGTGGCCGCGTGTGTCGCACCGTTTTGATCACCATTTGATGAACCTCCTATGAGAGGTCCCACGGCTCGCGGAACCCGATGAACTTCGGGAACCTGGGCGCTTCCTTCGCCCCGCTGGGCTGGTGCATGAACTTCACCATGCGGCCCAGCAAAGAGGAGCGCTGCTGCCAGAGAGACAACCGGTCCACCCCGCCAACGACATGGTTGTAACCCAACCGGAACTCGATGCCCGTCTCCACATGCCTGACCACAAAGCCGCCGAGTTCACCGCGCCCGATCATGCCGGACTGCGCCATGCTGCGCTTGGTGCGACCAAACGCATCCTTCTCGGCGGCGTTTTGATTGCTCATGCCTTCGTAGGTGTCGAGAACCACCGCCTCAGCGTCCTCGAAGCGTTTGATCTTGAGCAGGTAGCCCTCGCGTTCTGTGGAGCGGCCACACTTGTAGGGCGAACCCGGCGTGCGAATCATCACGCCTTCATATCCCTCACTCACGCAGCGCTCTTCATAGGCCATGAGGTCATCGAGTGAATGCATCTCCTCCGGCAGCACTTTATCGACGTGATCGTAATCAGGCAGGCGCGCCAGTTCCTGCATCCGGCAGGCATAGGGAACATCAATGCCGTCGCTCACATAGTCGAAGACGGCGAAGGTGAAGTCAGGCTCACCACTCTCGCGGCCCACATGACCGGCAGTTTCATTGAAGGTGGTGCCTTTCACGATCAGTTCGCCATCTAGGCCGTCGGGCAGGTTGGCCTCGATCCACTCGCGGATGAAGCGATTGGACACGGGCTTGAAGCTGCGAGTCAGGGCGCGTCCGTTGATCTTGAGGCAGCGGATACCGTCGAGCTTGGGAGTGGCCAGCAGCGGGAAGCTGAGGGCATGGAGTCGCTCGCATTTGTCGGCGAGCATGGGTTTGGTGATGGGCGATGAGGCGGTGGTGTTCATGGACATGGAGGGGTGGCTTGTTGACCAGCGCTGGGCTGGGTTCCCTCCGGCCTCGTCACCGTGACCTTGTGTGTCTCACCGATTTGATCACCATGTGGCAGAGACGCAGAACACCGTTGTCCATCCATGATTGGCACCATTTGAGCGGCTCTCAGTTCCAACCAACAACACCCCGCACCAGCATGACCTTGTGAAGGCGCGTAGGAAGCGTTT
>NZ_JBILYB010000319.1:0-2817 GCF_044378005.1 Prosthecobacter sp.
GAGTGCGTAGCCTTTTGCTTTCCAGTCTGCTTGCAGACGGCGATGGGCGGGCTGGTCGGTGAAGCCGAGGGGGCGACCGAGGGCGTAGGTGAGGAGGCGATGGGCGAGGTTTTGCGCGAGGAGGTCGGGGTGCTTGGTGAGGTAGGCGCGGATGTCGGCGGGGCTGTTGACGGGTTGGCCGCGATACTCGCCAGTGGTGTCGATGGCGGCACCGTTCGGGTAGGCGCTGCGGAAGTGGCCGATGGGGTCGTAGGCTTCGAGGGCGAAGCCGAGCGGATCGATCTTGGCGTGGCAATCAGCGCAAGCCTGCACGCTGCGATGCTTCTCCAACTGCTGCCGGATGGTGGTGGCTCCGCGGATGTCGGGCTCGATGGGCGGCACATCCGGCGGCGGCGGGCTGGGTGGTGTGCCGAAGAGTTTCTCCAGCAGCCACACACCGCGCTTCACAGGCGAGGTCTCGACGCCGTTGGCGGTGATGGTAAGGATGCTGGCTTGGCCGAGCAGGCCGCGCCGTGGTGAATCGGCAGGCAGGCTGATGCGTTGCAAGTGGTCGCCGCTGACGTTGGGCAGTTCATAGAGCCGCGCGAGTCCGGCATTGAGATAGGTGAAGTCGGCATCGACGAGCGCGGTGACCGGCTTATTGGAGCGGATGAGTTCGGCGATGAAGCGCCAGGTTTCCTCCCGCATCGCGGGCTCCAATCGGTCGATGTGATAGGCAGGAAACGTTTCCTTGGAGGGCGGCATGGTCCCGAGCTTGTTCAAGCCGAGCCACTGCTCTGTGAAGAGGCGCAGGAAACGATCCCCACGTGGCGAATCGAGCAGGCGGTCGGTTTCGGTGATGATGGCTTTAGCATCAAGCGGACCTTTGGCTGCAAGCGAGCGCAGTTTGTCATCAGGCGGACCTGCTGTGAGGAAGTAGGAGAGGCGGGTGGCGAGTTGCATCGGCGTGATGGTCTTCGCGTCTGATTCCGGCTCGGTGAGAAACAAAAATTCGGAGGAACAAAGCAGCGCCTTAAACACAGGCCGCGCGGCATCGGCGTAGCGTGTCTTGCCATCGAGACGCTTTTGCACGGCGCTCGCATACGGGGCGATGTCTTCAACGTTCACGTCGCGACGAAAGAGTCGGCTGGCGATGCCTAGCAGTTCGGTTTGCAAGCGCTCGGGTTCGATTTGTTTCTCGTCGGGCGCGATGTGCGCGAATAGCAGCGAACGCGCAGGATGCACTTTGTCGTCGCGCATGGGGCCGGTGACTTGCCAGTAATGAACGCGGACCTCGGGGCCTTGGTAGAGGTGCTGGTAGAGCTTGTCGCGCTCGGCACGCAGGGCGATATTTTCCCACACGTGCTTGTCGATCTTCGGCACGCTGGGGTCGTATTTGTAGAGCTTGGTGGAGATGAAGTTTCCTCGCGTGCCCTTGGGTGGACCGTCGATCCAGGAGATATAAGGCACGGTGCCGCGATCCAGCCAAATGCGAGCGCGGACGGTGGTGTAGCGATCATCTGGTAGGGCGGTGGCGTGAATGATGTTCGGCGGAATGAGTCGCCAGCCATTGCCTTTCATGCCTTCGCCTTGTCGGCCGATGCCAAGTTGCATGGGTAGCGACTCGTCATAGTAGGACTTCAGGTCTTTGTAATACGGTGTCAGGCCTCCGAGCATGAGATCCTTGCCATAAGGATGATGACGGTTCGCGGCGATGGCTTCGACCTCGACTTCATACCAACCGGAATGCGGCACACCGGTATCGCCCAAGCGACTTAGGAAGAGCTTGCTATCGAAAATCAGTTCCTGATTTCGCAGGCCGTGGCTGAGATGAATGTAGGCGGGACCTTTCGCTTTCTCTGCACTGATGACACCCAGCCCGAAGGCATCGTTGAGGCCGCGCATTTTGTCCGCGCTATCCTTCCATTGCTTGGCTTCGGGTTTGCCGTTCACGTCGGCGAGATCGTAAGCGTGATCAATCACCGCATCGGCTGCCTTTAGATACTGCTCGAAATGATGCCGTGACGTGCGCAACGCGGAGCCGATGTTGTGAAAGCCTTCCAACTCCTCATCGCCGGGGAAGCTGGCGGTTGGATCGAAGTCGCCCGCAAACCCAAAGTGGTCCTGCACGGTGTGCAAATACTCCGCGCGACTGAGTCGCCGATGCACCACGCTGCCGCCACGGGTGCGGGCGGAGGTCTGCGCTTGCATGAGCTGCTCTTCGATCCACGCGAGCAAAGCCCGGCGCTCTTCGTCGGTCGGTTGCTTCTTCTTCGCAGGCGGCATCTCACCGAGCTGAATCTGGTGCAGCACCTCCTGCCAGCGCTCCGCGATGGCGATGTCTCTGCCTACCTTCAAAGGCAAATCATCGAGCCGACGATCACCTTTCTGCACATCACCGTCGTGACAGTCGAGGCAGTAGCGCGAGAGGAAGGCATCGGGTTTGAGTGGGGTCGTGTCCGCTGCCTTGAGAGAGATGCTCATGAGAGCGAAGACGGATAGGCAAAAGAATGGGGGCAGGAGAATCTGGGCCATTCTTCGGCCCCCATTCTCCTGCCTAAAATCTGGATGACTGCGCTTCATACTACACCAGCAATTGATTGAGGTTCCCGCTGCTCGATCCGAACTGGTCGCGCTCGATGCCCATTTGCTGGAGCAGCGTGACGAAGAGATTGCAGAGCGGCGTTTGTTGGCGGCCATTCTTTGGGAAAAAAAGATGATGGCCGTGCTTGAAGCCACCGCCAGCGAGCACCACGGGCAGGTTCGTGTTCGCGTGGGCGCTTGCATTGCCCATGCCACTGCCGAAGACCACGGTGGTGTTGTCCAGCAAGGAACTGC
>NZ_JBILYB010000245.1:0-5232 GCF_044378005.1 Prosthecobacter sp.
CGCTGTTCCCGTTTTTTGGGAACAAGACCTCACTGTTCCTATGCTTGTTCCCGATCTTGTTCCCGATTTCAGGGAACACAGCAGTCTTGTTCCCATCGTTGTTCCCGTTTGGTGGCACCGAACGCTGCCATTTTTCCCGAACCGCCCGCTTGCCGAGGGTGGAGAACGGCACGTCGAACCGCTCCGCCACGCTGCGAAGCGGCTCGCCTGTAGTCTCATAATGAGAGCGGATACCTGCTCGTTCCGGCAAACCACCCCGCGCCGACGTGGGCAGGGAACTTCTCCGTCAAATCAAGGAGCACCCGAGGAACCACGCTGCGCCAGTGCTTTCCATGAGCGCGCACTTCGGCCCCGACTCAGAACTCGGAGATGAGATGATCGAACTCGGGGCGGCCGCATGGATTGGCAAGCCTTTTGACGATCTTCACGGGGCCATCAAGGGGATGCTTGCTCAGGATCCTAGAAAGAGGAATGACGAGCTGGAAGCATTGATTTGGAGAATCATCTCAGCCGCGATTTTTTTCCCGCTACCCCCATAAATGTCCCACCCCATGTGGCAACATGGTTAGAATCTGCCCATGAAACGAAACGCCCGCGAGTTCATCCGCTCCACTACAACGCTGCTCGATCACATCCTTGCCACGCTCACGCAGGAAGAGCAGCATGACGTGCTTGATGCCCTCGCCGCCGAGGTCGAAGAGCGAATGGACGCTTTAGTTGATTCGGTGGAATCGTGAGCCAACCTTGTGATCTGACGTTGATTCTATGACCCCGGTCTATTTCGACACGCGCTTCAAACTCGGCCTGCCGCTCGCCGAACTGCCTGACTCATTCGCCATCATCACGGCTCACGCCACCACGGCCGAGGTATGGACGCCAGAAGACAACAATACTGCCAATGAGGCTCTTCGCGCAGAACTTGATAAGGGTGGGCAACTCATCGGAACGATCACTGGATATTCACCAGTGACTCAGCACGCAGAGCCGGGGTATGCCGCTGCGTTGGAGTTCGAGGAGGCCTGCAAAATCGGAGCCCGATTCAAGCAGGACGCGATATTCTATGTGAGCAGCGGCACGCTGTTCGTGAGCCATTGCGACCATCGCCGCAGCCTGAAACCCATCACGCAGTTTGCGAAACGTGCGGATTTGGAACCAGAGACCTGACTTAGTTCTGAGCGGCATCCGCCACCACGCTCACAGTATTGAAGGCGTTAAGAATGTTCGTGGCTGACTCGACGAGGAGGAAGAACATCAAAGCGTAACGGCTATCCGTTTGGACCATGGCCTGAAGTTGCGTCATGAGTTCGTGCATTTCCTGGATGGGTTCACTTAACCAGCGTTCGACGCGGTTCATTTTCTCAGAGAGGTTCTCCAAGGAAGCTCCGGCCTGGGACTGCTCATCGAGTTCAAAGAGTTCGGTGATCACATCATGTTTGGTGCCAATGAATGATTCGCACACTGCTTCAATTTTTGTCCTGATCTCTGGAGGCGCTTCGATGGAAGGCAGTTCGCGTTGAATGTAGGTGGCGTTGAGCATCATCTGCATAGCGCACTCACGGGCTGCATGGGCGAAGGTATGGAGTTGGGGAGGGTGTTTCATGGGTGGGAAGTTGGCGTGGGAGTCGAAGTGCATTGAGCTGATATGGCTCACGACTGGAGCGCTGTGGCGTTCGCCTGAGGCTTAGTCTGCGGAGGTGATTCCTCCTCTTCATCAAACATCTGGCGGAGCTGCCATGACATTCCGACGCAGTTCATTTCCTCCTGAAGTTCAGCGCGCACTTCTGGATCGGTGGCGGCATCACTGAGGACCATCAGTTGTCTCATCAGGACTCGTGACTTCCGAGTGTGATCATTTTCCACGACGGTTGGTTCTGTGTGAGTCGTCATATGGCTCAGGCTGTGGCGGTGACAAAGTTCAGGGGAGTTAATTCGCGCTCACCATTCCAGCGGTAGGCGGTGAGGGGATTGCTCTCAAAGGCGGCGCTGAAGTCGAGGCTGGCGATGTTCGGGGCCATCGGTGCCCGTTCCCAGTGAGCGGGCAGCCAGTAGTGGCCGAAGAATACGGGCGGTTCATCGGGGCCGTAATTCGGCAGGTCGTTCAGCATCGCTTCTTCCAGCCTGACCTTGAGTTCCACCATCGGCTCCGGCATCACGATGTCGCCGATTGCCGCGCCCTCCTCCAACTTCCACCAGCGCACGCGCACGTTCCTGCGTTTGTTCTTCTCCTTGTCCTCAAAGAACACGCCTTCGGGAAGTTCCATCTCCGGCCCTTTCAAGATGATCTCCACAGCGGCGTATTCGCGGGTGCCCTTGGTGGCGGCAGCATGCAGGAAGCGGTCATCCAGCAGTGGAGTGCCGCTCAACATCTCGACGTGGCGGGCATCCCAAGCGGCGTGGACAGCACGCAATTCTTCCAAGTCGAGGTGCATGGGCAGGTGCTTGAACCATTCGATCCACTCCGCCCATTCAGCATCCTTCCCGGCGAAGGCAGCCAGCGTTGCGGCGTGGCCTTTCACGTTCTTCTCAATCCGCTTCCGCAGCCAGCCGCCTTTGCCATCAGGCGTCTGGTAGAGGACCGCGTTGAACTCGTGATTGCCCATGATGGCCAGCGCATTGCCAGCATCGACCATGGCACGCACGGTGTGGAGCACCTCGCGAATTTTGGGGCCTCGGTCGATGTAGTCGCCGAGGAAGATGACCTTTCGGCCTTCGGGGTGATGGAAGCTGCCGTCGTGGGGTAGATAACCGAGCTTGTGCAGCAGGGTGGTGAGTTTGTCGTGGTGTCCGTGGATGTCGCCGATCAGGTCGTAGTTTTTGTGTTTCATGGCACTGACATCATAGCCTGAATCAAACTCATCGACCTTGGGGCAAAACAAGGTATATATGTCTCCATGGTAAGTATGAAAGATTCCCTCCCTCCTCTGAATGGTCTCTCTCTGGACCGTTTGCGCAACTTTCTAGCCTTCGCGGAACATGGCTCCATCGCCAAGGTCGCTCCTGGCAATCTTGCCCGTCAGGCGCTCATCAGCAGGCAGATTGGGGAACTGGAAGAATACTTCTCTACTGAACTCACCGTGCGACGTGGGAAGACACTGGCGCTCTCGGAAGCCGGCGAGCGACTAAAGTTGATCGCTCGCGCGCAGTTTGATGATTTGAATGAGTTCCAAAAGGTGCAGATCGGCCAGCGTAGGACCTTCTCTATAGGAGCCGGCGCAAGTATCCTTGAATGGCTCATCATTCCCTGTGTTGGTGGAATTCGCAGTGCTCTTGGCGACGCCGCTCTGCGGCTCTCCTCGCAGCGCAGCAGCGAACTTGTCGCGAGCATTCGTGATGGACAGCTGGACTTTGCCATTGTCCGCGAGGACGCCATCTCGGAGGAGTTGCTGCTCAAGTCGAGCCTGTCGCTGCGGATGCGGCTGGCGTTCACTTTGTGTGCCTCCCGCAAACTGTTGGGTAGTAAGCCGAAGTCATCGCTCGCAGATCCATCTGTGTGGCGTTCACTGCCCTTCGCCGCGAATGGCGGCGGCGGTCAGTTGGATGCGACGTTTCGTGCTGCCATGACCAATGCATTGGGAGAGTTTCATCAGGTGGTCGAGTGTGACTCGATGCTGCAAGTGCGCGAGTTGATCGTGCAGGGCGTTTGTGCGGGGCTGCTGCCCTCCTTTGGCACGCACGGACTTTCCGAGAAGGATGTCGTCACCTGCGAATTTGCTCCCATGCAGGATTACGGTCGTTCCCTAGTGCTGCACTGGAACAACCGCCAGATGCGCCGTCGTGGCATTGAGGAATCCGTCATCAAGCAGATTGCGAAAGCGTTGCGGCAGTGATCACTGCTGCCTTCAACCGTTTAGCAGCGCAGCCTTTGCCAACTCCTCCCTCACCCGCTTCTTGAGTTCCGGTGGTCCCAGCACCTTCGCTTTGCTGCCCCAGCTCAGCACCCAGCGGGTGATTTCCTCCAGGCCGGAAAGGTCCGCCTGAAACTCGATCACACTGCCGTCGGCTTTGAGCTTTCGGATCGCTTGGGTCAGGTGCCACTGACGCTCCCCAACGATGCGGGCCGCGTAGCCTTCAAAGCGGATGTGAACCTCGTGTTTGTGCTTCTCTTCGCCCTGGTAGCTCCAGACGCCAAACCCTCCGCCCAGATGATCTCGTGCATTGAATCGTGGGTCACGCACGAACTTTGTCTTCAGCATCGTTAGGTTCGTGATCCGTTGCAGGGCAAAGGTGCGCACCGCTTTGCGTGCCGGGTCGTAGGCCAGCAGATACCAACCGTGCTCGATCTGCCCCACATGATAGGGGTGAACCGTGCGCTGCTCCGGCTTGCTGCCGGTGAGCTTGTGGTAATCAAAGCTCACTTCGCGACAGGCCCGCACCGCATCCAGCAGGTCGCCAAACAGCGTCACATCGGCCGCCAGCACGCCCGAGGTCTTCACTGAGAACGCCTCATCCAACTCATGCCACTCAATGGAAATCTCGCCGGGGCACGCTTCAGCGATCTTGCTGAAGCTCTCGCTCAGCATGCGCTCAAGCTTTGTGCCACGCAGCGGTTCCAAAGCATGACGTGCCAGAAACAGGGCCACTAGGTCATTGCGCGAGAGATGCAGCATGGGGAACTCATGTACCTCCTGCGTGTAAAAGTAGCCGTGCTTGATCGAATGGTATTCCAGCGGCAGCCCGAGCTGGTCACGCATGAAGCTGATGTCCCGCTGAATCGTCTTCGGTGTTACCTCGATCTCCTTTGCGAGAGTGGAGCAGTTGGGATGTTTGCCAGTGCGGATGATCTTGTGAATCTCCAGCACACGCCACATAGCCGGGCGGCTGGCTCCTGAACGAAGAGGTGGGGGCGCTTGGACTGCGTTGGAGCGCGAGCTTCTAGTGGAGAATACTTTGGACATCTTAATGAAGAATAATCCATAAAGTTTGGCTGTCACCCTGCGAATGTCCCACCCCCTATGAGAAATTCGGGGTGATCATGAACCCACACCTCACCGAAATCGCTTACATCCTCGACCGCTCGGGCTCTATGCAGCCCATGCAAGAACCCGCCGTCGCAGCCTTCAATGACTTCATCAAGTCCCAACTCGATGTCCCTGGCGACGCACGCCTCACGCTCATCCAGTTTGATGACGCCTACGAAGTCCATGTCTCTGCCAAGCCCATCCAGGACGTGCCCCAGCTCACTGCTGCCACCTACACGCCACGCGGCAGCACCGCGTTGCTCGATGCCATTGG
>NZ_JBILYB010000320.1:0-2785 GCF_044378005.1 Prosthecobacter sp.
CTCTTTGAGCGGCCCCCACCATGCGAAGCGTTGTGTTTTCATCGGTCGCCTTATTTACACCACCCCTTCAACTTTGCCAATCGACAGGTTTTCAAACACGGCCTAGCTTGGAATGATCTGAGCCGGAAGCGAGAAGCAGACGTAACTCCTCATCCGGTGACATGGTCATCCCGACTAACAAGCGGCATGGAGGAGAACCGTTTTGTGGCCAGCTTTCAACCACGTCATCAATCGAACGCCAGCCACGCAGATTGAAGTACCCCACGCAGAAATCTCCGCGAAGAGCCAGCTTAAGAGCATCACGAAGGCCATTGCCCTGGTCGTTCTCCAGGAAGGGCGTGGTGATGTTATCGTAAATGGTCGGCATTTTCGGGAATTTCCTATGAGTGAAACACGATCAAAGCGGCGGATGAATCGGATGGCAAGGAATGCCGGATGCTGGCAGCTTGATTCTTGAGGCTGGAGGTGAAGGGTGTCTGTGAGCTAACAGAAGGGTGTCTGTGAGCTAACAGAAGGGTGTCTGTGAGCCAACAGAAGGGTGTCTGTGAGCTGACAGAAGGGGGCATGTGAGGCAACAGAAGGGTGTCTGTGATGGCACCGGGTGTGTGCCGCCAGCCCGCTGCTGATGCCGGATGAGTGATCCGACAGGCATCTGCGGGATTGGAGCAAGGCCCATGAGGGGGGAATGTGATGAAAATAAGATTGAAATCTTCGGCCTTGCGGTTCAGGATTAGGATGATTGTTCACTCGACCGCACCACCACGGTTGGTTTTATGTTCTCTCCAAGCCCTGGCATGAATCGGCCTCCGCCCGGCCACCAAGCGCATCTGGACGCGATGATGCGGGAGCATTTGAAGCTGCTGGGAGAGCTGGTGAACGCACGGCGCAACGAGCTGAAGATGAGCCAGGCGGAAGCGGCGGCGTGGGCGGGGCTTTCCCGCACGGAAATGTATCAAATCGAGCACGGGCTGACGGATGAAAAAATCACGACGGTGTTTCGCGTGTGCCGGGCGCTGCGCATGAGCGTGGTGGAGGTGGTGGCACGCCTGGACTACCTCATGAATCATCCCGAGGACCGGCCGCCCAATCGTGGGCTGAAATCACAGCGCGGGAAAAACACGAGACGTTCAGGCCACTGACGATGATCCGGCGCGGTGTCTGTGATTGGATTCCAGCCGCAAGACGCCGCCGCTATGTCCCTCCGCTACGACTCCAGCCCGCCCCTCCGCATGGACCAAGGGCTGCGATTCGACTCGGGGCCGGCTCCGTCTCCCTACCAACCCAACGTGAGGAGCAAGACCATGACGAAATTCAAACTGGAACTCAACCGCAAGAAGCCCAATGACAAGCTGGCGCTGGGCGCGGCCCACATCGCCGCGATGACCGGCAACACGAACTATCCCGCCGCCACCCGCGTGCCGACGGATGCGCAGGTGCAGACGGCGCAGGACGATCTGGCCGCCGCCGAGGCGGCGGTGGATGCGGCGGAGATCGCCTGGAAGGAGAAGATCCAGCTCCGCGATGCCAAGGTGCTGGTCTGGGACACGGTGATCACCGCGCGGGCGAACAACTGCGAGGCGGTGACGCCGAGCGATCTGGCCGCGCTGCAAAGCACCGGCTTCCCGCTGCGCAGCAGCGGTGCGCCGATCGGGTCGCTGCCCGCGCCCGGCGATCTGCGCGCCCTGGCCACGGAGGACGAGGGAGAGATCGAGCTGCGCTGTGACAAGGTGAAGGGCGCGAGCAGCTACGAATGGCAGTGCCGCCCGCACGACACGCCAGGAGCACCCTGGGGAGCCGTCAAGTCCAGCACCACGTCGAAGATCCTGGTGACCGACCTGACGCCGGGCCTGCTCTACGGCTTCCGCGTGCGTGCCATCGGCAGCGCCGGTCCGGGCACCTGGACGAGCGAGACGACGGAGCGAGCGCCGTGAGCGCCGGAAAGGTAGGGCGCGTTGTCCTCAACGCGCCGCCAATCCCGGCGGCTGGGGGACCAGCCGCCCTACCTGGGCGGTGGTTTGCCGGGCCATCGCTCAATCCTACTCGTCCTCGATTCTTCGTCATTGTAACAGCCCAAACATCCAAGGCCATGACAAGCCTGCTGCACGAAAGCTAGGTGCCTGCCGCGGTGCCTCATGCGTCCTGATCGAGGATGAGTTCGAGAGCCGAGCGAAGCGAGACAGACTGCCGCAGGCAGCCCAAGGGGTGAGAGAAGCGAATCAACGAGGACGAGGACGAACCCGGAGACGGACTCACGGCCGCTGCTACGGCCAACGACCGTCAACCATCGTCAACCACCGTCAACCATCGCAAACAACCGCAAACTCATGTTCGATCCCACTTACCCAGCCACGAACGCCTTGATCGAGTCCGCGCCGATGCGGGCGCAGTTCAACGGCCTCAAAGACCTCATCGACGCCATTCAATCCGTCGGCAGTGCCACGGTGGACGGCGTGAACACGCTGCCGCCGGGGGAAACGGCGACGGTGACGCTCGGGGTCAGCGGTGGCACGCTGCACTTTACCTTTGGCATTCCGGCAGGGGCGGATGGCAGCCCTGGGGATGCCGGTCCGCCTTTTGCGGATTTGACGGTGGATGCGGTGAACACGCTGCCTGCCGGTGAGCAGGCCACGGTGGAGTCCACCTTCGATGGCAGCACCGTGCATCTGACCTTTGGCATCCCTCAAGGTCTGGATGGCAGCAATGGCACGGACGGCACGCCCTTTGCGCAGGCGGTGGTGGACGCGGTGAACACGCTCCCTCCCGGTGAGCAGGCCACGGTGGAGTC
>NZ_JBILYB010000177.1:0-11009 GCF_044378005.1 Prosthecobacter sp.
GAGTTCCGGCCAGAGCGGCCCGTTTGCAGAGATCGAGGAGGCGTTTTCCATAGAGGACACGGCCGATGCCGAGTTTTTTGGTGGTTCGTGTGATCGAGTAATCCACCTCGCGCACGCCCATGAGCTGCAGCACCTGCATCCAGTCGCGCAGGTCATGGAACATGAAGACGAGGTAGTCGTGGTGCTCGAACGCCTGGCACTCCATGCGCGGGATAGTTTCCATCTCCTCGGTGGGGTCTTCGGCGTCGAACAGTTTGCGGATCTCATCTTCGGCAAAGCCGGTGAGTTCGAGATCAAAGGAGGGATCGCTTTCCTGGATGGATTTGAGCAGCCGCTTCAGATCTCCTTCATCGAGTTCCGCCAGTTCGGCGAGGCGGTTGTCCGCGAGCAGATCAGCAAGTTCCTCGGCTTCGCTGGCATAGTCCTGCTCATCCACCGGCACGGATTCACAGCCGATCAGTAGTGCGGCCTCCAGCCGGCCATGGAGTCTCCACCACTGCCTCAGCGGTCCGGCTCAATTCCGAGCGCGGAGCCGACGCGGTAGTAGAACTCGAGGAGTTCTTCATCGGTGATCTGGAACTGCTTTGGGGCGAACTGGAATGCCTCCTGTTGAAGGGCGAAGTAGGCCAGATGCACCAGCCAATCGATCTGTTGCGGAGTAAATAAGTCACGAAGGCGGTCACTGTCGACGAGTCCAGCTTTAGAGGGGTAAGAAACCATAAAAGAATAAGGGCTGAAGATGAGGTTGAAAAGGAAGTCGATACCGCCGGCAACCCACCTCCCCATCCGGGAGGTGGGAATGTCCGGCACGGGGTCAGAAGGGGATATCGGAGTGCGCTGGATCGTCATCGAGATCGTCCCAAGGCTCGTCCTGGTCGTCCGTGAACGGGTTCTCATCCATTGAGCAATGCATCTCGCTTTCGCTGGAGGGGGGGGCAAGGTTTTCGATGGGCATGATGCCTTGGCCAAGGGGAAGGTCGTGTTTGCGCTTTTCCTCCGCCTGAAGCAGACGATCATGCTCGGCCTTTTGCAAGGCCTCTCGGCGTTTCTTTTCCTCCTCATTCTTCAGGCGTGTGTAGTCGAGGTAATGCAGATTCGCCTGGATGTTGTCCGTGTTGCTATACACATAGCAGAGGAAGAACTCGGTGATGGTGGCCTTGCGAACGGCGAGTTCTTCGGCCAGGAGCAGGACCAGCGGCTTGCGCTGTTGGTTTTCATAAATGAACGCCTCCCACCACTTGCGGGCACTTCCGGTGGTGTTTTCCCAGTCTAGGGCTGCCAGCACTTGATCGAGTCGTGCTTGAACCCGATCCTCGCTCCAGCCGCCTGTGTTGCTGATGCAGTTGACCGGGATATCTCCCACTCGTAAAACCGTGGAAACTCCGGCGAAGGCGAGCCGACGCAACTCTTCGTCATGGCGAACGGGGCCGCGACTTTTGCCTCGGATCAATTTCGGGCTGGCGTTGTTGGTGATGCAATCCAAGTCGATGATGACCTTGGTGACGTCCTGGTCGGCGAGACATGGCCAACTCTGATCAAGGCGGTTCAAGGCCTCGGCTAGCAGACGCTGGAGTCCCCGGGCCCCGGTGCCTAGGTCGGCAGCGCGAGCGGCCAAATCCTCAATCGCCGGCCTGGTGATTTCAAGCTTGATACCGTGAGCGCGTGCGATAGCCTGATGCCGCTGCCAAGGGCCGTTCTGAGTGGCATCAGAAAGAATGTGTGAATAGTCATCGATGCCAAGTTCTTGCAACACAGCCAAAGAGCCGAACCGGCCGATGAGTTCGGGGATCATGCCGAACTTGTCGAAGTCCTCAGTGGTGGCCTTGCAGAGGGATTCAAAGACTGGGCGAGCCTGCTGGCCCAGGGCTTCAGAGCGCGCTTGTTCCAGGAAACCTACTCTACGCAGGCTGTGGCAACCGATTCGCTTGTTCACGATCTCGGGCAGCTTCACAAAGGCACCGGCGCAGATAAACAAGACCTTGCTGGTGTCGATTGCGGCATGATCATAGCTTTCGCTGCCCTTGCTGATGCGCCCGTCCAGGAGGGTCAGCAGGGCCTGCTGAACGCCTTCACCACTTACATCGCGACCGATATCGTCCGCGCGGCGAACCTTGTCGATTTCGTCGATGAAGATAATGCCGCGTTCGGCGGATTTCGGATCACCACCCGCAGCATCCAAAAGAGAGCGCACGAGGGTTTCCACGCTATTGCCCTTGTAGCCAGCCTCGACCAACCCGGCGGCCGAGGTGAAGGCGACGGGGACACCGAGAAACTGGCCGAGTTTGCTTGCCAGGTAAGATTTGCCGCAGCCGGTGGGGCCGAGCAAAAGAACATGATGACTCCCGAGATCAAGGTGTTCGGTTTCCCGCAGGGATAGGGCGAGGTAATGGTTATAGACGGCCCTGGAAATGGCCCACTTGGCATGCTGTTGTCCGACGATGAACTTGTCGAGGTAAGCTACCATGTCCTCTGGAGTGGGAAGAAGGCGGAGAGATGAGGAGCTAAAGGCCGATGACAGTGGAAAGCCTGACAGCGAAGGTGGGATACAATTGAAGGTATGCATGATGTTGATTGGGACGCCCTTTGGCATTAAATAACTCAGGAATAGAGCTTGATTCAAATCGACTGGGCGTGGTTCGGCGAAGACCGCCCGTTAAATCTGAATCCTTGTTGATTTGCGTTTTTTTGCTTGCCATGTCTACCGTCACGCCCAACGCCGCCGCATTCAAAAAGCACTATGAAAAGCTCGCCTTGTTGAATTGGCCGCCCAAAGCTATTGACGCTTTTTGGGGTGTCACCAGTCAAACTAGGAAAGCACTGATTGCTGGAAAACCAGTGAAGCTAGACACCATTAAGAAGGTGGCTGAAAAGCTAGGAATGAGCCCCCAGCAGGTCATTGTAGCGACGAACGTGGCAAGTCTACCCCATGACCCATCCTTTTATGAGGATCTGGAGTTTGGTTATTTTATTGATCACGCCCGCACTCCAGAGGATGGGAAAACGCAATGGCATCCTGAGACCATCAAATTGGAACGAGTCGAAGGACCAGATTCGAATTGGGTCTGGTTCACAGGTTCGATCAAGAATGAAAAGCATGGGGTTTTTGTGGTGCAAGCTTGCCTGGTTCGAAACAAGTCATTCGCGATTCTCGCTGCGCACAAGAATCGAGCAGATGCGTTTGTGGCCACGTTTTCGCATCTGGCTTGCATAGGCGAAGGATCTCGGAAACAAGTGCTCTGCGGGATATGGAGTGGTGAAGATCCTTTTTCCCGGTTGGCGGTCTATCGAATTTTTTGCAGCAAGAAGGGGGAATCTCTCAAGCCAGAGGAGATTTCACAGATTTTGCAGCACAACAAGATCATCACGAAGTTCGAAGACGATGAAATGGCCGAGAAGCCAAAGCACTTGGCCGCGAAGCACCCGGTCTTGCTCAAACAAGCAAGGAAGCTACCACCGCAATAGCATGAGAATTGAATCGGGAGTTCCTTGCAATAGAAGTGTGAGCCTGTTCATATAGCCCCAATGGTGATTTTCTACTTCGTGTCCGATCGATTACTCGGCTAAGCTAAATAGTGAACTCGGCACGGCCCTATCAAAGGCAACATCGTCTTTGATCAACTCGGCTGAAACCCGATCCTCCGCCGACTCTTGCCCTTCTCTCCTGCATGTTCGGCCTTGGCCTTCTTCGCCTTCGCAATCTCTCGCTCCAGTATCGCCTGCGTTACCCGCCACTTCGACGTGTCTGCATCCGTGCTGCCCGCATGAATCGCATTCACGCACACATTCAGGATGTCCCCACCACTGAGTCCCTTCGATAGCTCCGCGAGAATCGCGTAATCAGCCTGCACCCGATCTGGGTTGGGTAAGTGAAAGGCGAACAGCTCCCGGCGCATGGAGGCGTCTGGAACGCGGAACTTGATGTGGCGCTGGATGCGCCGCAGCAGCGCGGGGTCGTAGTTTTCAAACAGGTTCGTCGTGACGATCACCACGCCATCGAACCGATCCAATTCCTGCATCAGGCAGTTGCGGTTCTGGTTGATGCTGGTGGAGCAGGACTCGCCGGTTGATACTCGCTTGGAGAGCAGGCTGTCGGCTTCATCGAAGAACAACACCGCGTCGTGCTCACGGGCAGCAGCAAAGGCGGCTTTGATGTGCTTGGCGGTGTCACCAAGGTATTTGGAAATGACCGCGCTGTAATCCACTTGGTAGAGCGGCTTGCCGAGACGCAGCGCGATGCCGAGAGCTGCGCGCGTCTTGCCGGTGCCGGGTGGACCGTAGAAGTTCAGGATGCAGCGACCCTGCTGCGGCTGGATGCTGCTCAGGTTCCAGATGCGGTCGAGATCAGCGCGGATCTCCAGCGCTCGCAGGCCGGAGTGGATGTCGGTCTTCATCTCAGGATGCAGGATCAGCTTGTCGAGGTCATGACGAGGCTCCGGCTGCACCAGCACGCCCACATCAGGGGGCGGTTCCTCTTCATCGCGATCCCTCCTGCGGCGACGCGGGTTACGGTGGTCTTCGACGGTGACTGCGTCAGGTGGCAGCTCGACTTCGGAGCTTTGTTGGGTCAGGGTGGTCGTGGGCATGGTGGTAACTGGTTTGGGTTATTGAAAGCATTCCTCCGCCCATTCGCGGGCGGAGTCAGTGATGACGCGGATGAACTCTTTGGGCTTGGTCGCCAGATGGTTCTCTCCCATCAGATGGAGATAAGTGTTGAGGGCAGCGCACACAGCTGCGCCGAGTTGAACTTCCGGATCATCCAACTCCAACACACTCTCCCAGTAGCCGATGCGTTCACGCAGGCTGTTGAAGCGCTTCGGATCAGGCAGGGGTTGATCGCGCATGTGTTGATTGCAGTGAGGCTGCGGAGCAGCGGTGACCAGCTTGGCTGGGATGAACGAACGCGCTTTCGCGCAGGCCCAGAGGATGGCGCAACCATCCATTCGGTCATGGATTGGAATGTGGCGCACGGACGGCGAGCCAATGAGAACGTAGGGGAATCGGGTGGGTGGGTTGAGCATGGTGGTAGCAGTTTGGGTTTGGGTGGAGTCCGCAGACGGCGGATGATTCAGCCAAGGATCAGCGCGGCAGCCATCCAGGCGGCCACGGCGATCCAAGCGAAAAGGGCGTCAAGGTTCATGGCTGCGAGGAGGCATTGATCAGGCGCACGGTGAGGATGAAGCCATGCAGGGCGGGAACGAAGCTGTTGGCGGGTCGCACTTCGCCGAATGAGACCGTCACCTCACCAACTTGGTAGCCTTGGCTGGTGAAGTAGGCTCGAGCATCGGTGATTGCGTCCTCGTCATCAGCATACCAGTCGATGAAGGTCTGGTTGTTACCGCACTGGCGGTCGTTGATGAACATGCGCACATGATAAGGCTCTTTGGTGGCGATGATCGCAGGATCATTCTGAGTTTGGGGTCTGGCTTTGGGCATGGTGGTATTGGGTTTGGATTTGGGTTGCCGGAATCAGCTATCCGCAGACTGCGTATGACTGTTACCTGAAAAGGCGGCTTTAAGGCGCGCGGTTTCGCTGCACTGCAGGATCTGCCGCGCATAGGCTTGGATGCGGCGGCGCAGGATGATCATCTGCCGTTCACTCAGGCCACCGCGTCGCTGATACTGACGAGCGAAGCTGGTCAGAATTTCAGCATCAGGTCCGGTGAACCCGATGCCGTTGCGCTCGATGGTGGTTTCACGGCATTGCTCGTCGGCGGTCTGGTTCTGGTAGATGCGCATCAGGGCGCGCAATGCCCAGCGGTCGTTGCTGGCAAGGCGATGGCGCAATTGTTCGATCATGTCTTTCTTGCTCATGGGTAGGTGGGTTCAGGTTCATTGCCCTTGCGGGCCGTCTCCTTGCCTCGTCACCTTGCCCTCCGTTGTCGCGCCGTTTGCGACACCATATTGGCGCTCGCACACGGCCATAAATACATGATGCAAAAGGTTCAAATCCAACTAGTCGGCGAAGTCGCGCAATTCCTTTATTCGAGCAGCTTCTTGTCATTCATATCACGAATCAGTGCCGCGAGGGCGGTCGCAGCCTCACACACTGGGCCCTGATTCCCGCACCAACTTCCCAGATGAACCAAAACCCTTCACTCTTCCCTCAGTTCTCCCTCGCCAAACTGCCTCTTGTGCAACCTTTGCCCTTGCCTGCTTCTTCGCCCATAGATACCCTCAACTCTATGCCAAAGATCACATTCAAGGGCCGTCCCCTCGAAAGCAATTTCCTTGCAATCAATAAAACGCTGATTTGGCTTCTTTCTTTGTTTCTCGGACTATCCATTTCCCCCAAGTCCAATGCCTCTGGCATGCAAATCTTCGTCAAAACATTGACAGGAAAGACAATCACGCTCGACGTGGAAGCCAGCGATTCTATCGAAAATGTGAAGCAAAAGATCGAGGACAAGGAGGGAATCCCACCCGATCAGCAGCGCCTCATTTTTGCTGGCACGCAGTTGCAGGACGGTCGCACCCTCGCAGATTACGGTATCCAGCCGGAATCGACGCTCCACCTTGTATTAATTCCCCAGAGTGTCATCCAGCTTTCCCTCGAAAAAACCACCGACTTCATCACCTGGCAGGAGGTGCCGATCACCCCAGCCATGCTAAGTGCGGATGGCAAAACCATCTTGCCGAATAACAGCAATACCGGCTTCTTCAGACAA
Source organism: Prosthecobacter sp. (assembly GCF_044378005.1). Taxonomy (GTDB): domain Bacteria; phylum Verrucomicrobiota; class Verrucomicrobiia; order Verrucomicrobiales; family Verrucomicrobiaceae; genus Prosthecobacter. The sequence goes on from NZ_JBILYB010000177.1 coordinate 6,666, forward strand.
AAGATCGAAGTAATCAATATCCCGAAAATCACGGTTCAACCAACCTCCGTCTCAATCAACAGCGGAGAAACGGCCAGCATCTCGGTCACAGCTACAGGCACCGCGCTGATTTACCAATGGTATGCTGGGCTAGCTGGCGACATCAGCAACCCCGTCGTTAATGCTACCGGTGCATCATTCACTACGGCCCCGTTGACTTCGGACGGCGTTTATTGGGTCCGTGTGAGTAACAATTGCGGCAGCGTGAACTCTTATGCGATAACGGTCACCATGATTCCTCCGCCATGATGCGGCCTCAGAAACTGGACCGTGGCCTGAAGCGGTAATCGCAGACACCACCTGACTACCGCACCATGTCACTCTCTTTGATACACCTGCTTCGCGCTGCGCTTGGTCAGGTGCTTCAGTCTGGCGCGCAGAGAACCAATACCCTGGCTGATGTTCTCACGTCACGCGTTGCCGCTTCTCCGGAGTTTCTATTCCAGATCAACCACACCGCAGCATTGGGACGACACGCGATTGCCACCCATGCACTCGTGGGAAAGCCGCCCGGCACCATCTTACTGCGAGAGACCAGCTACATCTGGATTCCAACCGATCTGTGCAGCGAGTTTGTCTGTCACTCGTGCGCTCTCGACTTCGCCGCTGCCCATCCATCCCTATCGCGTCGGGTGGATTGCGAGGGTTGCAACGGGCAAACCCATTACTGCTCAGCAAAGTGCCGCGACGAGCAGGCTCTCCTGCACCAGCCCATCTGCGCGATACTCCGCGACGCGCCATTGCTCGCCGCCCGCCATCATTGTCCTCCAGACTTAGTGCGCGCTTTTCTCGCGCTGGTCGCAAAGCGTGCAGCCAGCTTACAGCAAAACATGGAGCCGCCGGATCGAGAGGCACTCCATTCCGCCCCCCTCACCTTCGAGGCCGGGCCCGAGGCTTTCTCTCAAATGCTCGTCCATACTGGGGCATTGAATTCCGAATCGCGACGCTCCTTGCGTGCGTTGGCGTCATCCATTTGCGACCGACTGCCAGAGGAAATACGCCCTCCACTCGACCTCTTCCTGAGGTGGGCCTCACAGATCAATTCCAACTCGCACGGCCTCAATCACACGAATGCCGCCAACGAATCCATGGGCTTCGGCCTCTTCCCGCTTTGCTCCATTTTCAATCACTCGTGCCTGCCTAACTGCACCTACACCAATGAGGGGCCGCAGTTGGTATTCCGCCTCCTGCGCTCGGTGCGTGAGGGCGAAGAGCTTTGCGTCAATTACACCGAACTCTACGCGACACGCGACGAGCGACGGGCAGAACTCCACGCGACCAAGTCGTTTGAATGCCGTTGTCGGCGCTGCACTCTAAGCCCGGCCAGCGAGGAGGAAGCTCGCCTCATCAGTGCCGAACCCTTGGTCTCAGCTGTGCTCTGCGACCAGACAAAGGGCTGTCCCGGCCTGCTGCACCCATGCGACGTGCTTACCGATCGGTTGGCGGATCGCTCCGCCAAATGGGCGTGCTCGGTCTGTAACGCGCGCTGCACTTACGGTCACCTCATCGACAACCACCTCAAGCCCCTGCAGGATCGCTTACAAGAGGCGATGCTCCTGTATTCCCGTGGACTAATGGGCGGTGCGGCAACTCCGATCCGCGCCGCCTTCGAGTCGCTGTTGCAATCGGCACTTACCCGACTTCCTGCTTCTCACGCCCTCGTCTTCAACTGCTACCTGCCACTGATCAACTGCTGCTCGGTGCTCAAAGACTATCCAGCCAAGGAAACCTATGCGCGGACCTTGGTCGAAATGGCCACCGCGACTTTGCCCGACTACCCGCCCCTAGCCAATTATCTGGAAGCCTTCGCCCAGTCACTGAATGAGCGGATCAAGACAACGCCTAACATGCCGCGAGAAACGCGCTCAAAATACGCCACGGAGGCGTCCGAAGCACTGCAACGGTCGCTGAGCATTTGCCAAGTCTGCTATGGGCTGAACCACCCCAAGACATTGCAAACGCGCGACAAGTTACGCCGGGCAGAGGTGGTCGCCAAATCCAGGTGATCACCCGACTGGCCTAGTTCTGAACTAAAACCCAAACCCTAAGCACTCCAACAAGGGCCGAATCCCATAAATCAGCAGCAAATGGCCTGGGTAGAATGTGTAGAAAAGGTAGCGGCAGTCACGCCCCCTTTGCCCATTGTATCGGCTCAAGAGAGGAAGAGCCAACATGCAGCCGAGATTGATGAAATTGATCAACTGGTAGCCAGGGTCCCCAGTCCTCGCGCTGACGACCGCAAAAAGACCAGCGTTCGCCAGCAATAATCCGCCCAGCGCACCAACCGTCCAGCCAAAGCGTCCGCGGGTGGCATGAAACACAAAAATCATCCACACCCCCAGATGCCACCAGTCCAAGGTGACATAAAAACCAGCGGCACCAACCGCCAGCAGCAGTCCAGCCAAGAGCCAGCGCGAGTGAATTCGCTCGGCCGCCCAGATCACGCACAGGCCCGCCAGTAGATCAAAAAATACATTGAGTCCGTGCGGAAATACCAACCGATAAACTGGCTGGGCCAACACCGCAAAGACCAGCAAACGCAGCAAGTATCGTCCGAGGTGCCGCGTTTGGTGATAACCCTCCACCAGTAGAAACGCGATGATCGGCATCGCAAATCGACCCACGACCCGCAGCCAGAGAGCCTCTGGGTAAATCAACGCGCCGATGTGATCCACAGCCATCGCCGTGATGGCAATAAGCTTGAGAGTAAACGCGTCAAAGCGCAGGCTCGTCTTCACTGGCAAGCAAGCTGTATTGCCGCCAAGTAGCGCGCCATCCAGTTTTTTTACATTAGCAGGTTTCGCCAATCTTCGCGCCATGCGCATGGGAATACACTCCTACACACGTGGAGCAAGGTTTATCCCTGATCCATCTGTAAAATCCCTTCGCAAACTGATCAATCATTCGTTGGATGTGTTTCATGGGGTGTGGTCGAGGTAGGATTCGAGATCGGCGAGCGCGGCTCGCACGCAGCCGCCGCTGCCCACGGCGATTTGGTTCGCGGTGACGGAAGGCACGGCCCAATGGGCGCTCAGGAACGCCGCCAGTTCCTCCGTGGTCGGTGGCAGCAGCTTGATGGCTTGGAACCGCGTCTGGAACCGCTCGGTGAGCAGGTCCAATTGCAGGTTGCTCGTGCCGAGGAACGCCCGACCCGGCGGCAATCGGTCAAGGTAGGTGAGCAGCAAGTCCTGCGCTTCTCGTGAGCAGCGGTCCAGCTCATTGACGATCTTGACCGACCATGAACTAAACAGGCTGCCATAGGCAAGCTGCCGCATCCAATCGCGCACAAGGTCCACCGTTACCTCACGCCCGTTGTAGTCCTCAATGGACAGCGGCGTGCCTGCGAGTTGCAATGCCACCAGTTCAACCACACTCGTCTTACCCACACCCGGCGGACCATAGAGCAGCAGCTTCATCGTGGCTGAAGGATCACTGGCGAGCCGCTTGGCTTTGCTCGCCTGCGCCAGCGCCACTCGTTTGGCCTGGCCGATCAAATCTTCCGCTGTGCGCGGTCGCCAGTTCATCGGCGAGGACGGAGCTTGTTTGAGAACATGTTCACGCGGCTTGGATGCCATGATGGACCTCCTTCCCATGAGTCGTGGAGAGCGTCGTAATCGCGGAGGCCACCGACCGTGCGCCCTTCTTGTAGAGCGTGACGGCCAGCAGTTCGCCGTCGATCCACACGGCCCAGTAGCGCGTGCCATACTTGGTGATGGTAAGTCGATCACTCATGGGTCCAGCCCTCCCGACGGATGCGTGCTTTCACGGAGTTGATCGACAGCTCAAACTGCGCGGCTGTCTGCTTGATGGAACCGGTGCGGCGATACAGTCGTTTCACGGCTTTCCAATCCACCAGCGTGCCATGGGTGGTCACGCTGGTGCGCTTGCGTCGTGGCTTCGGCGATGCGGGCGTGCCGATGATCTGGTCCACAGCAGGCGTGAACGCATCGAACCTCTGCGGCGTGGGTGGTGGTGCAGCTTCCGCCGCCTGCACTGTCCGCAAGCTAGCGAGTTGTTCGCGCACCGCCTCGCTGGCGATGGGGCGGATCATCTGCTCCACCGTGGCCGGAGCTTGCCCACCATTGAGGCGTTGCAGGGCCTCGACGAGCCGCGCATCCACGATGCTCTGGATGAGATCAATGGGGATTTCCGTGATGGCATACACCACCCCGGTCAGGGAGTTGAGCCCCATCAGGGCTTTCATCTGTTCACGGGCTTCACGCGGGGAGTCGGCCTCCACACGGTCATCGAACAACACTTGGCCAGCTCGGCTGGCGATCAGTTTGAAGAGTTTCATATCGGGTT
>NZ_JBILYB010000321.1:0-2770 GCF_044378005.1 Prosthecobacter sp.
GGCGGGCAGCAGCACGCCATCGCGCGTCCAGGAGAGACTGCGGTTCGCTTTTTCGATGTTCACGCCGAGGTTTAGCGTGGGGAAGCGGGTCACCTGGCCGAGCTTCTCGGCGGCGTATTGATCGAGCGAGATGCTGTTGCGGAATCCGGCTTTGAATGCGCCGCGTGCTGAGGTGAGGAAGCAGTTGTCCGTGCTGTGTCCGCCCGTCACGCCCGGATGCGAAAGGCCGCTGAACACGCTAAACTCATTCCGCACGTCGGCGAGCATCTCGAGGTAAGGCGAGAGCGCGTAGTCGCGGCCGGCGGTCGCCGGAAAGAAGTTCTTCGGCAGCACGCCGAGATTGTTCGCGATGACCAGCATTCGCTTCGGCGTTAGAGGTTGCGCAGCTCTTGTGAAGACGGGTGTCATGCATTCGAGCATCGGAAGCCCGAGCGTGATGCCAAGACCGCGCAAGAAGGTGCGGCGAGGCAGGGAAAAGGAGGCGGTGGAGATGTGAGGAGCGTTCATGGCTTTGGGTTTCCAAGGAAGATTGGGCTTTGCAGCAGCGCATGCACAAGATCCCGCACGCGGTAACCGTCCTTCATGCAGGCATCGAGCATCGCTTCGATGTCGCGGCGGTCGGAGAACTGCACGGGTGTGCCTGTGGCATACAGCGTGAACTGGTGCAGGAGATTCCGTGCGAGCTGGCGCGAGTTGGCGGCGAAGAGGGCTTTTAGGTCGTGGATGTTGGCGAACTGACGACCATCAGCGAGTTGACCGCTGGCATCCACTTTGCCCGCGAGGGTGAAGGCAAAGTCGTGACCGGCGCGGTCGATGCCGGTGATGCGTTCGCCATCGCTGGTGCCGCGATAGCGCGTGCGCCAGGCACCAAGGATATCGAAGTTTTCGAGAGCGAGACCGACAGGATCAAACTTCGCGTGGCAGGTGGCGCAGGTTTTGGATTTCGTGTGCTGGGCGATGAGTTCGCGGATGGTTTTTGCACCGCGAATGTCCGGTTCTACGGCAGGAATACCCGGTGGTGGCGGCGGCGGATGCTGACCAATGAGACGATCCATGATCCACACGCCACGCAGCACGGGTGAGGTGCTGGTGCCATTCGCGGACACTTTCAAAACGGAGCCCTGCGTGATGAGCCCGCCATAGGCACTGTCCTTCGGCAGATCAATCCGACGAAGTGCGGAGCCCCTCACCTCAGGCAGGCCATAGTGCCGTGCGAGACGATCATTCACGAGTGCGAACTCGCTCTTGATGAGCGAAGCGGCGGGCAGGTTCTCGCGAAGCATCGCGGTGAAGAATGCGCGGGTCTCCATGCCCATCGACTCGACGAGATAATCATCGAGCCGATACTCAGGATAGAGCCGGATGTCGGGATCATCGCGGCGGAGTTCGCGGAGATTCAGCCAGCAATCGGTGAAGTGATTTACAAAGCGCTCGAAGCCTGAGCTGGAGATCAGCCGGTCCGTTTCCGTGCGCAACGTAGCGGGATCACGCAGCTTCTTTTGCGACGCGAGAGTTGCGAGCGCCGCATCCGGTCTTGAGTCGGTGAGGAAATGAGAAAGCCGGTTCGCGATGGCAAAGTGATCGTCTGCAGCGGCGGGTTCGCGCAGATACAAAAACAGATCGGAGCAAAGGAAGGCCTGATAACCTGCCAGCAAGGCCTCGGCGAGTGGTGCACCGTTTTGCAAGGCATCGAGCACGAGTTTCTCAAACGGCGGGATCGCTTCCTCCGGCACGGGTTCGCGTGCGGCGAGGGCGATAAAGCGACGCAGGAGCCGTTTCACGTCCTCAGCGGGCTTTGCTGATTTGACGTCGGCACCGAGATTATCAAACAGCACGCGATGCGAAGCAGGCGGCCAGGACGCAGGCGCGATGGGGCCTTCCATCTCCAGCCACTGAAACGCGATGCCCGGCTGCCCGCCCTCCGGGAATGGCGGATAACGATAGTAGCCCGTCTTGCCCTGCGCATCGATCTGCGGCACCGGCAGGCCGAGCATGCCATACTCGATGGTCTGGCCTGCGAGCAGATAGACCGTCGTTTCATACACACCGCCTTCGGGCTGCACGTCGATGATGCCGCCAGTCACGCGCACATCTTCAGCGATGTCATGGTTCGTCGGCTTGCGCGCACGGAAGTTCATGGGGACGGGGTGCGTGCCCTTTTTGAACACAAAGCCCTCCGTTTGCAGCACCGACCGCGCGGAGAATCGCACGCGATACTCGCCCGTGGCGTTGGCGGTGACGTTCTTCGGATACACCGCATACGGCCATCCCGGCGAACGGAACAAGGCGAACTCGATGTTCGGATCAGGCTCGGTTGCGTTGGCTTGGTTCGCGTTCTTTTGCTCCAGGTCGAAGCCCTTACCATCCCGCGCATAGAACAGCGACTCCACACCACCGGTGGTGCGATGGGGACCGAGCTGCTTGCCAACGACTCGCGTCTTTTTCGATGTCGGCGGCGCAGGTGATGTCACCACGGCCTGGCGCAACGCCGTCTCCACCGCATCCAGGTAAGCCGTGAGCTGCACATGCGAGATGTCCAGCGTGGACGCGACCTTGTCGAAGTGATGCGACTCGCGATCCGCAGGCAAGATGTCGCGAATATCGAGATGCGGCAGCGCGAGCAGGTCGCGCAAGTTTTGCTCAAACTCGATGCGATTGAGCCGCCTCATCGCCCCCCTCCCCTTCTGCGCCGTAGCCGCCGCGCTCGCCGCGTGCAAAGACGATTCCAACGCCGCCAGCAAAGCCTTCCGATCCTCAGGCTTCATGTCTT
>NZ_JBILYB010000049.1:0-40347 GCF_044378005.1 Prosthecobacter sp.
CGCGCCGCTGTATCACCCGGCGTTCAAAGCCGTTGTGGGCGCGCGCAAAATCCTCGGCGCGGAAGGTCAGCGCAGCATTTTCAATCTCCTCGGCCCACTGCTGAATCCCGCACAGCCCGACTTCCAGCTCATCGGCGTTTTTGAGCCAAGCCTCACTCGCACTTTTGGAGAGATCTTGATCACGCTCGGACGCAAAGGCGCCTGGGTCGTGCATGGCACGGTGAAAAATGGTGGCGGCATGGACGAACTTTCCACGCTCGGCCAGAACCAGATCTGCAAAGTCGAGTCTGGTAGGCTCTCGAGCGATCTACTCGATCCACAAACACTCGGTTTTGCTCCGGCGAAGCTCGAAGACCTTGTCGGCGGTGATGCGAATGAGAATGCTGGCATGATCGAGTCCATCCTCAGTGGTCGTGACCCAGGGCCGAAGCGCGACATCGCCGTGCTGAATGCAGCGGCGGGCTTTGTCATCACGGGCAAAGCGGCTGATCTTGCTGCTGGCAAAGCACTCGCTGAGTCACTGATCGATCGTGGGGCCGCCCATGCGAAGCTGGTGGCACTGCGTGACTGGTGCTGATCACAAGATCGGCACACGAATCGTTCGCGCTGCTGGCATGGCTTGTGCCATGAGAGAGGTGTGATTTTTACTCCTGTTCTCGCTTAAGCCTCGTCCGTCGCCCATGATCTGCTGCTCATCAGTTCCGTCGTGCTGGCGGGCATCGGGCTCGGGCATGTCGCGATCGCGGGCACGCGGCTGGGCATCGCGGGGGTGCTCTTTGCCGGGCTGCTGGCGGCGCATCTCGGCTGGGTGCCGCAGGTGGAGGTGGCGCACTTTTTAAAGGACTTCGGGCTCGTGCTCTTCGTCTTCGCGCTCGGGATGCAGATGGGGCCGGGCTTCTTTGCCTCCCTGCGGAATGACGGGCTGCGTTTGAACCTGTATGCGGCGGCGCTCGTGATCGGCGGAGCGGTGGTGGCCTTCAGCGGCGGCTGGCTGATGAAGATGCCGTCCGCAGCCATCGCGGGTTTGTTTGCCGGAGCCACGACGAACACTCCCGCTCTCGGTGCCGCCCAGCAGGCGCTGCAAAGTGCGGGCGCCGAGGCCGCCACGACGACACTTCCGGCGCTGGCCTATGCAGCGACATATCCTCTCGCAGTCGTGGGCATCATCATGGCGCTAGTGCTTATGCGGGTGTTTTTCAAAGTGAACGTCGCAGATGAAGCGGAGGCGTTTCGACAAAAGCAAAGCGCCGGAGTAGAGCCATTGGAGCGCATGAATCTCCGTGTCGAGAACCCGAATCTCGAAGGCGTGGTGCTCGTGTCCGTGCCCGGCATTCACGAGACAGGCGTCATCGTCTCCCGCATCCGACGCGCCGGAGAAAGCGAGGTGCAGGCTGCCACACCCTCCACCGTGCTGCATGTCGGCGATGTCCTGCTCGTCGTGGGTACGCACGCTCACCTGGAGCAGTTCCGCCTCGTGATCGGCAGCGCGACGGAGGAGAACCTCATGAAAGCGCCGGGCAATGTCGGCTATCGCCGGGTGGTGCTGACGAACCGCGCCATGCTGGGCAAGACCGTCGGCGAACTCGGGCTCGACCACCTGCACAATGTCATCGTCACCCGTGTGAGCCGTGGGGATCAGATCTTCTCCGCGCTGCCAAACGTGCGTCTTCAGTTTGGCGACATGCTCCAGCTCGTGGGCGATGAAGACGCGCTGAAGTCCGCCACGGCGGTGCTCGGCAATGCCGTGCAGCAGCTTCAAGAGACGAAGTTTGCCGCCATCTTCGCGGGCATCCTCATCGGTGTCGTGGTGGGCATGCAGCCAATCCATTTCAGTTGGCTGCCAGCACCCGTGCGGCTCGGGCTCGCGGGAGGCCCGCTCATCGTGGCCATTCTCATGAGTCATCTCGGGCGACTTGGCCCGCTCGTCATGCACATGCCGATGAATGCGAATCGTGCGCTGCGTGAGCTCGGCATGATCCTCTTTCTGGCAAACGTCGGCCTGCTTTCGGGTGAGAAATTCGCCAGCACCGTCTTCACTACTCAGGGGCTGCAATGGGTGGCACTGGGGCTGGCGGTGACGCTGATCCCACTGCTCGCCGTCGGCATCGTCGCACGTCGTTGGCATGGCATGAATTACATGACCCTCTGCGGCCTGCTATCCGGCGGCATGACCGATCCTCCGGCTCTAGCCTTTGCCACCGCTCAGGCGCGCAGCGACTCGCCAGCCGTGGCCTACGCTTCCGTGTATCCGCTGACAATGCTCCTGCGCATCATCGTGGCGCAGGTCCTGGTGCTGCTATGAAGATCTTCAATCAAACCAGTTCCGCCAGCGGCCTGCCCTGATCCACGATGAAGTTCGGCCGGCCTTGATGATCCATGTAAGTCGCATCCAGCGGCACACCCATGTGGTGGTAGATGGTGGCGGCGAGGTCGCCAGGGGTGACGGGACGTTCGGAGATCTCGGCACCGTCTTTGGTGCTCGCGCCGATGACTTGGCCGTGGCGGAAGCCACCACCGGCGAGGCTCATGCTCATCACAACGGGCCAGTGGTTGCGGCCATCGGTGCTGCCTTGGGTGCCGAGGTTCGGGGTGCGGCCAAACTCGCCCATGGCGATGACAAGGGTGTCGTCCAACATGCCGCGCTCACCGAGATCGCTGACGAGCGTGGTGATGACGTGATCGAAGACGGGCAGCAGTGGGCGCAGGCCATTCCAGATACCACCGTAGGGCGGGATGTTGTCGCCGTGATTGTCCCAGGTGCCGGAGGCGCTGTGATTGCTGAGGTCGATGGTCACGAAGCTTGATCCGCGCTCGACGAGGCGACGCGCGAGTAGCGCCTGCTTGGCCCAATCGTGATCACCAAAGCGGTCGCGGACTTTTTGCGGCTCCTGGCTGAGGTCGAAGGCCTCCTGTGCACGCCCACCGGCGACGATGTCGAAGGCTTTTTGACCGAAGCTGTCCATCGCGGTCATCATGCCACTGGAGTCGATCTCCGCACGCAGACCATCCATTTGCCGACTCAGAGTCTGGCGGGCATGGAGGCGATCCATGCTGAGGCCGGAGGGCAGTTGGAAGAGCTTCGTGGCGTTATTGCCATCGAAGGGATCATACTGCGTGCCGAGATAGCCGCCCCAGCCCACATGCGAGCGCGACTTCATGTTCAGCACGACGTAGGGCGGCATCGCTGGATGATTCGCGCCGTGATGCTTCGCCACGATGCTGCCGAAGGAGGGGAAGTACTTCGCCTTCGGATTGGTGCGTGGCTCGTTGGCGAGGTTCGCGGTCTGCATGACCATGTTCGGTTCATGATTGCTGAAGCGACAATCCACCGAGCGGATGATCGTGAATTTGTCGAGCATCGCCGCCTGCTTCGGCAGGAACTCGCAAATGCGCACGCCGGGAAGCTTTGTCTTGATCGTCTTGAAAGGGCCGCGGTTCTCGATAGGCCGGTCGGGCTTCGGGTCCCAGGTGTCGATGTGAGATGGGCCGCCGGTCATCCAGAGCAGGATGACGGATTTGCCGCTCTTCGTGGTCTTGCCTTCCGCCTTCAGTTTCATCAGGCCGGGCAAAGTCAGTCCGCCGAGACCTGCGAGGCTCGTTTTCAAAACGGAACGCCTGCCATGCACGACCACACCATCGCGGAGGCGTGGATTCATGAAGGTGAAAGCGTGACCGTGATCGTGGGAGGCCATGCACACACCTACGTCGGCAAGCTGGCTATCTTCTCAGCACGAACTCTTTCGCATTTACGAGCGACCACGCGATGTCTTCGAGCGTGGCGCGGCGGTCTTTGGCGGAGACGAGGAGAGATTCCATGACAAGAGTATTCTCGCTATTGGCGACCTGCCTGCATTCCATCCTTGCACAAAGTCTCGGCTACCGTTCTCATCTACGCGTTAATTCATGCAATCCGATTTCTTCCACCCCGAAAAACTCCTCGCCGCAGGACCGGCGGCGAAAATCTATCGCGGTGTGGAGACCGCGACAGGACGGAAGGTGCTGATCAAGGCGCTGCTTGCTGACCACGAGGCCACGCATCCGCTGGACCGGGAGAGGCTGCAGTTGCTCGTCCATGCGCTGCTCCAGGTGCGACATCCCCAGATCGCGGGGCTGATCACGCTGCTGCCCACGGAGGAGGAGTTTGCGCTCGTGTATGAGTTCATGCCGGGGATCAGCGGGCGGGCCTTTGCTCAGGACAGGAAGCTCTCCACCACGGATCTGCGGGCGCTGGCGGTGCAGCTTTTAAACGCGATGCTGGTGGGCGAGCACCTGCGCCAGCCGCATGGAGATCTGAAGCCGAGCAATCTCATCATCGCCGACCATCCCGGCGGCGGGCTTTTCCTCCAGGTGCAGGACTGGGGACTCACTCTGGCGCGCGGAGAGCCTGCTCCCGAGACGCTGTGGTTCTCCGCTCCGGAGCGGCAGCACGGCGGGCCTGCCACCTCCCAGAGCGAGCTTTTCACTGCCGGGGTCAGCCTTTTCTATCTGGCCACCGGGGCCACGGCGGCCCAGGGCTCGACCGTGGAGGAAGTGCTGGCGGACCTGGGGTCCTTTGACCTCCGCCATGCGCTGACGCACATGCGCCCGGACATCGAAACATCCTTCGCGGACTGGCTGGCTTGGCTGCTCCAGCCCGATCCGACCCGGCGTCCGCAAACGGTGGCCCATGCTCTGGATGTGCTGATGCACTCCATGCACTCGGGGTTTGTTTACCAGCCGCAAACCGCCCCTGAAATGGCACCCGGCACGGCGACTGGTCCGCTGGTCACCGGACCACCGAACAGCAAAATCCCCCGCGCCGCCGCGCCCCGTCCGCCCCAGTCAGGGGCGAACGCGAAGCCCGGCTCTCCGGCCACGGGCATACTTTCCAAGCAGAACCCGCCCACCGGCATGATGCCGCGCCCGCAGGTCAAGAGTGGTGACGCCACGAGTGCCGTGAAGGCGGCTCCCGCGCCGACCAGGAAGGGCGTGAGTCTCAAGGTGGTGTTTGCCGTGCTGCTGAACCTGGGGGCGCTGGCCTTGGTGGGCTGGTTCTTCCGGGATTCGTTCAAGGATGGCGGTTGGAAGCAGTGGTTTTCCAGCCAGGATGCGCCTGCAGCGGCGGTCTCTGCCACGACTGCGGCGGAAGGCTCCGGGGTCACGGGGCGTCAGGTCTGGATCGAGCTGAAGGGCAAGGCCATCCTGAATCTGGCCGAGGTGCAGGTTTTCAGCGGCGCGAACAATATCGCCTTCCAAGGTGAAGCCTCGCAGAGCAGCGAGGAGTATGGCGGCAAAGCGGAACGCGCCATCGACGGCAACACGGATGGTGTCTTCGACAACAACAGTGTGAGCCACACACACGGCAAGACAGAGAACCCGGCATGGAAGCTGAAGTTCCCACGCGATGTCACGCTCAACACCATCATTGTCTGGAACCGAACCGACGATAAGTGGAAGGACCGCCTGAAGGATTTCACCGTCTCCGTCCGCGATGACAAAGACAAGGTGTTGTGGGAGAAGACCATCACTGAAGCTCCCGCGCCACGAGTGAAACTCGTCGTCGGAGAGTGACCCTAGCGGATCACCCGCGCCAGCCACTCGCGCAGCCGCTGCCGTTCAGGCATGTCACGCAGCACCCATGCGGCGCTGTGATTTGGGAAGGGCATGGGGACGAAGGTCCAGTCGCCAGTGAGGCCGGTGCTTTGCAGCCATTTCTCGGTGGCGGCGGTGGTGACTTCCTGGCTGATCCACTGCGGGCGGCTGCCGAGACGCTTCAGTCGCTCCAGGACAGCGGCTTCGCCACCATCGCCGGGCCAGCGGCGGGAGCCGTCGTAGTGACTGTGGCAGATGAAGCCGCACCAGAGCTTTGCGATCTCGTCATCATGCAGCCCGATGAAGTTGCAGGCGATGCTGCCACGCGAGAAGCCGGCGATGAAGACGCGCTGTGAATCGCCGCCGAAGCGGGCGCAGAGGTCGCGCACGGTTCCGAGGCAGTAGCGCTTCGTCTGCTCCACATCCCCCCACCACTTGGGGGCGTTTTGCGTGAGGCCGTCCTTCTCTTCGATGAAGGGAAGACTGGCCCAGATCACGTTTTTGCCACCACCGATGCCGTAACCAAGGATGCAGCCCTCGACACTGCCATCGCAGGTGTCGCCACGCGCGTCGGCGTAGGGGCCATTGCCGGCGTATTCGATGATGACTGGGTATTTCTTCTCTGGCTGCCAGTCGTTCGGAAGATGCAGCAGATGATGCACCTTTGTCTTTTCCCAGCCGGTGGAGGTTTGCGGCACGCGCTTCCCCGGCGCGGGCTGGCCCTGCGTCACGGCGGGCACAGTGAGGTCAGGCGGGATGGCTTTCCAATCCGGTGTCTGGGCCGTCAACGAGGTGACGGCGAACAACAGGCTGCTGATGAAAGCCCGTGGTGTCATATCGCTGGCGTCTCTGGCTTTGGTTTGAGGAAGCCCACCTCGGTGAGTTCGAGCTGCCACTGAGCCAGGAAAGCCTGCATCCGCGCGGAGGTGAAGGCACCGGGCAGGGCTCGGCCGAGATTACCTTCGGCGTGGCCGAGTTGATTGCCTTCCTCGCCCTTCGGCATCTCGGGATCAGGCACGCTGATGGTGAGTAGCTCACCCGTCGCGCTTTCGAAGATGCCGCGAAGCGCGTCCGGCGGCGCGGCAGCACTCACGTCATCCCAGCACATGATGAGTCGCACGGCAGGAGTACGCTCTTTGAACTGCGCCAAATCCTGTGCGCTGCCGATGACGATCACCGTGGGTTCGGTGGCCGTGGAGAGCACGGTGAGATCCGTGGTCAGAGTGATCAGAGGCTTGAACTGGGTGTAGGCCTGCAAGGTCTGGTGCAGTGGGCTGCCCGTCGGTGCGAGGCAGAGCAATGTCTCACCCGGTTGCGCCCATTCGGCCTCCATCAGTCGCAGTGCATTCGCGGTGGATTGGGTGGGGAGATTTGGCAGCTTGCGACTCTCGGTGCGCGCGGCAAACGCGTTCGCGCTCATGTCGAGCCACTGGCCATGCACAGCCTCCGTGGTGCCGTCGCGTGCTGGCATGGCCTTGCCAAAATGAACGCGCACAGGATAGCGCACCAGCTTCGGCCAGCGCTTGAAGCACTTTCCGCCTTCATGCGAAACGACGGAGCCATACAACCCCTCCAGATACACGGGCTGCACATGAGCACCGCCCTGACGAGCCATGAGCTCGAAGCCTTTGCGCAGGTCATTGAACATGCCATGACGCGTGATCTGACCTTCAGGGAAGAGGCACACGACCTGGCCCTCTTTCAAAGCGGCGGCGACATTGCGGATGGCGTCCTTTGCCCGTGTGGCAGAGATGGGCACGGTGCCCACGGCTGTGAGGAACCAGGTCACGAACTTGATGTTGTACAGCTCGTCCCACATGACGAAACGCACCTTGCGTCCACAGGCAGCGCCGAGCACGAAGGCATCGACATAACTGACGTGGTTCGAGAGCATGAGCACGCCGCCTGTCTCCGGCACATTCTGAGCATTCACCGGCCTGACTTTGTAGGCCAGCCGCACAATGGTGAGCAGGATGAAGCGCACCAGATCATGCGTGAGCAAGCGCGACATGTACACCGCCGCCACGAAGGCCAGCGGTGCCAGCGCGACGAGCTGCCAGCGCGCGGGGATGTGCGCCATGAGCATGAGCTTCACGACCACGATGTTCGCCACGATGGAGGCGAGGCAGTCCATGAGATTCATCGCCGAGAGCACGCGCGCGAGTTCATCAGGATGACTGCGCTGCTGCACAAAAGCATACAGCGGTGTCATGAAAGCGCCGCCTGCCAGCCCGATGCCGACCATGCCGAAATAGACAAGCGGCCCTGTCTGCGGAGCCAGCCCAGCCAAGAGTGTGGCCACGCCGAGGCCGATGCCAGCGATGGGGACGAGTCCCATCTCGGTGCGCCGCTTTGACGCCAGCGCAGCCAGCGCGCTGCCCACGATGATGCCGATGCCGAGCATCGCGGCCATGGTGGAAAGTGTGGTCGCCGCTGCTGCAGAGTCGCCTGGATGACGCTCACGACTCAGCGTGACGAGGATGGTGCCCACCGCGTTCGACATGAACCAGAAGTAGCTCACGCCAATGGCCGCCAGCTTGATGGGCCGGTTTCCAAAGACGAGCTTCAGATGCGTGAAATGCTCCGTCCACACACCACGATGGAAGTTCGTCGTCGAGTGCTCCGGTGTGCGCATGATCGCCAGAGCGCCGGGGATTTGCAGCAGCGCCAGCGCACTCACCACCAGCATCGGAATCCACGCCGAAGCCCACGGATCATTCAGCGCATGCAGCCGCGCGCCAAACCACGCCCCTCCCGCCCACATGCCGCTGAGGATGCCGATGAACATCGTCATTTGCAGCATCCCATTGGCCGGGCCGAGCCGCTTGCCACCCACCAGTTCCTTGATGATGCCCATCTTCGCCGGGCTGAAAAACGTGGCCTGAGTGGCGAGCAGGAAGAACGCCACGAGACTCAGCGCGAGGGTCATTTGCGCCTCATGCAGCACCATCGCCGCGATGAAGGCCCCAAACACGATCACCTGCGCCACCTGCATCCACACCATCACCGTCCGCTTCGAGTAGCGATCACTCAGCCATCCTGCCACCGGCGCAAAGAACACATACGGCACGCAAAAAATGGCCCCCAGATACACCTGCATCGAGTCCCCCAGCTCCGTCCCCGCCGCCACCGCGCCAGCAAAGGCGATGAGCAGCATCTTCACGAAGTTGTCGTTGAAGGCATTCAGCGCCTGCACCGCAAGCACGAGCCCGAGTGACCTGCGGTTTTGGGCCGGCAGGACGGTGAGTTGATTGAGGTCGGCAGAGTCAGCGGGAGCAGCGTCGGGCATGGCCGCCTATCAGGCACAGCCCGCACGAAGTTTCCAGATGAGAATCACGCGCGGCGTAGCATAGCCTTTCTAGGCTGTGTTTTCAGTGCTCACGGTCCTGTTTATAACTGAAGTGCAGGCTAAAAGGCCTATGCTGCCACCTACTTATGTCGTCCAGCGACCTCCACGAAAAGCTCCGCAAGATCGAGCGCCTCTACGCTCAGGCGACCAGTCCTGGCGAGAAAACCGCTGCCGCCGAGGCAATGGCGCGGCTCCAGGAACGGCTCGGCATCTCGCCCAAGCAGAAGGCCGAGCGCGTCATCGAGTATCGCTTCGTCCTTGCCGACGAATGGTCCAAGCGCCTCCTCGTCGCCCTGCTCCAGCATCACGGCTTGAAGCCCTATCGCCGCCACGGCCTGCGCCGGAACACCCTCCTCGTCCACACGACCAAACGCTTTGTGGACGAGACCCTCTGGCCACAGTTCATCACGCAGAGCGAGCAGCTTAAAGGCTGCCTGGATGCCGTCACGGACCGAGTGATTAGCGATGCCTTTCCTGAGAGGCGAGGGCGCAATGGGGGCTGAAGAAGCTAGAGTTTTTCTCGCCCGCCCCTGGAAAAACCTCGTCATGGCGGCGCGGACTGCTAGCGTCCGCGCTCGAAATGAAAATCGGCAAAACCTTCATTGGAGCGGCACTCGCGGGGTGCTTCGGCGGCGCGTTCACGGCGGATGCGGCGGACAGCACGCGCGTGGTTTTAAAAAGCGGCACGGAGATGCAGGGGCAGATCCTGCGGGAGCGCGATGACTCGGTCATGCTGGACCTCGGCTTCACCGTGCTCAGCGTGCCGCGCGCGGAGATCGCGACGCTGGAAAAGATCACAGCGAATGGCACGGCGGCTCCGGCGCAGGCGACACGCGGGGAAGACATTTATTTTGAAGAGCCGAATCGCGAGGCCCTCGCTGTGGAAAAGAACGTGGAGCGTGTGGCAGAGGCGGTGGTGCAGGTGCAGACGTCCTCGGGACTAGGGTCCGGCTTCATCATCAATAAGCTCGGCTACGTCGTCACGAATCAGCATGTCATCGCCGGCGAGCGCGAGATCACCGTCGTCGTGTATCGGAAAAAGCCCGGCGGGCTGGAGAAGCAGGCTTTCACCAAAGTGAAGATCATCGCCATGAATGGCTTCCTCGATCTCGCCATCCTCCAGATCGATGACCCCGCCGCCGAGAGCCTGCCCTTCGTGCCCGTGGGTGACTCGGATGCACTCACGCAGGGGCAGCAGGTCTTTGCCATCGGCAGTCCACTCGGCTTGGAGCGCAGTGTCTCGCAGGGCATCGTCAGTGTGAAGGCGCGCGAGACACGCGGCACCTGGTGCATCCAGAGCACGACGCAAATCAATCCCGGCAACTCCGGTGGCCCGCTCTTTAATTCACGCGGCGAGGTCGTCGGCGTGAACAACATGAAGATGGCCGGTGTCGGTGTGGAGGGCCTCGGCTTCTCCATCCCGGCGAACGTCATGAAGCCCTTCCTGAAAAACCGCGATGCCTTCGCCTTCGATCCCCGCAATCCGAACGCCGGCTTCCGGTATCTTCCCCCGCCGGCACCGCCCACGAAAACTGAAACGCCCAAAGCTCCCTGAGTCCACGTCTGCGAAATCATTCATCTCAAATCATCCATCATAATGAAATCCCCCCTCACCCTCCTCGCAGCCCTTTGCCTGCTGGCACCAGCTGCCCGCGCTGAAAAGCTCGAACAGTGGCTCAAGCTCCTGCCCAAAAACACGCTCGGCTTCCTCGCCATCAAGAGCGCCCCTGAACTCATGGCCGACTGGGAAAAGAGCGGCTATGGCAAGATGATGGCCGATGAAGAATTCAAGAAATGGACCGCGCCGATGTATGAAAACGGCGAGGCCGTCTGGGACAAGGAATTGAAGGAAAGCACGGGCGAAGGGCTCGAAGCCAACCTCAAGCGCGTCCAGGGGAGCGCGCTCATGGCCTTCGCGGCGGACTCACCGAAGGACTTCGAGAAGATGGACAACAACAACCCGATCATCATCCTTCTCGAAGTCGGTGACCAGCAGGCGAAGGTGGAGGAACTTCTCGCCAAAGAAGTCGATGAAGACATCGCCGAGGACAGCACGCTGAAGAAGATCACCAAAGATGTCGGCGGTGTGCCGCTGAACGTGCTCGCCGTGTCCGAGGAAGCTGATGCCGCCTGGAAACAGGCCTACGCCTTCGTCGATGGTGTGCTCGTGATGGGTGATAAGCCCGCCCTCTTCGACTACTTCATCCCCGCGCTGAAGAGCGGCACCGCCGAGACTTCAGACATCGTCCCCAGCCATCTTGCCCGTCACGCGCAGCTCACCGATGGCACCGCCGACATCTCCGTTTACACCAATGGCGAGGTGCTCATGAAGTGGCTCGAAGAAGGCCTGAGCCAGACGATGAAAAGTGGCAAATCCCAGATGCCCGTGGACCCGAAGATGATCTTCGAGGCGCTCGGCACGAAGGAATTTCAGTCCATCGGCGTCGGCATCGATCTCAGTGACACGCAGTCACGCGTCGATGTCACCCTGCTGCATCCTGCGAACCCATCGGGCCTGCTTTCCCTCTTCCGTGGCAGCAGCACGGAAGTGGCACTGCCCGCCTTCCTTCCGGCGGATGCACTCGCGGGACAAGTCTCGCGTCAGAGCCTCGGCGATATCTGGGATGGCCTGCTCGGCATGGTGAACAAGCTCGGCCCGCTCGCCATGATGGCCACGATGCAGGTCGGCCAGATCGAGCAGCAGATGGGCTTTAAAATCAAAGAAGACCTCTTCGGCAGCCTCGGCGATGAAATGGTGCAGGCCTCCGACGGCACGGCCACAGCCCAGAGCCAGGTCATTGGCATCAAAGTAAAAGATCGAGCCAAGCTCGCCGGGGCTCTCGATGGCTTGAAACGCTTCGTCGGTCAGGGCTTCGGCGCGGCTTTTGAAGAGAGCGAATACCTCGGCTACACGATCAGCACCTACAAAGCCAGCCAGGCCGCCGCAGCGGGTGCCGCCTCCACCGAGATCGGCTACTGCCTCACGGACGACTACCTGCTCTTCAGCACTGGCAAACAAGAGTTGCTCAAAAAAGTGCTCGGACGCATGAAGGAGCCCAGCGGCCCCAGCATCTGGGAAAGCGCCCGCACACAAGATCTCATCGCCATGCTGCCAAAGGGCTACAACGGCGTCGGCGTCTCTGATGCCAGCAAGCAGCTTCTCATGGTCATCGACGCCATGACCGCCGTGCAAAAGCAGGCCGCAGGGAAAAAGAAAGCACCCGCCGCGAAGAAAGGCCCGGGCAAAGGCCCGAAAGCCGGTGCCAGTGACAGCACGAAAGCCGATGGCCCCACCGAGTGGTTCGACCCCTCCGCCCGCCCATCCGAGGACATGTTTAAAAAGTACCTCGGCACCGAAGTCAGCGGCACCTACTCCCATCCCGAAGCCGTCCACTTCCGCATGCTCTCGAAGCCTGTGGAGTGACCAGAGTGGTCCTCACAGTCCTCTGTGCGGAATGCCTGCCCACGACCCAGACCGCACAGAGGACTGTGCGGACCACCTTTCACCATGCGTACGTTAGCCCTCGCCCTCCTCACCACTTCCGCTCTCGCAACCGATAGCCTTTACTTCGATGGCCCGGAGGTCGTGAAGCTGGACTGGAACACGGCCTGCCCACGCTCCGCTGATTTCAATGGCGATGGCCTCGCTGACATCGTCGTCATCAATCAAGACCGCGCGCGGCTCGAGTTCCTGCTCCAGCGGAAAGATGGCCTCCGCCCCGGCGAACCCGAACGCAGTTCGCGCACGGATCGCTGGAACCCCATTCTCGAAGTCTCGCGCTTCGATAAGCAGCCCCTCGTCATCGGCCATAGCGCCTTCGCTTTGACCGTGGGCGACTGGAATGGCGACAAGCGACCCGACATCGCCTTCGTGACCGATGAAGAGAAGCTCATCCTCCGCACCCAAGGCACGAAGCCCGGCGACTGGACGCAGAAGAAGGAGTTCATCCTCGACTCTACCGCCGACGATACCGAGTCCCTCATCTCCCCCGATCTCAATGCCGATGGCAAAGCCGATCTCGCGCTGCTGACGAACACGCGGCTCATGATCTGGCATCAGACGAAAGAGGGCTGGGCCGAGCCGAAAAGCTACGTCCTCGGCCAGCCCGGCTGCGGCGGCCTGCGCACTGGCGACCTGAATGGCGACGGCAAAGCGGACCTCTTTTACACCTCGCCCGATGCGGACGCCGTGCTTGTGCGACTCCAGCAAGACGCCGCCTCCTTTGGCGAAGAATGGCGGCTCGAAACCGAGACCAGCCGCTGCTGGGCGCACCCGATGAAACTTGGTAAAGATGCCAAAGCTACCGGCCTTGCCTATATCCACGACACCACCGGCATGATCGAAGTGGCAAAGCTCGCCACCGGCGAAGTCGAGCCCAACGCCGACCGCGCCGCCAGCATCCGCTACGCCATGCCCGCCAGCGATGCGAAGGGCGGCGCCGTGGCCTTCGGTGACTTGAATGGCGATGGCATCAGCGATGTCGTTTTGACCGAGGCCAAGAACGCCCGCCTCTGGTTCTTCGGCGGTGGCAAAGACGGCTCCTTCCGCGAGGGGCGCGAGTTTCCCGCCCTCAGCGGCATTGAAACGATCACCATCGCCGATGTCGATGGCGACTCGAAAGCCGAACTCATCGTCCTCAGCCCCGGCGAGAAATCCATCGGCCTCGCCCGCTGGCAAAAGGACCGCCTCGCCTATCCCGAAGTCGTTTATCAAAGCACCGACACGCTCCTCACACTCACCACCGGCAATGTCACCGGCGACAAAACCGCCGCCATCCTCGCGCTCGCCGAAGTGAAGAGCAAAGTCAGCCTCATCAGCCTGAAGTGGAGTGCCACCGACAAGAAATTCACACCCACCACGCAGGAGCTCATCAGCAGCCCGAGCAAGCCAAACGCCGTCCGCGTCATCGATGCCAATCAAGATGGCCGAGGCGATCTCGCCCTCTTCTCCACGCTCGCGCCGATGCAGATCCTCATCAGCCAAACGGACGCGAAGGTGCCCTTCAAACGCGCCGAAGGCCTGCCCGATTCCCTCGTCAACAAGCTCACCCCCATCGCCCTCACCGCCGCCGATGTGAATGGCGATGACAAAGCCGAGATCATTGTCGCCAAAGATCAGCTCGCCCGCGCCTTCCGCGTCGGAGCTGATGGCAAAGCCGTCACCGTCGAACAATTCAACGCCCCCGATTCCAGCTCCCAACTCAGCGCCGTGCTCGTCACGAAGGTTGATGGCAAAATGCGCGTCCTCCTGGCCGACAGCGCTCAGGAAAAGCTCCACGAGATGAGCGCCGGAACCGATGGCGTCTTCCGCGCCGCCCACACCCACGCCCTGTCATCGCTGGCCCCAGATCAGATCCATCTGCTCGGCGACAAACTGCTCATCATCGGCAAGACCAGCTTCGAGCTCACCCCACTCTCCGGTACCGCGCTGCGCCTCGATACCATCGTCTCCTTCGATTCCGAGCTGAAAGACACGAAGCCCTCCGATCTCATCCCCGCCGCCTTTTCCGGCCTCGGCACCGATGACCTCGCGCTCGTCGATTTCAGCGCCAGCCGCGTGCTGGAGTTCTTCCAGCCCACGGAGAAAACGCCCGCCGAATGGCAGAGCGCCATGTACTTCCGCGTCTTCGAGACCGATCCCCACTTCCGAGGCAAAAGCGGTCGCGAAAACGAACCCCACGACTACACCGCCCTCGATCTCAACGCCGATGGCAAGCTCGACCTAGCCCTCCTCGTGCATGACCGGCTGCTGATTTATCTGCGGAAGTGAGGTGTGATAGACCCTCTATCCGTCGGTCAAAGGCTCACGGGGTCGGTAGGAGTTTTGACAAGTCCGTGAGCACTCCGGCGGTTGCACTTACCGTTCCTTGCACGACCGCCGAGAAATCGCCATTCACGCCGCTCACCTTCTCCATTTTCACTGCTCCAGAGAGCGGCACCTCAGCACGATGGCTCGTCCCATCGATCACTTCGGTCCGAGTCACCACTTTGGCCCCAGTCTCGATGTAGGTCCCGGCCCATGACAGGGTCAAACCAGTGCCGTTGATTCCCCCATACCCTCGGCCCATGAAGGATTTCTCGTCCACCAGGGAAACCGTCACGGTCTGTTGCAGCGTGATCGGAGCCGTTGTCGTGGTGGTGGCTTTTTTGTAATTTTGAGCCACCGCAGTCGCAGCTTCAAAGCCGAAGCCGGCATTGGTAGAAATATCCACGATGGTTTTGTCCACATGTCGGGCGAAGAACCTCGATCCTTCGTTGATCGTATAGACATGCAGCACTGACCACCCTGCAATGAATGGCGTTTTCCCCTTTTGTGGCAGCACTCCATCCAGGACCAGTTTGGCGATCAGTTCCGCGTTGCCATACTTGGAGACTCGGATTTTCGAGATCGTTTCCTCCGTCTCCACTTTCTTGGTTTCATTCCCCTGTCGGTCAAAAGTCCTGACGGTGTAAGAGTTCGTCAAGTTAGCACCCCCTCCTTGTGCAGTGGGCACCACCTTGCCCTCGTCATCCTTGATCGTATTGGCCGGGGCGGTCTCATGCAGTGTCAACGCAAACGTGACCGTTCCAACTGAGCCCCAGTTCGTCTGCCCGAACGCAGTGCCTCCCACCAGGAGGATGAAATGTAGCATGAAGGACAGCGGGCTTTTGTTTGGAAAGGGCTGCATAAGCGGGTGTATTAGCGAGAGAACCCTTGATCCTCACCATCAGAAAAGTCATCGGAAAAGCACATGCATTTTTAACTTCGCACTCACGATAACAGTGACTTTCTCATTTCATCCGAAATGTCTGAGCTTGGCTGTTCGCCTCCACGAGTTTTCTGTCTAAAGGCACCCAACATGAAACGCCGTCGACTCATCCTGTTCTTGGGCTTCATCGCTTTGCTGGCGGCAGTGGGGTTCTGGCTTCAACGGCCCCTCACCCCGCCTTTTGATCCTGCCTTCAAGCGCATGAGTTCGGTGGAGGTGGCACGACTGCCACTGGCGGCCCGTTTTGATGCTCCGATGGGCTCAGAGCATGGGGCGCTGACTTACAATGCGCAGCCGTTTCGGATCAACCGACACCTCGGGGATGACCTGAATGGCATCGGCGGGTTGAACTCGGATCTAGGCGACCGCGTTTATGCCTCGGGCTTCGGACGTGTGGTGTATGCGGGCGTACCCGGACCGGGCTGGGGAAAGATGATCATCTTGGCCCATCGAATGCGCGAGGCAGAAAAGACACGAGTGATCCAGACGGTGTATGCGCACCTCGATCAGATCTTCGTGAAGCACGGGCAGGTGGTGCAGCGGGGGGAGAAGATCGGCACTGTGGGCACAGCAGGCGGGCAGTATCTCGCGCATCTGCATTTTGAAGTACGCGAGGGTCCCTATGTGAACCCAGGCGTGGGGTATGCAGATGCACCGATGAACCGCCTCTCGCCCGAGCGCTTTCTGGCGCAGCATCGCGGCGCGTCGGATGATCTGCTGAGCCCAGCGCCTACACCGAGGTGACTCCACAAGTCATCAAAACGTGTTTTGACAAAACACGCTTTGATGACGGATACTCCCGGGCATGAGCTTCCATGGTCGTAAACATGAACTTGCCGCGCTGGAGTCTGCTTGGCGCGGACCCGCTTCTTCTTTTCTCCCGGTGTATGGCCGCCGTCGTGTTGGGAAGAGCGAGATGATCGTGCATTTCATGACCGGAAAGCCCGGCATCTATTTCGTTGGTAAGCGAGCACCCGGTGAGACTCAGATCACGGAGTTTATGGAAACGGCTGCCCGTGCTTTAAACGAGCCACTGCTGGCCCGGGCCAGTGTGCGCGGCTGGAAGGATGCCTTGGACCTTGTAGTGAAGCACTGGACGGGGAAGAAGAAGCTCATCCTGGCCCTCGATGAATTTCAGTGGATGGCAGAGGGCGCAGAGGAGCTTCCTTCCATCATCCAGGAGTTATGGGATCGGAGTTGGGCGAAGTCTGGGAAGGTCATGCTTATCCTCTGCGGCTCCTACCTTGGCTTCATGGAGCGCGAGGTGCTGGGGAAGAAGAGCCCGCTCTTTGGCCGCCGCACCGGGCAGATGCTCTTGAAGCCTTTCCATCATCTCGAAGCGGCGGGTTTTCATCCCCGCTACTCGCTGGCAGACAAAGCGCGCGTCTATGCCATCTGCGGCGGCATCCCGATGTACCTGCTGGCCTTTGATGAAAAGCTCTCCGTGGAGCAGAACATCATCAAAAATATCCTCCACGATATCTCCGCACTCTCCCGCGAGCCCGAGTTTCTCCTGCGCGAAGAGCTGCGTGATCTCATGCCCTACCATGCCGTGCTCATGGCCCTGGCTCAGGGGAAAAATGCACCTATTCAGCTCTCCAGCACCACTGGCATCGACGTGCGTGGGCTGAACTACCACCTCAGCACTCTCGTGGATCTCGGCTATGTGCAGCGGCGTTACCCGATCACCGATGTGCGGCCAAACACGCGCACCGTGCGCTATGCGCTGGATGATCCCTTTCTGCGTTTCTGGTTCCGCTTCATCTTCCCTCATCAGAGCACGTTGAAGATGCTCGGCCCAAAGCAGGGCTATGCTGAGATCATCAAACCAGAAATCGAGGCCTACTACGGTCGCTGTTTCGAGCGTCTTTGCCGTGAGTGTCTGCCCATGATCTATCAGGCCGAGGGTGTGCGCTCAGCTTTCGAGTGCGGTGAATACTGGGACAAGAACGTGCAGATCGACGTCGTCGGCGTGCGCAAAGATGGCTGGACAGACCTCGGCGAGTGCAAATGGGGGGATGTCAGCTCCATGCCCGCGCTCGTGAAGGAACTCGACTCCCGCCTGCCACTCTATCCGAACCATCGAGAAGCCACTCTGTGCCGCAGGCTGTTTGTGCGCAGTGTCAAAACACGACCTAAACTGCCAGACGTGACCCTGCATACTCTGGATGATCTTTACCGTCTGAAGCCAGCGCCATAGCAAAGTCATCAAAACACGTTTTGATAAAACACGTTTTGATAAAACACGTTTTGATGACATTGGCCAGACGACCTTTAACAGGCCGCTTGCAACCTGTGGACAGCGCCGCACGTTTCACTCACCCCCACCATGAGCGATCCCACAGCCAAGCCCAAGTTCACCAACGCCCTCGCGAAGGAGAAGTCACCGTACCTTCTCCAGCATGCGCACAATCCTGTGAACTGGATGCCCTGGGGTGATGAGGCCATCGCGAAGGCGAAGGCGGAGGACAAGCCGATCTTCCTCTCCAGCGGCTACTCGACCTGCCATTGGTGCCATGTGATGGAGCGCGAATCGTTCGAGAACGAGGAGATCGCCAAGGTGATCAATGATCATTTCATCCCCGTGAAGGTGGACCGCGAGGAGCGGCCCGATGTCGATCTCACCTACATGACCTATGTGCAGGCCGCGACGGGTGGTGGCGGCTGGCCGATGTCCGTTTTCCTGACGCCGGAGCTGAAGCCCTTCTTCGGCGGCACCTACTTCCCACCCGAGAACAAAGGTGGGCGCATAGGCTTCAAGAGCCTGCTTTTGGAACTGCACAAAGCCTGGACGGAAGATCGCGAAAAGGTGCTCACGAGTTCCAATCGCAGCATCGACAAGCTCCAGGAGCATCTCGATGGCGAGAACGAAGGCGCTGAGGTGAAGACAGACGCCGTGATCCAAAAAGCCTACGACGACCTCGCGAGCAGCTACGACTACCACGAAGGCGGCTTCAGCGGCGCACCGAAGTTCCCGCGCTCGTCATCGATCAATCTCCTCTTCCGCATTCAGAAGGCATGGACGGGCAAAGAAGAGCGCAAAAGCGAGGCTGAGTGGGCTGGCGAGATGTCTGTACGCACTTTGCGCGCGATGGCGAACGGCGGCATCTGGGACCATGTGGGAGGCGGCTTCCACCGCTACAGCGTGGATGGCTACTGGCACATCCCGCACTACGAAAAAATGCTCTACGATCAGGGCCAACTCCTGTGGGCCTACGCCGAGGGGCATCTCGTCACGGGCTCCGTCTTCCTCGCAGAGATCGCGCGGCAGATCGTCGGCTATGCCAAGCGGGATTTGCGTCACCCTGACGGAGGTTTTTTCTCCGCTGAAGATGCCGACAGCCTCGCCAAGGAAGGCGACGACCATAAAAAGGAAGGTGCCTTCTACATCTGGACCGCCGCCGAAATCGACGAACTGCTCGGCAAGGAAGAAGGCAGCGTCTTTCGTTATGCCTACGGCGCTCGTCGCGATGGCAATGCACGCCCGGAGAGTGATCCACACGAGGAGCTGAAAGGCACGAACACCCTCTTCCGTGCCTTCTCCGCCAAGAAGACAGCGGAGTTCTTCAAGAAGACGCCCGAAGAAGTGCAGGTCATCCTCGATCGCGGCCTGAAGCTGCTCTTTGAAGCCCGCAGCAAGCGCCTGCGCCCGCATCGCGATGACAAGATCATCACCGCCTGGAACGGCCTCATGATCTCCGGCCTCGCGCGTGCCGGAGCTGCACTCGGCGAGCCTGAGTTCATCCAACTCGGAGCTCAGGCCGCGCAATTCATCCATGATCAGCTTTGCTCCGAGCAGGGCAAAGGTCTGCATCGCAGTTGGCGCGAAGGTGGACGTGGTCCCAAAGCCTTTGCTATCGACTACGCCGCACTCATTCACGCTCTGCTCGATCTCTATCAGGCCGGGCTCGATGTGAAATGGCTCCAGTGGGCCAGCGCCCTCCAGACGGAGATGGACAGCCTCTTCCTCGACAAAGAAAAAGGCGGCTACTACAGCGTCCACACCCAGATGGCTCACTCCGTTTTGCGCATCAAAGAAGACTACGATGGTGCCGAGCCCTCACCGAACTCCCTCGCCGCACTGAACCTCGCCCGGCTCGCCGCCATCCTGGATGACAAAGCCCATGCCGAGCAGGCGCACAAGCTCCTCACGCTCTTCGGCAAGACACTCCAAGACAGCCCCAGCGCCGTGCCGATGCTTGTCACCGCCGCCGACTTCTTGGAGCGTGGTAAACAGCAGATCGTCCTCGCTGGCGACAAGACCGCGCCCGAGTTCCAAGCGCTGCTCAAAGTCGTGCAATCCCGCCTGCTTCCGAACGCCATCATCCTCCACGCCGATGGTGGCGAAGGCCAAGCCTGGCTCGCCAAGCACAACGAAGCCCTTGCCGAGATGAAACCCGTCAGTGGCCAGCCCGCCGCCTACGTTTGCCAAAACTACACCTGCCAAGCTCCGGTGACGGAAGCAGCAGCGCTGGAGAAGCTGCTTGGATGATCGTTACCTCCGCCGCGCGACGATGATGCTTGTGCGGTCGGGGTAATAGAGATAACCGAAGCCGAAATCGACCGGTTGCACGCTGTAACTGCCGCTCTGGTAGGCGGCTCTGAGATCTGGCTGCTGCTGGGAAAAGATGCCGATGGTGCCCTGGTAGTTGCCGTAGAGTGACAATGACAAGCCGCTGCTCGCAAGCGTGCGCCAAGGCACGCCGGAAGGGTCCTGGACGAGACCGCTTGTGTTGCGGACCAGGTAGTTGCGGATGGTGGAGAAGCTGTCGTTGTGCATCAGATAGGAAGCACTTTTCACGAGGGCAGGCGGGTAGCCCTGCTTTGCCACAAAGGTGAGGAAGGGACCACCAGGGCGCGTGCCGCTGTTCGAGAGATCTTGGCGGAAATAGAAGAGGCGCTTCATGCCGCCAAAGCCGTTGCGGTAGCGGATCATGAGCCCCGGCGCGGAACCACGGGAAGCTCCTGCGAGCACGGCATTGCCAGAGCCGTCGATGCGCATGATGTCCACACTGTCCACGGTGGCACCCGTGCGGGCGAGGAAGGCGAGGAGGATGGGCAGCACGCCACGGAAGCGGCTGGCCTGGAGATCACGGCGCATATCCACTGTCACGAAGTAGCCCGCCTGCATGATGCTGCTGAGGGCAGTGCGGAGGTTATCCAGACCGGCGGAGATTTCCCCCTGGCTGAGCGTTTGCAAGTCGGGCAGTGGCTCGGCGGGTTCGAGACCGCAGAGGATGTAGGTTTCAGCGTGCGGGAAGAGATCGTGTGCGAAGAGATAATCGGGGCCACTGAAGGGATAAAAGAGCGCGCGATGGCCTTGGAGATCGCGGATGTTGGAGGCGGCCCATGAGCGCACGCGCTGGCCTCGTGACCCTTCATGACTCTGCCAGAGAGCCTGCATCTGCTGCTGATGACGGGGATGAGATGCATCCAGGCCGGCAAACAAACGCGCCACATCATTGATGGCCGAGGATCGGGATGACAGGCCTAGTTCCAAAGCCCCCGAGAACAAACTGCCGCCCGTGGAGGACTCCGCACGACGCACAGTGGGACTCCCGCCCGATGTCATGGCGTCCGGCGGCAGGCGGCAGGAAGAGAGTCCGGCAATAACCGCAGTGAGACTAAACCAACGGAGAATGGGGGCGAGGCGGAGGTTCATCGTGGAGACAGATTAGTTAGAGGAGCGAGAGTCAGGCCAGCATTGAGCCGAAGACGTTTAGCAAAATCGCGGGGACCAAGTCAATGCCCACAACCACAGTTTTCGTCAGCGGGGTCGGTATCCTTGATTTCGGCACCGGCTTTGAGCTGCTCGACGAACTCGTTGAACTTCGTGTCCTTGAATTCTTCGATCATACGCTGGCGGACGGAGTCCTTCACCATCTCGAAGGGCATCGGCTCGGAGACTTTCCGTCCCAGGACGGTGCAGATGTGGAAACCGAGCTGAGTGTTGAAGACGGGGCTGATTTCCTTTTCCCCCATGGAAAAGGCGATGGTCTCGAACTCCTCCATAAACTCGCCGCGCTTGAACCAGCCGAGATCAATCATCTGCTGTTCGTCAGCGCGATGCTCTTCGGCGAGCTTCATGAAGTCGGCACCAGCGCGAAGTTCCTGGCGGATGCTGCGCATGGCTTCGAAGACTTCCTGCCGGCTCTTGGCACCTTGCAGGCTCTTCGTGATGTGCGCTGCATGGATCATTTCCTCGGTCATGTAGGCGGCGAGGTTCTTCTCGTAGTAGGCGCGTAGTTCGGCGTCGGTGGGCTCGGGCTCGGTGCCATAGATCTCCCCCAGCATCTTGTCCAAACGCACTCCGCCAGCGACGTTTTGGCGCACGACCGCCTCATCTTTGTGCGGCATGCCGATCTGCATGTAGAACTGAGCTTCTCCGCCGGCACTCTCGATGAGCTTGGTCAGCCGCTCGGTGACCTCAGCCTCATCCACTACCGGCAGCCGCTTCATGGACTCCTGATTCAGCAGGACTCGGGAGATGATATTATCCTTGGCATAGCCTCGGAACTCGGGGTCGCGCTCACAGCAGGAAACTTGGAGCTGACGCTCGTAGTGCCCTTTAACGTTTCGAAATTCTGCCTCGATGACTTCGTCGTCGATTTCTTCTCCATTGATGATCAGTGCCATGACCCGATGGGAAAGCGGACACCGCGAGGCGCAAGGTGAAAGTGCTGCCGGAGATCAGACGGGCTCGACTTCGACTTCCGGGCGCTTGTGCTTGGTGAAGCGGATGTCCTCGGCTTTCTCGATGAAGATGGTGTCTTCGCAGATGTTCTTGGCGTGGTCGCCGACGCGTTCGAGGAAGCGGGCCACGAAGATTAGGTGCAGATAGCTTTCCAGCGGGCTGTTCCTCATCTCCATGATCTGGAGCAGGGAGGCATCGAGCGCTTTCTCGGCGGCGTCGAGTTCCTTGTCCATCAGGCGGGCAGCAGCTGCTGCTTCGGGATCTGCTTCGGTGAATGCCTGGAGGCTGGCGGCGAGGTTGCGAACGCAGAGCTGATAGACGGGCTCGATGAGCTTCACCTCGGCGATTTCGGGGAGGTTGTTGATGTGGCGCGCGCGTTTGGCGATGCTGCTGGCCTGATCGGCGATGCGTTCGAGGTTATTCGCGACGCGGATGGTGCCCATCACCTGGCGGAGGTCGTGAGCGGTGGGCTGAAATTTGAGCAGGACCTGCATGCCGAGCTGGTCGATGCGCTTTTCGAGTTCGTTCACGTCCTGGTCAGCGGCGATGGCGGCATTGCAGAGATCGGTGTCGCGCTCCAGCAGACCTCGCATGGCATCACCGAGGTTTTTCTTGGCCATGCTGGACATGGTGAGCACCTGCTCGCGAAGGCTGGTGAGGGAGTGATTGAAGGAAGTCAGGATGTGATCGTGCATGTGCTGCGGTGGCGTAGCCGCAGGCTACATGGGCAATGTGACATTTTCGACACCAAAGTTTGCCTCATTCACAACAGGAGTACTTTTGGCGGGGCCTTTGGGCTGGCGGTTCGTGCGCTCACAGAAGTCGTGGTAGGTGATGACTTCGAAGCGGCCGTCGTCGTGCTCCAGGATGGCGGTCATGGACTCGACCCAGTCGCCGGAGTTCAGGTAATGGGTCTCGCCGATGATCTTGTTCGCCGGGCTGTGGATGTGGCCGCAGATGATGCCGACGCAGTTCTTCGACTTCGCGAGTTCCTGAAGCTGCTCTTCGTAGCGTCCGACGAAGTTCACGGCGGACTTCACTTTGAGCTTCACCCAGCGGCTGAGTGAGAAGCTTTCTTTGCCGCGAATGTGCCGCCACCAGTTGTAGAGCCGGTTGACGCGCAGGAGGATGTTGTAGCCGATGCCGCCGAGCTTGGCGATCCACGGATGGTTCGTGGTGACGTGGTCGAAGCCGTCGCCATGGACGATGAGGTAGTCGCCACGCTTCGTGTGGTGGATGTGCTCGTCGGTGATGCGGAAGTTGTCGAGCTGGATGGGGATGAAGCGGTCGAGGATGTCGTCGTGATTGCCGCGCAGGTAGAGGATCTCGGTGGCCTCCTTTTCCATCTTCTTGAGCACGGTGCGGAGGAATCCGGTGTGGCCTTTGTTCCAGCCGCCGAGTCGGCGCAGATGCCAGGCGTCGATAATGTCGCCATTCATGATCAACTGATCACAAAGAATGTGACGAATGAAATGAGAGGCCTGAGCGGCTTTGCAGTCTGGCATGCCGAGATGCACATCAGAGATGATGAGGGTGCGCACGCGCAGCTTGGTCTTCTGCCGCGTGGGGTCCACGGGCAGGTCGGCGGGTTCTTCGGCGGCGAGGTCACTCATGAGATGGATGGGGTGGAGATAAATGACGAATGAGTAAAACCGAATGACGAAGGAACGACGAGGCTCGAATGACTGACTTCGATATTTGGGTTTCGACATTCTTTCGTCATTGGAGCTTCGGAATTCGTCATTGCGGCGGCAGTTGAGTCCCTGGTGTTCGCTTGGATTCGATCGCCGCGTGGAGTTCGCCTTCAAACTGCTCGATGACGCGCTTCCAGCCATAGTCGCTGGCGGCCTGGCGCGCGAGGTCGCGTATCGAGGCAGAGTCCCAGTTTGCGGCAGCCTCGCGGGTGGTTTGCAAAAAGGACTCTTCCTGCTCAAAGGGGGCCAGCCAGCCGTTCTGGCCATGTTTGATGACGAGGCGTGGTGCGGCGTAGTCGTAGGCGACGGTGGTGAGCCCGCTGGACATGGCCTCCAGCACGACATTCCCGAAGGTCTCGCTGCTGCTGGGAAAGAGAAAGACATCGCCGCTGGCATAGCATTCAGCGAGTTCGGCACCACGTTTCGCGCCGACGTAGATGCACTCGGGATGCTCGGTTTGCAGAGGCTTCAGTCGCGGACCATCGCCGACGACGACGCAAGGCGCAGCAGGATGAACTTCACGAAAAGCGGCAAAGGCGCGCATGAGCAGCGGGAGGTTTTTTTCGGCGGCGACGCGACCGACGTAGATGGCGACGGGCGTCTTCTCATCAGCACCCCACGAGGCGCGCAGAGCGCTGCTGCGATGGGCTGGCGAGAAGAGTTCCGTGTCCACGCCACGTCCGAGTACGCCGACATTCTGGATGCCCCAGCGCTCCAGCATGGCGGCGGTATCGGCGCTAGGTGTCAGGGTGCGGAAAGTCTGATTGTGGATGCTGCGCAGCAGGCCGGTGGCCACAGTTTCCAAACCGGGAAGGTGGTAGTCTTCGAGGTAGGTTTGGAAATTCGTGTGAAAGCCGGACACGACTGGGATGCCCATCTTTGCCGCCGCCCGGATGCTGGCGATGCCGAGCGGAGTCTCGGTGGCCACGTAGAGCACGTCCGGCTTCATTTCCTCAAACTTCGCCTGCATCTGCCAGGTGGTGCTGATGCCAATGCGCAGCCCAGGATACCCCGGCAGTGGCATGGCCATAACGACGTGACGATGCAGCGGATCAGCCTCGTCATCAGCGGGCACTGTGGTCACGATCTCCACCTCATGCCCACGCGCGGCCAGACCCGCAGCGAAGGTCGAGAGCGACCTCGCCACGCCATTGATGTCCGGCGGGTAGGTGTCAGTGATGAGCATCAGCCTCATGGCAGAAGAGAGAGAACGGTTCGACGACAAAGAAAAGATGGCTGACGAAAAGCAGAAAAGGCCTCCGGCAAACGTGCCTACGGTGACGAATGCGTCACCATTGGAAGTGCTGCCAGTGGGCTTACCTGTCCGCCTTTGTGACGCAGTCGTCACCAAGAAATGTTTGTGACAAAGCCCCCTCACCGCGTAAACCAGCAGGACTATGAGCAAGATTTTGGTGGTCGATGATGAACCGGATATTTCCGAGCTGATTTCCCTGCACATGCTGAGGGAGGGACACGAATGTCATTGCCTGATGAACGGGCTGGAAGTCATGCCCGCCGCCCTGGAGCAGCAACCCGACCTCATCGTGCTGGATCTCATGCTCCCCGGACTGGATGGCATGAGCACCTTCAAACGTCTGCGCGCCGACAGCCGCACCCGCAACATCCCCGTGATCATGCTCACGGCTAAAACGCAGACCACGGACCGCATCAACGGCCTGGAACTCGGTGCTGATGACTATCTCACAAAGCCTTTCTCCCCCCGCGAACTGGCGCTGCGCATCACCGCCATCTTGCGCCGCACGAAGAAGGTGACCCACATCTCCGAAGTGAAGACGGGGGACTTTCATCTGGATCGCAAGAACATGAAGTTCTTCCACAAAGGCAACCCCATCGACCTCACGACCACCGAGTTTAAACTGCTCGCCGTACTGATGGAAAACACATCGGCCGTCCATACAAGAGCCGATCTGCTGCGCGAAGTCTGGGGCTACTCCGACGACGTGGCCACCCGCACGCTCGACACGCACATCAAGCGCCTGCGGGAAAAGCTCGGCGAGGCCGGCAAGCATGTCGTCACCGTCCGTGGCACAGGGTATCAATTCTGCATGGATGCACCAGTGGCAATGGCTGTAGCTGTAGTCGCTTGAGGAGAACTGTCGTGGTCGAACTGGATCGTTACCTGGGCCTGATGAATTTTCCGTCATTCGGATTTCGTCATTCGTCGTTCATGCGCGATTAAATCCGCCCCTTCCCGCATCGTCCATGATCCTTTTCCTCACCGCCGCTCTCATTGCACTCGCCTTATGGGCGTGGAGCAGTGAGAAAAAATGGCGGCGGCGCATGGAGAGCGTCACCCAGGCGGCTGGGCTGAAGGTCTTCGAAGCAGACAAGCTCGCGGCGAAGTTCATCGGCCTTCAGGAAAGCAGCCAGGCGCTGATTAAGGAAGAATATTTGCGTCGGCTGTTCGAGTCCCTGCTTCAGGAAATCCGCCAGGGCGTGGCCATCGTGGACGACCAGATGCGCATCAAGTTCGTGAACCGGACGCTCGCCCATCTCTTCCACAAGACGAGTATCCAGCGCGGGCGGACCTTGATTGAGGAACTGCAGGATCATCAGGTCACCAGCATCGTGCAAGCAGCTCTCACTGATCAACGCCGCACGGTGCGTGAGGTCGAGCTTTCCACCGCGAACAACACGAACGGACGCAACAGCCGCCACTTCCTCATCGAAGCCGCGCCTTTGCCAGCCAGGGCCGAACGCGGAGCCTGGCTGATGATCCACGACATCACCGAGCAGGTCATGGCGGAGCAGGTGCGGAAGGACTTCGTCGCCAATGCCTCTCACGAACTGCGCACACCGCTGACGCTCATCAACGGCTACATCGAGACGCTGCAAAGTGGCGTGCTCAAAGACGAGGCCTCCCTCCAGCGCTGTTACGACGTGATGGAGAAGCATGGCAAGCGCATCATCCGCATCATCGAGGACATGCTCACCATCTCGCGCCTCGAGAACGGCAGCTCTGCGCTCAATGTGGAGCCATTCACTGTGCGCGGCTGCGTGCAGGATGCTCTCGATCACCTCGCACCGATGCTCGAAGGTCGTGACACGCTCATCGACCTCGACTTCCCCGCCGATGGCGGCCCCATGCAGGGCGACCGCTTTTACTGGGATCAGGTTTTCACGAACCTCATCGAGAACTCGATCAAAGAGAATCCGAATCCCGGTCTCGTCATCAAAGTCAGCGGCCAGTGGTTCAGCGATCACTGCGTGCTGCGCGTGTGCGACAATGGCATCGGCATCGCCGCACACGACCTGCCTTTCGTCTTCAAACGCTTCTATCGCGGTCACAAGCATCACAGCCCGCAAATCAAAGGCACCGGCCTCGGCCTCAGCATCGTCCGCCGCGCCATCGAAGCCCATGGTGGCACCCTGGATCTCACTAGCACACCGGGTGTGGAAACGACCTTCACGATGAGGCTTCCTCTGCTGCGGCCAATGACCTAGATCAAGGCTGCTGCCTGAATCAAACCGCCACCTGAATCTTGAACGGCGCGGCTTTGAAAACCACCGGTGTGGTTTCCTGAATCAACTCACCATCCAGCTCGTAGGGCGCTGCTGGTTCGGCCACGACGGTGAACTCGCGCACCTGGAGATAATCGAGATCGAGTGCCGTCTCGTAACCGCGCTCAAGCAACGCCCGGACCATCTGCGCAAACTCCCAGCCGCTCAGTTGGCGAAAGATGAGCAGGTCGAGCAACCCATCTTGATTGTCCGCTTTCGGGAACACCTTCACCGGCCCGCCGTAATGCTTGCCGGAGCCGATCAAAACTACGCTGCCATGCATGTCGGGACGGCCTTCGATCTTCACCGTCAGCACCGGCGGCTTGCGACCCAGCACCTGCACGGCGGACACGACATAGCTCAGCGGCCCGAGTTTCTTTTTCCGCTCCCACGGCGTCTCCTGAATGATCTCCGCATCGAATCCCACACCCGCGAGCTGCACAAAGTAATGCTCATTCGCCTGCCAGAGATCAATCTCGCGCAGCCGACCGCTGCTGATCTTTTGCCAACACGCGGAGATGTCTGCCGAGGGCATCCCAAGCTCCAGTGAAAACACATTCATCGTCCCTACCGGCAGCACGCCGAGCGCGGTGTGCTTTTCGCCTGGAGCACGCTCCGCATTCACACGGCAGATGCCCTGCAGCACCTCGTTCATCGTCCCATCACCGCCTGCCGCCACCACAAGTCCGCGACCTTCCCGCGCCAGTTTTTCCGCGATGGCCGTGGCCTCGCCTGGTGCGGTGGTCATGATCAACTCAGGCTCCGGCGACAGGGCGCGGATCGCCATTTCACGCGCCGCCGCCTGCGTGCTACGCGCGGCGGGATTCAGGATGACAGGGATGCGGTCGGACATGCCGGGCGCGGTTATGAAACCGGATGCCGCCGGGCACAAGTGACAATGCTCGCACTCCTTGCATCTACCTCACGGCATGATTGAATGCGCGCCCCACCATGAGAGACGACCCCACCGTGCCCGCCGACGCCCGTTTTGAGACGCGCGCCATCCATGTCGGCCAGGATTACCGCAGCGAGACAGCCGCGGTCATCCCGCCCATCTACATGACCTCGACCTTCGAGACGGGG
Source organism: Prosthecobacter sp. (assembly GCF_044378005.1). Taxonomy (GTDB): domain Bacteria; phylum Verrucomicrobiota; class Verrucomicrobiia; order Verrucomicrobiales; family Verrucomicrobiaceae; genus Prosthecobacter. The sequence goes on from NZ_JBILYB010000049.1 coordinate 28,663, forward strand.
AACCCGGGCAGCTTTGATTACACCCGCAGCGGCAACCCGAACTTCCGCAATCTCCAGACCACGCTCGCCAGCCTGGAGAACGCGAAACATGCCACCATCTTCGCCAGCGGCGTCTCCGCCATCACCGCCATCGCCTTCGGATTGAAGGCGGGCGACACCATCGTTTCGGAGCAAAACATCTACGGCTGCACCTACAGGCTCTTCGAGCGTGTGCTGCGGAAGTTCGGCGTCAGCATCAAGTATGTGAACCTCGCCAATCCGGCGAACTACGGCCTCATCGCCGAGCTGAAACCCGCACTGCTGTGGCTGGAATCCCCCACGAATCCACTGCTGAAGATCCTCGACATCCGCGCGCTGTCGGACGTCGCCCACAGCGTCGGCACCGCCGTCGTTGTGGACAATACCTTCGCCTCCAGCCTGCTGCAAAAGCCGCTCGATCTCGGCGCTGATCTCTCCCTGCTCAGCACCACGAAGTACACCAACGGTCACAGCGATGCGCTCGGCGGAGCGGTTTGCTCAAACAGCGACGAGTGGCAGGAGAAGATGATCTTCGCCCAAAAAGCGCTCGGCCTGCAGCCCAGCCCCTTCGACACCTGGCTGACCTCACGCGGCGCGAAGACCGAGGCCCTCCGCATGGAGCGGCACAACGCCAACGCGCTCACACTCGCCACGCGGCTTGAAGCCCACAAGCGCGTGAAGTCCGTGCGCTATCCCTTCCTGCCCAGCCACCCGCAGCATGCGCTCGCGAAGAAGCAAATGACCGGCGGCAGCGGCATGATGCTCGCCGACTTCGGCCACACGCAGGAAGGCGCGCTCGCCTTCATCCGCCGACTGCATCTCTTCACCCAAGCCGAAAGCCTCGGCGGTATCGAAAGCCTCGTCTGCCACCCCGCAACGATGACCCACGCCTCCATCCCCAAAGACATTCGCGAAGCCGCCGGCATCACCGATGGCCTCATCCGCTTCTCCGTCGGCATCGAGCATGTCGAAGATCTGTGGGCGGACATTGAGCGGGCGCTCGCGGCGGGGTGAGAATGCGTGTCCAACAAAAAGCCCAAGGCTCTCACGAACCTTGGGCTTCAAGTTAAGTAGGTTGATGAGCTATTAAGTGATTACGGCAAGCTCGTTGCGCCCATGAGGAAGCGGTCGCATTCGCGGGCGGCACCGCGGCCTTCGTTGAAGGCCCAGACGACGAGGGACTGGCCACGGCGGCAGTCGCCGGCGGCAAAGACGCCGGGGAGGCTGGTGGTGTATTTCTCGTGCTCGGCTTTGATGTTGCTGCGGGGATCGGTTTCGAGCTTGAGGGCCTCCACGAGGGGCTGCTCAGGGCCGAGGAAGCCCATGGCGAGCAGGACGAGCTGCGCGGGCAGGACTTTTTCGGTGCCGGCGATCTTCTGGGGACCGAAGTTGCCTTTGTCGTCTTTCTTCCACTCGACATCGACGACGTGGACGGCCTTCACATTGCCATCAGCATCGCCTTCGAAGTGGGTGGCGGTGGTGAGATAGACGCGGGGATCGTCGCCGAACTTGGCGGCGGCTTCTTCCTGGCCGTAGTCCATCTTGTAGGTCTTGGGCCACTCGGGCCATGGGTTGTTCGCAGCGCGGGTGAGCGGCGGTTTGGCCATGATTTCGAGCTGTGTGACGGTGGTGCAGCCGTGGCGGATGCTGGTGCCGACGCAGTCGGTGCCGGTGTCGCCGCCGCCGATGATGACGACGTCTTTGCCGTCGGCGGTGATGTATTTGCCGCTGGGGTCGAGCACGGCTTTCGTGTTCGCGGTGAGGAAGTCCATGGCGAAATGGATGCCCTTCAATTCGCGGCCGGGGATGGGGAGATCACGCGGCTTGGTGGCTCCGGTGGCGACGATGATGGCATCGAAGTCTTTGCGGAGCTGCTCGGCGGTGATGTCGGTGCCGACGTTGACGTTGCACTTGAAGGTGACGCCTTCGTCTTCCAGCAGCTTCACGCGGCGGAGGACGACTTCGTTCTTGTCGAGCTTCATGTTGGGGATGCCATACATGAGGAGGCCACCGGGACGGTCGGCACGCTCAAAGACGGTGACGGTGTGGCCGGCTTTGTTGAGCTGCGCGGCGGCGCTGAGGCCAGCGGGGCCGGAGCCGATGATGGCGACGGTTTTGCCCGTGCGCTTTTCAGGCGGCTCGGGCTTCACCCAGCCTTCTTCCCAGCCTTTGTCGATGATGCTAACCTCGATGTTTTTGATCGTGACCGGTGGCTCGTGGATGCCGAGCACGCAGGAGCCTTCGCAAGGAGCGGGGCAAACGCGGCCGGTGAACTCGGGGAAGTTGTTCGTCTTGTGCAGGCGGTCGAGCGCTTCTTTCCAGAGGCCGCGATAGATGAGATCATTCCACTCGGGGATGATGTTATTGATCGGGCAGCCGCTGGCCATGCCGCTGATCATCACGCCGCTATGGCAGAAGGGGATGCCGCAGTCCATGCAGCGCGCGCCTTGGTTTTTGAGCTGCTGCTCGGGCAGGTGCAGATGGAATTCCTTCCAATCTTTGATGCGGAGCAGTGGATCGCGGTCTGCGGGGAGTTCGCGTTCGAATTCGATGAAGCCGGTTGGTTTTCCCATGGTCTCTGGTCTGTGAAAAAAGTGATGTCTGTGGGGTTCGGGTCGTGCGGGGCTAGATGCTAGCTCCCTCCGATGCGGGCGACGTCGCGGGCGTTGGCTTCAAAGGCGGCGTTCAGGGCGTCGTCGCCGGTGAGGCCGTCGGAGTTGGCTTTCTTGATGGCCTTGAGGACGCGCGCATAGTCGCGAGGCATCACTTTGACGAACTTCGGCACCATTTGCTCCCAGAGGGCGAGGACCTTGAAGGCCTTCTGGCTCTTGGTGAGGTCGGCGTGCTTTTTGATGAGTTCGTAGAGAGCTTCGGTCTCTTCTTTGTCATCGAGCTTTTCGAGATCGGCCATGCTGGTGTTGCAATGGTTGGCGAAGTCGCCCTCCTCATCGAGCACATAGGCGACACCTCCGCTCATGCCTGCGGCGAAGTTGCGACCCGTGCTGCCGAGGACGACGACGCGGCCTCCGGTCATGTATTCGCAGCCGTGGTCGCCCACGCCTTCGACGACGGTATCGACGCCGCTGTTGCGGACGGCGAAGCGCTCGCCAGCCCTGCCGCGCAGGAAGAGCTCGCCACTGGTCGCGCCATAGAGCGCGGTGTTGCCAGCGATGATGTTTTCATCGGCGGCAAAGGTGGAGGCTTCCGGCGGATAGATGACGATGCGGCCGCCGCTGAGGCCCTTGCCGATGTAGTCATTGCCGTCGCCTTCGATCTCGAGCGTGACGCCCTTCGGAACGAAAGCGCCGAAGCTCTGACCAGCGGTGCCTTTGAACTTGAGATGCACGGTGCCGTCCGGCAGGCCGTGCCAGTGGCGCTTGGTGATCTCGTTGCCGAGGATCGTGCCGACGGTGCGGTTGACGTTGCGGATGGAGAGTTCGGCGGTGACTTTTTCGCCCTTCTCGATGGCTGGTTTGCAGATGTCGAGGAGCTGGGTGATGTCGAGACTGCGGTCGATGCCGTGATCCTGGATCTCGGTGCAGAAACGGCCCACGTCGTCGCTGACATCGGGGCGGTAGAGCAGGTTCGTGAGGTCGATGCCTTTGGCTTTCCAATGTTCGACAGCGGCGCGAGGCTCCAGCACATCCGTGCGGCCCACCATTTCATCAAGCGTGCGGAAGCCGAGTTCGGCCATGAGCTCGCGCACTTCTTGGGCGATGAAGCGCATGAAGTTCGCCGCGTGCTCGGGATCGCCGCTGAATTTGGCGCGGAGCTGCGGATCCTGGGTGGCGACACCGACGGGGCAGGTATTCAGATGGCAGACGCGCATCATGATGCAGCCGAGCGTGACGAGCGGAGCAGTGGCAAAACCAAACTCTTCAGCGCCGAGCAAGGCGGCGATAATGACATCGCGGCCGGACTTCATCTGGCCATCAGCTTCGACGACGATGCGACTGCGGAGGTTGTTCAGCACGAGCGTCTGGTGCGTCTCGGCGAGACCGAGTTCCCAGGGCAGGCCCGCGTGTTTCACGGAGGTCTGCGGGGAGGCACCGGTGCCGCCGTCGAAGCCAGAGATGAGCACGACATCGGAGTGCGCCTTGGCCACGCCGGCGGCGATGGTGCCGACGCCGACTTCGGAGACAAGCTTCACGCTGATGCGGGCCTCGCGGTTCGCGTTTTTCAGGTCGTGGATGAGCTGCGCCAAGTCCTCAATGGAATAGATGTCATGATGCGGAGGCGGCGAGATGAGGCCGACGCCCGGCGTGGAGCCGCGCACCTTGGCGATCCAGGGATACACCTTCGATCCAGGAAGCTGGCCGCCTTCACCGGGCTTCGCGCCCTGGGCCATCTTGATCTGGATTTCGCGTGCCTGGCTCAGATAGAGGCTGGTGACGCCGAAACGACCGGAGGCCACCTGCTTGATGGCAGAGTTCTTCGAATCGCCGCGCTCGTTGGTCCAAGTGAAGCGTGCTTCGTCTTCGCCGCCTTCGCCGGTGTTCGACTTGCCGCCGATGCGGTTCATCGCGATGGCGAGGGATTCATGCGCTTCGCTGGAGATGGAGCCATAGCTCATCGCGCCTGTTTTGAAGCGCTTCATGATTGAGTCGATGGACTGTACTTCCTCGATAGGCACTGGAGTGCGCTTCTTGAAGTCCAGCAGGCCGCGCAGCGTGTAGTGCTGCTTGATCTGCGTGTTCACCAGCGCGGTGTATTGCTTGAAGGTCTCATAGTTGCCCGTGCGGACAGCCTTCTGGAGGGTGTGGATGGTGAGCGGGTTGAAAAGGTGGGCCTCACCTTCTTTACGCCATTGATAATCACCGCCGACGTCGAGCGCGTGGACCTGGGAATCGCGATCCGGGAAGCCGCGCATGTGGCGCTGGATAGCTTCCTCGGCGATGACCTTGATGTCGCTGCCTTCGATGCGGGTGGCGGTCCAGGAGAAGTATTTGTCCACCACGCTCTGGCTGAGGCCCACGGCTTCAAAGATCTGCGCGCCGCGATAGCTCTGCATCGTGGAGATGCCAATCTTCGAGGCGACTTTGATAACGCCCTTGGTCGCGGCCTTGATGAAGTTATAGACGGCCTTCTTGTGATCCACACCGACGAGCAGACCCTGGCGGATCATGTCGTCGAGCGTTTCAAAAGCGAGGTAGGGATTGATGGCTCCACAGCCGTAACCGATCAGCGTGCAGAAGTGATGCACTTCACGCGGCTCGCCGGACTCCAGCACGAGATCGCACTGGGTGCGGGTGCCTTTGCGGATGAGGTGATGATGCAGCCCGCCGACCGCGAGCAGCGCCGGGATGGCGGCGCGATCAGCACGCACGCCACGGTCGGAAAGGATGAGAATATTCCAGCCCTGGGTGACGAGTTCATCGGCCTTGGCGCAGATTTTTTCCATCGCCTTCTCCATGCCAGCCGCGCCCTTCTTTGGATCAAAGAGGATCTCGATGGTGGCGGACTTGAACTGGCCCTCGGCCACGCTCTTGAGCTTAGCGAGATCTTCGTTGCTGAGGATCGGCGTCTTGAGCTCGATCAAGTGGCAGCTTTCAGGCTGAGGATCGAGCAGATTGCCCTCCGCACCGATGGTGGTGACGGGGGAGGTGACGATTTCCTCGCGGATGCAGTCGATGGGCGGGTTCGTGACCTGCGCGAAGAGCTGTTTGAAGTAATCGTAGAGCAGCTTCGACTTGTTCGAGAGCACAGCCAGCGGGATGTCCGTGCCCATGGAGCCGATGGCTTCCACGCCGTCTTTGCCCATGGGGACCATGAGTTTACGGAGGTCTTCAAAGCTGTAACCAAAGGCCTGCTGGCGCTGCAGCATGGTTTCGTGGTCGGGTGGCGCGACGGGCTCGCCGTCTTTGATGTCTGCCAGCTTCACGAGGTGCTTGTCCAACCACTCGCGGTAGGGTTTTTCTGCGGCAATCTTCGCCTTGATCTCGTCATCGGGGACGATGCGGCCTTCCTCCATGTTCACGATGAACATCTTTCCGGGCTGGATGCGGCCTTTGAGCTTCACGTTCTCCGGTGCGATGGGCAGCACGCCCGCTTCGGAAGCCATGATCACGTGATCGTCGTGCGTCACATAGTAGCGCGAAGGGCGTAGACCGTTGCGGTCCAGCGTGGCACCCATCATCGTGCCATCGGTGAAGGCCACGGAAGCCGGGCCATCCCAGGGTTCCATGAGGCAGGAATGGTATTCGTAGAAGGCCTTGCGGGACTCATCCATTGACTCATGACCGCTCCACGGCTCAGGAATCATCATCATCATCGCGTGCGGCAGCGAGCGACCGCCCATGACGAGCAGTTCGAGCACGTTGTCGAACATCGCGGAGTCCGAACCGCTCTCGTTCACGATGGGGAAGAGCTTCTTCACATCCTCAAACAACGGGCTTTCGAGCAGCGACTGCCGGGCCTTCATCCAGTTGATGTTGCCGCGCAGGGTGTTGATCTCGCCGTTGTGGGCGATGTAGCGATACGGGTGCGAGCGCTCCCAGCTCGGGAAAGTGTTCGTGGAGAAACGGGAGTGAACCAGCGCCAGCGCCGACTCCATGTCCGGGTCCTGAAGGTCGAGGAAATACGCGCCGACCTGCTCCGGCATGAGCATGCCTTTATAAACCAGCGTGCGGGAGGAAAGGCTGGGGCAATACCAGAACTCGTCGATCTCCGCCGTGCGGATGGCGGTGACGGAGCGCTTGCGGATCACATAGAGCTTCCGCTCAAAGGTCTGCTGATCAGGGCAGCAGCCGCCGCGTGCGATGAAGGCCATGCGCATGAAGGGCTCGCTGGCTTTCGCCGTGAAGCCGATCATCGAGTTGTCCACCGGCACATCGCGCCAGCCGAGCACTTTTTGACCTTCCTCAGCAGCGACTTTTTCAAAGGCCTTGGCAGCCGCGTCGCGCTTGGACTGATCTGGCGAGCAGTAGGCCAGCGCCACGCCGTAGTGACCTTCGGCAGGCAGCTCCACGCCCTGGCCTGCAGCCACTTTGCGCACAAATTTGTCCGGCATCTGCATCAGGATACCCGCGCCGTCACCGGTGTTCTTTTCGGAACCCACCGCGCCGCGATGGTCGAGATTGATCAGGATGGTCAGACCCTGCTGCACAATGTCGTGGGAACGTTTCCCCTTCATCTGACAAATGAAGCCGACGCCACATGCGTCGTGCTCGAACTGTGGATCATAGAGGCCTTGTTTCGGAGGGAGTCCTGGGGAGGTCATTTTAGTGCAAAAGGGGGCCGCATTTAGCCGCTTTGACCCGGGAACGCAACCCGGGAGTTTGCCGGGCTAGTCCAGGTGAGTTATTCACAAAGACAGGGCTCGGAAAACACCAAAGCGACACGTGGACCGGCGGGTTGGCGATCCCCGTGAAGGGTGGGAAAAGATGGCAAAGCAGGATGCCTGCCACCTCGAAACTGATTTACGGCTTGTCTAAGTTCACCGAGCGGAGTTTTTCATGTGAGCGCCGCAGACTCGCCCGCCCTACCTCTTCTTCGCCCGAGCAAAGCGGTTCTGCCGATCCACTTCGGGTGTTGGTGGTGTAGGTTTCGGCTCGGGTTGGGCGGCTTCGGCCGTCTTCTCCACCACTCGTTCCTTCAGCCGCTCTTGATGCTGCTTCGTCGCGCGGGTGGGTTTGGCCTCGCGCTTCTTTTTCCATCCGGCGAAGGCCCACTCGGGCATCTGCCAGCCGGTGCGGGTGACGAGCGCCTCAATGAGCATGAGCACCAGCGCGGTGAGCAAAAGCAGGCTCTGCATGTCGGTGAAGCGGACGACCTGCGGACTGCGCCAGGCTTGGCTGAGATCGAGCAGCTCGCGGCCGCCACTCGTCACGGCGGTGCGGCGGAGTTCATCGGCTCGGGTTTCGTCAAAGGCCCACTCGGTGCTGCTGCCCAGCAGGGTGGGGCCGAAACTGAGGGCGGTGCCGCCGAGCTGCACGGCTCCACGCACCATCTCGCCCTCCGTGAGGGTGACGCTGGCCTGGTAATGTCCGGGCGCGAGCCGCTCCCAAGCGAGTTCGTGGGCTCCGGCGGCATTGCTGCCGTGCGCCATCATGATGCGAGGTGGCTTGGCTTGCAGTTTGGGTTCCCACTCGCTGTCGTGCGTGAGTTCGAGCGTGAGTTGATTGCCGGCGAGGTTGTGTTTCAAACCGACGCCGGGAGGCAATTGCTCGCCCATGAGCCAGCGGACGAGGGTTTGGAGGAAGTCGCCATACGTCGGCCAAGCGCGGATTTTGGCCGAATGCTCTCCGCCGAGGGCAAAACTGACCGCAGCGGTTCTGCCGATGCCGCGCTGACCAAAGGCGACGAGCGGGGCAGTGTATTCGTCCTTCGTGATGAGGCCCTGGCTGGCCCAGTCACGCAGGTAGCTGAGGTTGTAGCCATCAGCTTCGGGCAGCCAGTCGAGCGTCTGGCTGCTGATCTCGAACCAGCCGCCCGCAGGCTGCGTTTTCACCGGATCGACGATGAAAGCACTGCGCGCGACGGCCACGGTCTCCTGGCTGAAGATGTTCGGCAGTTCCTCGGCCTTCTCGGTGAAGAAAAGACGACCTTTCCCGCGCTTGGCGATGTCTTCCAGCAAGGCAGCATCGACATCACTGCGAGTGCCGAGCGCGATGACACTGACGGTGCCGCTACCCGCGAGGATCTCGTCGATGAGGCGCTTGTAGTCTCCGGGCTCTTCGGAGTCGTTGGCATCGGAAAAGAGGATGATGTGGCGCTGCCCAGCAGGTGCGGTTTTGAGCTGATCCCACGCGGCCTTCAGCCCCTCATAAACATAGATGCCGCCGCCCGTGCTTTCGATGCGGCGCACGGCGCTTTCCATCTTCTCGCGATTCGGCCCCACCTGCTGCAGCGGCACCATTTCATGGGCGCTGCTGTCCACGGCGAAGACGGTCAGCAGATCCTGCCCGCCGAGGAAGCGGATGGCATTGCCCGCGCCTTCATCGGCGAGCTGCATTTTGGTAAACCCATTCGCCACCGTCATGCCCATGGAGCCGCTGCGATCCATCACGATGGCCATCGCCACGACGAGCTTCCGATGCTCCTGCTTCATCTCCATCGACACGGGCAAAAGCGGATCGATCGCCGACTCGAAGTAGCCACCTGCCGCGAAGCTTTTCTTCCCGCCCGCCATCAGCAGACTGCCGCCCTGCTCGCGCACATAAAAATCGAGAGCACGGAGGAAGTCAGTGGGTAGTTCAAAGGCAGGCACGTTGTTTAAAATGACGCACTTCACCCCTGCGAGCTGGCCGGGCCGGATGCCTCGAAGCTCGGTCACCGTTTCAACCGTGAAACCTTGCCGCTGAAGCGTCGGAGCCACCGGATCATCGAGATACGACGTGAGTAAAAGCACTCTCGGTCCGCCCGCGATCTCGATCATCGCTTCGTGGCGATTGTTTCCCGGATGCGCGTCTTTCTCCGGTTGGATCAGCGCCTCGTAATGTGCCACGCCAGCGGTGATGAGTCGATCCGTGAAGCGCAGCCGACCACTGCCGAGATGCACCTCCACGTCGGTGGATTTCAGCTCCTTGCCATCGCGGAGAATGGTGAGCGGCACCTTGCCATCGCGGGTGCCTTTCACCTCCACCTCGATCATGAAAGGCTCGCCGAGCTGCGACCTCGAAGGCATCTCCAAGGCAGCCACGCGGAAGTCCGTCGGCTCAGGATCACGCACCAGCCGGTAATCCAGCTCTACCCCTTGCCGCGTCAGCTTTTCCGCGATGCCCGAGAGCGGCTCTGTGGCATAGCCATCGGTGAAAGCCAGCACGCGAGCGGGTCGGTCTTTGCCCTCCTTTTGAGCCAAAGTCAGCGCCTGCGTGATCGCCATCGCCGTCTGGGTGGAGTGACGATTCCGCGCATAAAGCTCCGCGCCCTCCGCCCCGCGTCGCATCACCTCGCTGGCGTAGTTCAGGAAGAAGAGCCGGTCATTGGCCCCGCGATGCTTTTCCAGCAGCTTTTCCCACTCCGGCAGCCCTTTCGCCATCGGCTCCTCTGCCGACACCGACGAATCCAGCAGCACCCAAAGATCGATCCCATCCTGAAGTCGCCGCCACTGCGGCTCCGCCAGAGCGAGCGTGATCAGCGCCAGCAAAACGATCCGCAAAGGCTTCCACACCCCGAGTCGCGGCACCATCCATCCCGCGAGCAGTAGGATGGGAAGAAGCGCGAGCCATTCAGGGTGGCGGAGGGTCATGGGTGAAGAATTGGGCCAGTCATTATCTGGAAAACTCCGTGCCGTCTATGTCGCAACTTCCATGATTCGGCAATTCATCCTCTTCTCCAGCCGGACGTCACGACGAGACTCAGATCTGCCCGCTGGAGGTGTTTCTGAAAAGCGCCAGTGTCCAAGGGCTGAAAAATCAACCTTTAGGATTGACGCCATGGCCATCATGGGCTGAAAATTCAGCCCATGAAAAATAATCCCCATCTCAGCCGTCGCGAACGCGAGGTGATGGACCTCGTCTTTGCCCAGGGCGAGGCCACGCTCTCGCAGATCCTGGAGGGCATGGAGTCTCCGCCCACGCGCCCCGCGCTACGCTCCATCCTCACCATTTTGGAGGGCAAAGGACACCTCAAGCACCGGCAGGACGGGCGTGAGTTCATCTACCAGCCAGTGCATTCGCGGGAGGAGGTGGGGCAGTCCACGCTGAGCCGGGTCATCGGCACCTTTTTCGGCGGATCGCTCACCCAGGCCATGGCCGCTTATCTCAGTCATCCGCAGACCCAGCTCAGTGCGGATGAAGTCGCCGAACTCCGACGCTTCCTCGACGAGGCCAAACCCAAATAACCCTGAACCCGACCGCCGCCATGACGACCAGCCAACTCCTCTCCTCCACACCGGGCTGGCTGCTCGATGTGGCTCTACAATCCACCGCGCTCCTCGTGATCGCGGGACTGGTGACGGCCTTCATTCCCCGGCTCTCGGCGGCGCGGAAACACTTCGTCCAAGCCTCCGCGCTGCTTTTGATCCCTGTGGTCATGCTCAGCAGCTTCTTCGCGCCGAGTTGGCGGATCGAATGGAGGGCAGAGCCTGCTCAGCTTCCCGCTGGGATTCTCACAACCACAGAGCTCGACCAGCAAACCGTGCCTCCACGCATGGCCTCGACGGTCTCCATGACCGTGGCTCAAGCCGATGTGCCGCATTCACCCATGTGGGCGCTGCTTTGGCTGGCAGGCATCGGCTTCGGAAGCATCGCGCTGGGGTTTTCTGCTCTGTCGCTGAGACGACTGCGGGCTGCATCTCGACCTGTGGAGGATTCAGCCATCCGGCGCTGCTTTCAGGAAGAAGCGGCGGCCTTTCGCCTGGACCTGCCAGACACGAGCCTGCGTATGAGCGCAGATTGCCACGTGCCGATGACTTGGGGCCTCGCCAACCAAACTGTGCTGCTCCCCGAGCAAGCCTGCGAGTGGCCCGAGGCACGGCTCAGGCTCGTCCTGCGGCACGAGCTGGCGCACATCGCCAGTGGAGACATTCTCGTTTCCCTACTCACCTCGGTCGCGGCATTGCTGCTGTGGTTTCATCCGCTCGTCTGGCTCATGCTGCGCGCCAGTCAGCGCTCCCGCGAGCAGGCCAGCGATGACCTCGCGCTCGCCCACAGCGGTCAAAACGCGGGCGACTTTGCCGAAGAACTGCTCGCCGCCGTCGCTTCGCTCGGAGCACAATTCAGCCGC
>NZ_JBILYB010000050.1:0-40303 GCF_044378005.1 Prosthecobacter sp.
AGACCTCTGACCTCCGTGACTGCGAGCGCGCTCGTCCCAGGCTCCCTATTCACGACCACCGGCACGGAGCTGCTGGTGGTGCTATTGTCCCCGAGCTCCCCGGTGACATTGTAGCCCCAGGCTGCCAGCGTGCCATCGCTGCACAAAACCAGGTTCGAGATGGATGTCACAGCGATAGAAACGACCGATTTGCCGAAGAGCGCGCTCGTCCCTGCCTGCGTGTTCACGGCCACGGGCACACGGCTGTCCGTCGTGCTGTTGTCTCCGAGTACACCCGATTCATTGCTGCCCCAGGTCACCAGTGTGCCATCGCTGCACAGGACTAGGCTGTGCGCCTGTGCTGCCGCGATGTCCACCACGGTCTTGCCACTCAGAGCGCTGGTGCCGACTGTGGTATTCACGGCCACCGGCACGAGTCGATTCGTCGTGCTGTTGTCGCCGACAGAGCCGAAAAAGTTACTACCCCATGCCGCCACAGTGCCATCGCTGCAAAGAGCCAGGCTGTGCATGCCCCCCGCCGCGATATCGATGACATTTTTTCCACTGAGCGCACTGGTTCCAGCCGCGACATTCACAGCCACAGGGAAAGTGCTGTCTGTCGTGCTGTTGTTTCCCAGCTTGCCGTGAAAATTTTCCCCCCAGGCTGCCAAGGTGCCATCGCTGCATAGGGCCAGGCAGTGATAAGCTCCCGCAGCCATCCTGACCACCGTTTTACTCAGCAGTGCGCCGGTCCACGCCGTCACTGCCGTCGGCACATTGAATCGATCGGACCCACTGGCGACCCCGAGCTGGCCTCTGCTGTTTTCGCCCCAGGCTGCCAAGGTTCCATCGCTGCACAGAGCAAGGCTATGACTGTTGCCTGCGTCGATGGCGACCACGCTCTTGCCATTCAGATAGCTCCCTGTGGATACGTAAACGGCCACCGGAACGAAGCTTCTCATGAATGTGTTGTTACCCAACTGGCCAGAGCCATTGTCCCCCCAGGCGGCGATGGTGCCGTCACTGCACAGAGCCAGCGTATGATAGCCACCTCGCGCGACCTGCACCACCGTCTTCCCACGCAGAGCACCCGTGAGCTCCACGGCTACCGGCGCTAGCCTTGTCGTCTGACTATTGTCACCGAGCTGGCCCGAAAGGTTCGGCCCCCACGCAGCCATACCTGTGTAGGGCCAGAGCAGGACGAGGTCGTTATTCCCTTCCCCGCCGTAATACCACGCCACGAAAGGATAAGTCGTGCCGCTGTAGGTGAGATTGACGGTGGCTCCGTTCGCCAGATTGCTGAACTGACCGCTGATAAAAGGCAGCCCGGTGTTCTTCACGACGGTCAGATTCGTGCCCGGCGTCGGCGCGAATCCGAGGGTGAAGGTGGCATCACCCGCAGCGGTGTAACTGGCAGCAGTGACAGGGATGTCCGCGGCGGAATTGAAGGTGGCGCTGAGACCCACGACTTGAAGGGCAAAGACAGCAGGTGCCGCGCAAAGCAGTAGTCCGAGGGTGATCAATCGGCACAGGCGGGCGGAGCGGGGAGCGTTTGGCATCGTGGGGAACGTGACGTGATGGGAATCTGCGGTAAGGGGAGTGAGGTAGGGTTACGGCAAAGCTGAGAAGAGGGATTCACGATCCCACCACGATCTCCACCGGGCAGTGGTCGGAGCCGTGCACGTCATCGCGGATGGTGCAGCTTTTCAGCGCGGGCTTCAGGGCGCTGGAGGCAAGCCAGTAGTCAAGACGCCAGCCGATGTTCTTGGCCCGGGCATCGGGCGTGCGCTGGGTCCACCAGGTGTAGCGGCCGGGGCCTTTGTCGAACTCGCGGAAGACATCGAGAAAGCCCGCTTCGAGGTGCTCAGTGAAGCTGGCGCGCTCGGCATCGCTGAAGCCGGGGTTCATGCGGTTGCTCTTCGGATTCGCGAGGTCGATTTCCTGATGGGACACATTCAAGTCGCCACAGCAGAGGACGGGCTTTTTGGACTCCAGCTTCTTCAAATAGGCGCGGAAGGCGGCATCCCAGCTCAGTCGATAGGGCAGACGTGCCAGGGCCATCTGTGAGTTCGGTGTATAGACAGTGACGAGGTAGAAGTCGGGGAACTCGGTGGTGATGACGCGGCCTTCTTTGTCATGCTCAGGGATGCCCATGCCGATGATCTCCGACTCCCATGGCAAGCGGCTGAGGATGCAGGTGCCGGAGTAGCCTTTCTTCTCCGCGCTGTTCCAGACGGCGTCGTAGCCGGTGAAAAAAGACAGGTCCACCTGCTCCTGCATGGCCTTCGTTTCCTGGAGGCAGATGACATCCGCATCGCAGCCGAGCAGATACTCGCGCAAGCCTTTGTTCAGTGAAGCGCGGATGCCGTTGACGTTCCAAGTGGTGAGTTTCATGGGGCGCGGATTCTCCGCAGGAGCCCCCACGCGTCAAACTTCAGTTCCCGAAAGGCCGAGCCCCTTCACGCAGGTAGTTTTCTTCGATCCGCACGCGCCGACGAGCGATCTCGTCCTCCTCATAAAGCGCCACGCCGATCACACCGACATTGCGTGCGCCGCTGGCACCAAAGGCAGTAGCGGCGCGTGACTCGGCGACACTGCTGAAGCGGAAGGCGCGCAGCACGCCACCGACTCGCATTCCAGGGATGGAGACGCTCGACTTCTCCGCGATGACATAGCCACGACCACTTGATGAAGCTGGGCGACCAGAGAGCACGTCGAGACCATCCACCGAGGTCACGACTTCGATGCGATGGCGGGTGAGGTTTGTCAGGATCAACTGGTAGTTCACTCCTGGCTGACCGATGACGACATATCTTCCATCAGCTCGATAATACCTGAAGGCAGTGCCGCGATAGCTGCCCCACGTTTCCACCCGGACACGCAGCTTCCCCGGCACGAGGTCAAAGCTGCCACCATGCGAGAAGCTCGCTCCACCAAGGCGTGCCATGAGCTTCGCGCCTTCCTCGTCATTGTAATGGAAGCTCGCCGTGGCATCGGGCACGTTTGGGTGACGGCGATAGAAATGGGTGTTCGTCGTGTCCTGCTGGATCTCGCGTCCGAGCTGGGTTCCCAAGCCGGGACGCTCATCCAGAGCGATCTCGCGAGTCCGGGACTGGGCTGGCGGAACGGGCGCTGCGATTCCCGCTGTCGGCGCTGGATGATAGGCCGTCCCAGGCGTCATGCACTGGGTCAGCAGCAGTGATCCAAGGGCAAACGAGAGAAGGCGGAGGGTTTTCATCATGCGCCGATCATTCAGGATCGCAGCTCAGATGTCGATCTTGGTTTTGGGTTCATTGTGCGCAGAATGAGAGCAGTCTCTGACAAGGGACGTGGATCACGAAAGGCGGTTTGCTGCTTTTATATCTCCATGGACCACCAATCCCACTCCCGGTGGTTGCTCAGCCTTGGCGCTGTGGCAGCCGTGTCTCTTATCACCAACGTCAACGCTGGCACTCCGACTGCCTCTGGAAAAGCTCCTGTCGCTCCACCAGAGTCCATCAGTTGGAAAGACCACACGATCGCTCCGGTGACGAACCCGATCTTCTTTGAAGACGCCGTCATCCGCTCCGAGATCCGCCCGATCTTCGCCTACCACAACATCGACGATGAGTTCCTCGGTGGTGGCAATGCCCAGCTCTATGCGATGCAGATCCGCTACGCTCTCACGGACCGCCTCGCCATCATCGCCACACAGGATGGCTATTTGAATGTGAACAACACGGCACTCGCTGATCCCCATGGCTGGATGGATCTGGCCCTCGGCTTCAAATATGCCGTCATTGATGATGAAGCGTCCGCCTTCATCCTCACTCCAGGTCTGACCTTCCACGTCCCCACAGGTGAGCGCGACGTCTTCCAGGGTCGTGGGGGTGGCGAGTTCAATCCCTTCGTCTCCTTCCAAAAGGGCTTCGGTGACTTCCACCTTTCCGGCAATGTGGGCGTCCGCATCCCCGTGAACCAGAATGAGCAGAGCACCGTGGCTCACTACAGCCTCATGGCTGACTACTACACCTGCCGCTATTTCATTCCCTTCGTCAGCTTCAATGCCTTCAGCGTGCTGGGCGATGCCGAAAACATCGGCCTCAACACCGAAGGTTATGACGTCATGAACTTCGGCGCCAGCAATGCCAATGGCCGCACCCAGGGTGCGCTCGGCGTTGGTTTCCGCTCACGCCTTCTGGATAACCTGGATGTCGGTCTCGCCTATGAAAAGGCAGTCATCAAGCCTTACGGCCTCTTCGATGACCGCATCACCTTCGACATCTGCATCCGCTTCTAATTTCCTGAGATCATCGGTTCGATCTCTGGTTTGTTGACACCAGTCGGGCGCATAGGACGAGAGTCCTGTGCGCCCTTCATTTTGGGGGAAAGCATGCCTTGCCTCAGATGGCGGACGCGGCTTCTGTCGCCCCCCATGAAAAGTATGACCGGATTTGGCCGTGGCGAAGCACGGCAGGAGAGCACCAGCACCACCTGGGTGGTCGAGTGCAGCAGCGTGAACCGCAAGCAGTTGGAGGTCTCCATCAACCTCCCGCGCGACCTCAATGACCTGGAGACGCAGATCCGCAATCTGGTCTCCGCCGCCTGCTCCCGGGGCCGCGTCAGTGTCTCCGTCAAAGGCGACCGCCCCATCGCCGAGGACGCCATGCCGAGGCTCGATGAAACCGTCGCCGCGAAGTATCTCCATGACCTGCGTGCCATGGCCGTGCGGCTGAAGGTGCCCCAGGACTTTTCTTTGAGTGAACTCGTGCGCCTGCCCGGCGTGCTCGTCAGCGAGACCCGAGAGACGGAGCCTGAGGAAGTTTGGCCCGTGCTGCAATCCGCCCTGAGCGCCGCGTTGAAGCAGTTCATCGAGATGCGCAGCATCGAGGGCAATCATCTGCGCGAGGAGATGGAGACACGGCTCGCCACCATCGAGTCCCTCGCGGGCAAGATCGCCGAACTCGCCCCCACCGTGCCCGAGCATCAGCGCGAGGTGCTGCGCCAGCGGCTGGAGAAAGCCGGCCTCCCCCTGCCGCTCGATGACGAACGCATCATCAAGGAGATCGCCCTCTTCGCCGACCGCACAGACATCTCGGAGGAGCTCTCCCGCGCCGCCAGTCACCTGAAGCAGTTCCGCACCTACCTCGCCAGCGAGGAGCCCGTGGGCCGCAGCCTCGACTTCCTCATCCAGGAGTTCTTCCGTGAGTTCAACACCATGGGCTCCAAGTGCAACCACGCCGCCATCGCCCACCACGTCGTCGCTGCCAAAACGGAGCTGGAGAAGATCCGCGAGCAGATCCAGAACGTGGAGTGAGGCACCCCGGCAGGGCCACCCTTCCACCTCGGCAGTGGCAGGTCAAACCAGCGTCTTGATCCTCTTCAGCGCCGGAATGGCGATGGCCAGAGCGACCAGCATCAGGACTGAACTCCAGAAGAAAGGTGCCCCCGGCAGCAGGATGGGGGCCTTTTCACCGATGAAGAAGCCGAAGAGCTGTGTGCAGGCCACGGGTCCGGCCACCCCGGCCACGCTGGAGAGGCTGCTCAGTGCCCCTTGCAGCTCGCCCTGCTCATTGGCGGGCACGCTTTGGGTCATGAGGGACTGCACGGCAGGGGTCACCAGTCCCGCGAGGCTGCCGAAGAAGATGCAAATGTAGATCATCCAGGGCTGCGTGGCGAAGCCGTAGGCGGCGTAGAGAAAGATGGCCAGGGTGAAGCCATACTGCACCGTCTTCCTCTCGCCGAGCGCGCCGACGACACGCTTCGTGAGTCCGCCCTGCACCATGCCCGCCATGAAGCCGACCGCCGCGAGTGAGAGACCAGTTTGCAGCTCCGTCCAACTGTAGCGGTAGGTGGTGTAGAGCACCCAGATGCTGGGATAGACCTGATGCGCCAGCAGGGCGATGAAGTAGCAGGTCACCAGCCCGAGCAGGGCAGGGAAGCGACGCAGGGCGATGAGCGCGCCGACGGGGTTGCTACGAGCCCAACTAAAGGCGCGGCGATTCTCCGGCGCGAGGGACTCGGGCAGCACGAACCAGCCATAGGCCCAGTTCACCAGCGTGAGACCACCGGCGACGAAGAAGGGCACCTTCACGCCCCACTTTGCCAGCAGGCCGCCGAGGATCGGCCCGATGATGAAGCCGATGCCGAAGGCCGCGCCGATGAGGCCAAAGTTCGCCGCGCGTTTCTCCGGCGGGGAGACATCGGCGATGTAGGCGGAGGCGGCTGCGTAGTTCGCCGCTGTGATACCAGCAATGATGCGCCCGATGGCAAACCAGACGAGGTTTGGCGCGAAAGCGATGAGGAAGTAATCAATGGCCGAGCCAAGCAATGAAATGAGGATCACCGGGCGGCGGCCATAGCGGTCCGAGAGACTGCCGATCAGCGGCGCAAAGAGGAACTGCATGAGCGCATACAGCGCGGCGAGCATCCCATAGCTGAAGGAGCCTGAAGCCACATCGCCACCCTGGTAATGCTGGATGAGCTTTGGGAGCACGGGCACGATCAGGCCGATGCCCAGGATATCGAGCACGAGCGTGATGAAGATAAAGAGGACGGCTGGGCGGCGGGCGGACATGGGGCGCGCCTTTACCGGCGATCTTCCCATGGCGCAAACGACTGTGTTGCCATCCCCCCACGCCGCGCCGACACTGTGCGCGAAACTTTACCTCACTCTGCCATGGTCAAAAAACTCCTCCACACCCGTTATCGCGTGAATGATCTCGCCAAGACGACTGCCTTTTACAAAGAGGTGCTCGGGCTCGAAGAGGTAAAGCGCCACAAGTCCCCTCGCGGCTCCGAACTCGTCTTTTTCAAAACACCGAACAGCGATGAGCTCATCGAGATCTGCTCCTTCCCCGCCAGCGGCCCGGTCACCCTAGGGCCGGATGTGACGCATCTCGCCTTTGAGGTGGAGGATTTGGAGAAGTTCGCCCTCCATGCCGCCGCACACGGCTACCCGCTTTCAGACGGCCCTACAGAGAGTTCCAGTGGCGTCTTTGCCTTCATCGACGCCCCTGAGGGCTACGAGATCGAACTCATCCAATACCGGAAATAGCGAGAGACAAGCCTTTCGGCACGTTGAGAATCAACCACACACATCATGGATTTTGACTGGCTCGGCGTTTCCTTTGAACTCACCAAACTACCTCCCAAGGACATTGAGGAGTCGTTTGAGGATCCCTTTTCGCTCAAGCTCCTGCCCGACGACAACGCCGACGGCAAAGAGGCGCGCTACTACAACCTCGGCAAGTCGCTCGGAGGCCGTGCCGTCTTCAGCGTCTTCTGGACGGATGGCAAGCGCTACCGCGTCATCTTCTCCCGCGACATGACGAACTCGGAACACGACTTCTTCGAACGCAAGAAAGCCGAGGACATTTAACCCCACCCACGACCATGGAATCTCGACGCAAAGGCGATACGACACTCACCAGCCGGCCCACCTTTTTGGAGGGCGACTTGCCGCTTGTCCGTGCCTGGAAGGACGTGCCCTCCTTTGAATCAGAGGACGACGAGATCCGCTTCTGGGCCGCACATCAGGTGGATGCGCGCCTCATGCAGATGTCCATCCACAAGAACGACGTCCGCGAGTCCACCACGATCACGCTGCGCTTCGACCCGCGAATGCTCAGCCGCATCAAGCGCATCGCCCGGCGTCGCTACCTGAACTATCAGAGCATGATCAAGCAGTGGCTCAGCGAACGCATGGAACAGGAAATGAAGGACGGATGAGTGAGGGAGGGTCTCGGTTCGCTGTTCTTGGTTCTCAGTTGGCTCGGAAAAGCCTGCTGTGGTGGTTTGGCGTCATCATTTGGGCCGCCGTGCTCTGGCAGCTCTCGGCCCACTCATCCCTGCCGAGCGGGCCGTCGTTTCCGCTGAAGGACAAGCTCCTCCACTGCCTCTACTTCTGCGGCGGTGCCTCCTGCCTGCTGCTCGCTCTTTTTGGCAAGGCCAGTCCAGTGCCCGCCTGGCGCGCACTGGCTCTCCGTAGTCTCCCCTTCACCGCCATCATCGGCGCGCTGGATGAGTTTCATCAGACCTTCACGCCTGGCCGCAGCGGCAATGATCCCTGGGACTGGCTGGCGGATGTGACCGGCGGAGGGCTCGCCGCGTGGATCGTGATGAAGCTCCTCTTCAAGCTGCGCCAAACTGATCCCACAGCAGCTTGATCACCATCGCGAACACGACCGTGATGAAGATGATGCGAATGAATGGCGCGCCATGCTTGATCGCCATGCCCGCCCCGAGTCTTCCGCCGATGAGCTGCCCCGCGATCATCGCCGCTGCGATGGGGTAATGCACACGATCGGAGATCACGAAGACGAGCAGTGACGCGAGATTGCTCGTTAGATTCACCACCTTCGTAAAGGCCGTCGCGCGAGTCAGCTCCAGCCCGAGCAGTGAGATGCAGGCCATGGCCCAAAACGTGCCCGTGCCCGGACCGAAGAAGCCATCATAAAAGCCCAGCACACTGCCCGCCAGACAGGCAAAGGCCACAAGACTCAGCCGCGCCTTGGCGGACGCCCTTCCCAGACTCGGACTGAGCAGCACATACACCGCGATGCCGAGCAGCATCCACGGCACGATCTTTCTCAGCACCTCATTGCTCACCTGCGTGACCGTCCAGGTGCCGAGGCAGGCAAACACAAACGTCACCAGTACCGTGAGCCGCACCTGATGCCATGAGACGAGCCCCGCCTTCGCATACTTCCGCACCGCCATCAGCGTGCCCCAGGTGGACTGCATCTTGTTCGTGCCCAGCGCCATCTGCGGCGGCAGCCCAGCCCACAGCAGCGCCGGCACCGAGATCAATCCACCCCCACCCGCGATGGCGTCGATGAAGCCCGCACTGAGGCCGGCGAAGAAGAGGAGGGTGATGGTTTCCCAAGTCATGCTGAAATGGCGGGCGCATCATCCGCCGCCATCAGGGGCTGTCCATCCCAAGCTTCCCGAGGCTTTGCCGCAAAGCCTTCAGATCCCAGCGACACACACTGCCCAGCGCGGTATGCACGAGCAGATGAGAGGCATCGGCATCGAAGACGAGGTGGCATTCGCCGGGCCAGCGGATGTGAGCGGGGAAGGCCAGGCGCGTGACTTCGGTGAAAGTGCTCGTTTCGAGGATGCGGACCTCGTTGTTGTCGAGCGTGGCGAGCCACATTCCATCGTGTGAAGCGGCGAGGCAGTTCAGGCGCAGGCTGGCTGGCAGCGTGCGTTCCTGAACCCAATCCTTCGTTCGGAAGATGCGACCTGAGCCGCTGACCTTCAAAACGAGACGCTCCTGCCCCAAGGCGACAGCCTGTGTGACCGTTTCTTTTTGGCACAGCGTGTGAAGCAGCCTGCCCTTCGGCAGGGACCACACTTTGGCACCGGGAGTTTGGTAGCTGGAGGTGACGAGCCAGCGGCCATCAGGTGCCATCAGGCTCGCCAGCGTTCCCGGATGCTTGATGCGCACAGGCTTTGAGCCGTCGGTGGGTACGACGAGATAGAGTCCAGTGCCGTTGTTGCTGAGCAGGAGTTGTTTGCCGTCGGCGGTGACATCACGAAGCAGGCTGCCCTGGCCGGGCAAAAGTGTTCGTGGCGTTTGCAGAGCCTGGAGATCACGTTCGGCGAGTTCCTCTGACCAGCCGCAGGTCCACAGCTTCTTGTCATCGGGTGAAAAGAGGGCGCTGAGCCATTGGCCGTGCGGTTTGGGCTGTTGATGGATGAGGCGGCCTGTGTGGAAGTCCCAGACGCGGAGGGATGCTTCATCGATCACCGCCGCCAGTCGCCCATCACCGCTGACATCGGCGCTGCCGAGGTTTTCGCTGTGTGGCTCCTCCTGCGGTGGTGTGAGCAGTTCAAAGCAGGACGAGGGCTGAATCGTAAAGGCTTCGGCCTGATTACTTGCGACGGCTCCGAAGAGCCGCGTGCCGTCTTCGCTCCACCAAAGCGCGGTGTGCAGGCGATGCTCGACCTCGCTGCGCACGATCTCGACGCCACGTGCGGCATGCCAGAGGCGCACATGCGCATCGGACGAGGTGCTGGCGAGCTCCTGGCTGCGCGGACGAAAGGCGATGCGGATGTTCGGAGCATCGTGACCGCTGAGGCGGTGCTTGAGCTGGCCGCGATCATCCCAAATGTAGATAAAGCGGTTCTCGCAACCCGTGGCGATGAGGTCGCCCGCCCAGTCGAGGCTGTGCAGATGCAGCGAATGCTCGCAGGTGGCGAGAATGCGTTGATCGGCGAGCGAGACAAGCCGCAGTGTGCCGCTTTGAGGCTCGACGATGGCGACTCGCGCACCGTGGTCGTCAAGCTTCACGAGGGATCCAAGCTTCACGTTTGGCAAATGGGCGACTTCGCGCTGTGAAGCTGTTTCACGGACCACGAGGGCGTTTTGTTCGAAAACTACCTCACGCTTCCCATCAGCGCTGCGTGTGAGATTAGGCGTTTCGATGCTTTCGAGCTTCAAGCCACCAATTTCAGGCAAAGCCAGGCAGGTGATGGCTTCCGCGCGGATCTCGGCGGAGGGCGCGATGGCCCACGCTTTGCACAGTTTGCTCAATGCCTCCGTCCGGCTGCCAGCGAGTCTTGTTTGCCTCAAAGACCGGGCCTCCGAGATGAGAGAGGTGCGATGCTCCATCCACGCCTGATGCCGCGCAAAGGCCAGCGAGCCGCCGATGATGCCCGCGATGAGCAGCAGAATGATCGTGAGCATCGCCGCGATGCCAGGATGACGCCGTGTCCAGCGCCAGGCTTTGCCCAGCATGCCGAGGGGGCGGGCTAGGATGGCATTGCCGTTGAGGAAGTGGCCCAAATCCTCTGCCACAGCCGTCGCAGAGGCGTAGCGGCCATCCGTCCGCTTGTGCAGGCACTTGAGGCAGATCGTTTCGAGATCACGCGGCACACTGGGGTTGAGTTTGCGAGGAGACAGCGGGTCATTTTCACGAAGCTGCACGAGGATGGCATCCAGCGTCGGTCCCTGAAAGGGTGGGCGGCCCGTGAGCAAATGATAAAGCAGCGCCCCGAGGCCATACACATCCGTGCGCACCTCCGCCTTGCCTGTGAGTGCCTGCTCGGGAGCCGCATAGCCAGGTGAGCCGAGCATCTGCCCCGTGCGCGTGAGTTCCGCACCTGCGGTGCCCGTCGTGCCGATGCGAGCGATGCCGAAGTCCGTGATGCGCGGCTTGCCATCGACATCGAGCAAGATGTTCGAGGGCTTCAGATCACGATGCAGCACGCCGTTCTCATGCGCGTGTTGCAGCGCCTCGGCGACTTGCTTCACGCACCGCGCCGCTTCGTGAGCATCCATCGGATGCTCGCGCACCAGCTGCTCCAGGCTCTTCCCCGCGATGTATTCCATGCTGAACCACGGCACTCCGTCATCCTCACCCACCTCATAGATGCCAACGATGCCCGGATGCTTCAGCCGAGCCGCTGCCTGTGCTTCGCGATGAAACCGCTCCCGTTCTTCCCGGCCCGCGAACTGTGCCCGCAGCAGCACCTTCACCGCCACGATGCGATCCAGCGTCTTTTGCCTCGCCCGATATACCACCCCCATGCCACCGCGCCCGATCTCCTCGAAAAGCTCGCAGCCCGCCAGCCGCGTCCACGGTGCTTCATGCTCCTCCAGCGGTGATTCATCTTCACTGAAGGTGATCTTGAACAAGCACCTCGAACAGTGGCCGCCCGTCATGGGCCCGCCGCAGGTGGTGCAGGTGGTGGTTTCGAGAGCATCGGCTGGCATCGTCATTGTTTACTCCGCAAAGCAGGTGGGGCATTACCAAGTTTCGCTTTCAAATGGAGAAGAGCATTCCATTCAGAAGCTGAGTGCAAATGGAGAGCGGAAACATCTCCATCCAAACTCTGCTCGCCTTCTGGGAACTGATTTGGCTGAAATAGCCGCACCGACGGCGAAACCCACCAAGAAGCGGACCTTGCATCAAGTTCATGTCGTGAACACCAGACCATGAACTTCGCCCGCTTCCTCCCACTAGTAGCCACTCATCTTTTAGCGAGCTTGGCCTGGGGAGGTGATGATCTAGCCAAGCGCACTGAAAACACCGTCTTCCGTGACCGCGTGAAGGCGAACTGGCTGCCGGATGGCAAATCGTTCTGGTATCGTGTCCAAACGGCTCCTGGGAAGGCGGAGTTTGTTTTGGTCGATGCCACGAATGGCAGCCGCAAGACCGCCGCGACGCTCAAGGAGCTGGGTTTGCCGGAAAAAGAGACGGCGAAGACTTCGACGATGAAAATCGAGCTGCGACGCACACGGCGCACGAGTGATGCTTCGGGACTAAAGTTCATCAACCAGCTCGACGAGGATGTGGAGCTCTACTGGATCAACCAGGAAGGCGGCCATGTGCGTTATGGTGGCGTTCGCGCAGGCTCGGAGCGCGAGCAGCCCACTTTTGACGGTCATGTCTGGCTCATCACCAGCCGCACGGGCGAGCATCTCGCGGTCGTGGAGGGAGCGTCGCAGATGCAGACGTTCATCATTGATGGCAAAGGCATCGCAAAGGCCAAAAAGGAGACGCCGAAGAAGCCCGAGCGTGGTTTCCGATCGCCGGATGGCTCGTGCGTGGTCTTTACCGAAGCAGAGAAAGTGGAGCGCCGGAAGGTGACGATCGTCGAATCGACACCGAACGACAGCGTGCAGCCAAAGCTGAAGGTTATCGACTACATCAAGCCCGGCGATCCGCTGCCAAAGCCGCAGTGGGTGATCGAAAAGACCGATGGAACGAAGATTCGCGTGGCGCGTGATCTTTACGAGAATCCCTTCACCGAAAGCGGCGAACTCGACGCGGTGTGGTCACCGGACAGCAGCGAGTTTTACTTCAACTACAACCAGCGCGGCCATCAGCTCTACCGCGTGCTCGCGGTGAATGCGAAGACCGGCGCGGTGCGGGTCGTGGTCGAGGAAACGTCGAAGACCTTCGTTCACTACTCCGGCAAAACTTGGCGTCATTGGCTGCATGCCACGAGCGAGCTGACCTGGATGAGCGAGCGCGATGGCTGGTGCCATTTGTGGCTCTACAACTCCAAAACTGGCAAGGTGAAGAACCAGATCACGAAAGGCCAGTGGCCCGTGCGCGAGGTTTTGCAGGTGGATGAGGCCACGAAGGAGATCTGGTTCCTCGCGAGTGGTTTGCGGGAAAAGGAAGACCCGTATCACGAGCATCTCTGCCGCGTGAACTTCGATGGCAGCGGCTTCAAACAACTCACGTCAGGTGATGGCAATCACCGCGTCGAGTTTTCGCCGAATCGCAATTTTTTCATCGATACCTGCTCACGTGCGGACATGCCGCCGGTGATGGAACTGCGCCGCAGTAGCGATGGCGGGTTGGTGTGTGATTTGGAGAAGGTGGATGCCTCCGCGCTGCTCGCCGCTGGTTGGACGATGCCGGAGCGCTTCGT
Organism: Prosthecobacter sp.; assembly: GCF_044378005.1. Classification (GTDB taxonomy): domain Bacteria; phylum Verrucomicrobiota; class Verrucomicrobiia; order Verrucomicrobiales; family Verrucomicrobiaceae; genus Prosthecobacter. Next base: position 13,351 of record NZ_JBILYB010000050.1, read on the forward strand.
GGCGAAGGGTCGCGATGGGCAGACGGACATTCACGGCGTGATCGTGAAGCCTTCGAACTTCGATCCGGCGAAGAAGTATCCCATCGTGGAGAACATCTATGCCGGTCCGCATGGTGCGTTTGCGCCGAAGGAGTTCAGCCGATTGATGGGACATCATGCGATCGCCGAACTAGGTTTCATCGTCGTGCAAATGGACGGCATGGGCACGAATCATCGCGGGAAGGCTTTCCACGATGTCTGCTGGAAGAATTTGAAGGACGCCGGTTTCCCGGATCGGAAGCTGTGGATCAAGGAAGCCGCGAAAACACGTCCGTGGATGGATTTAAGCCGCGTGGGCATCTACGGCGGCAGCGCGGGCGGGCAGAATGCCATGCGGGCGCTGCTCGATCATCACGACTTCTACCACGTCGCCGTCGCCGACTGCGGCTGCCATGACAACCGCATGGACAAAATCTGGTGGAACGAGCAGTGGATGGGCTGGCCGGTGGATGAGTCCTATGTGAAAAGTTCGAACAAAGAAGACGCCCACAAGCTGCAAGGCCACTTGCTGCTCATCGTCGGCGAACTCGACACGAACGTCGATCCCGCCAGCACGACGCAAGTCGTCGCCGCTCTGCAAAAAGCCGGGAAGGGCTTCGATTTCATGCCCATCGCTGGCACGGGCCATGGCGCGGCGGAAACGCCCTATGGCTCGCGTTTGCGCATGGAGTTCCTCGTGCGGCATTTGAAGCCGTGAGATTTCTCAAGCCCATGACTATGCTTTGCATCTGGCGATGGTGCCTCCGGGCACGAACTCGGCTGGAGTGAGTGTTTGCGTGAAGTCGGCTTTGCCGCGGCTGACGTTGGCGGCCCAGTTGACGACGCGGCGGATGACGGGTCGGAGATCCCATCTGAGGCAGGCGACCGGTGGATCGCAGTGAGAGAGGGTGACGTCGTCATCCGTGCTGATGAGGGAGACATCGGTTGGCACTTTCAGTCCGTGTAGCAACAGGAACTGCATGGTGGCCACGAAGTAGGTCACCTCGTCTACAATCAGGGCGGTGGGTGGTGTGGCGCGGAAGAGCGAGCAGAGGCACTCATGAAAGCCGGCATTGCTTTCCTCCCAGTCCGGCAGATTGAACCCGCCAATCTGACAGCCGTGATTGCGCAGCGTGTCAAGGTAGGCGGCGACGCCGGCGCTCGGATGCGGCAACCGTGCCGCACGTCGGGCGAGCAGGACGATGCGCCGATGGCCGAGCGCGATGAGATGACGCGTAGCCTCCGCGACGGCTGGTGGCTTGTTGGGCGAGACCGAGGGGATCTTAATGCCGACCCGGTTGCCAAACAAAGCGAAGGCAGGCACCGACTGGCTGGCGAACCACTCCAGCACGCCTCGTGAGCCGGCGATGATGATCCAGGCGTCGGCCTCGGTCTTCCGCACGAGCGCTGCGACGAGTTTGGGATCAAAGCGGAGCGTCGTGAGCGATTGCTGCGGCGTGATGATCGTGTGGCCGGCGGCATCGAGTGCATGCTTGACCTCCAGGATAATGTTGGTCTTCTCATCGATTGAATGGTCGTTCAGCAGCAGGGCGATGCGCAGGGCTCGCGAGGTGCTGCCGCGAGGTGGATTGATGAGGCGTTTTCGACCGGCTCCCTGAGGCAAAAGAAGACCGCTTTTCTCCAGTTGGCGCAGCGCTCCTTCGACGGTTTTGTTGTTCACGCCGAGCTCGGCGGCGAGCGGGTGCTTTCCGGGCAGGGTGCTGCTCCAGCGTCCGCGCAGGATTTCGCTGCGGAGATGCTCGGTGACCTGGTCGGCAAGGGTGAGGAAGGCTGGGGTGCTCACATTGTCAAACCTGGCCGTTTCCTGGCCAGGCGTCAAATGGAGCCGAGATTGCCGTTTTGACCCTCAATCGGCATAATCAAAGTGTGAAATACCTTCCGACCATTCTGGCCATGGCATTGGCGGCCGTCTCCGCGCACGCGGTTTCGATCGACGCGATCTATTTCGCGCAGACGCATGTGCAGAAAGCCACCGATCCGTATTTCGGCACGGTGGGGGGACGCGATGTGTTCATTAAGGTGCATGTCACCGATCCGGCGACGCCGGCCTCGCCTTCGGTCTTTGCCACGCTGAATCTGGCGGGGCAATTCCTCACGGTGCAGTTGACGGGGCCTGCGACCTTGCCGGCCTCCATTCCCGATGGTTTGGGCGTGGTGCAGCACTCCACAGCGAACAGCTTTACCGGCATTCTGCCTGCCGCGTGGATCAAAACGGGGCTCCAGGTGACTGTGAATGCGGGCAGTGTGGTGAGCACGGTCACCAACATGAAGGTGACGGCACCGACGAAGGTCATCATGACGATGACGGACGTGCAGTATTTCTCGGACACGAACGGGGACTACCCTGCGGGAATCTTCGCTGAGATCGAGGCCAAGTGGCCGGTGGCGGATCTGGAGGTGCGACGTCTGCGGCATGTGGTGTTTCCCGAGTTGGTGATCCCGCCGCGCACGGATGTGGGCACGAAGGCGGCACGCATCAAATCCAAGGCGGAATACACCGTGCAGACGGGCTTGCCATTCGATGGTGAGCAGGCGGCGGCGCTGGCGTGGAATGGCGCGCTCAGGAGGGCGGCGGGACGTTCAGGATTCTGGAGCTTGTATTACCTGAACGTTTATAACGCCTTCGCTGGCGGGCAGGCGGGTGGTTACTCGGGGGTCGGCAGTGGCACGGACATTGGCATCCTGCATCATGAACTGGGTCATGCGTTGTCGCTGCCGCACTGGGGCGATAGCGCCGCCTATCCCTACAAAGGGGCCATGTATGGCATCTCCGCACCGGCGATTTACAACAGCACCCATGCGGGTCCGGTTTGGGCTTTTCATCAGCCCACGAATGCCTTCATCCCTCCCACGACGCAGACGGGAAATGCGGGTGGCAAGCCGGTGGGCACTTACAAAGCTGACCCGATGCAAGGAGGCGGCGAAGGATGGCAGGAGCCAGCTTACTTGTTGAACCATTTCTCCGACTACTCGGTGAATCAGATGCGCAACTACATGTCCGGCAATGTGGTGGCGTGGAATCCCGCGCTCAATAGTGGCAACGGCAGTTGGGCGAAGTGGAACTCGACCACCGGCGACTACACGACGCCCGTGTCGAACAATGGCGTCGAGTATCCCACGGTGCGGGACACGCAGGTCATCAGTATCATGGCGTCCATCTCGGGTTCTGATCCGGGGGTGACGATGGTTTATCCGCCGATCGGACCTTACACCGCCGGATTGATCCGGCTGTTTGATCCCACGGTGGCGGTGGATCGCACGGCAGCGGCGTCAATTTTCAGCCCGACGAATGGCTCGGACCTTTGCGTGCGGGTCGTGCAAGGTGGTGTGACCAAGACCTACATGCTCGCGGCCTCCTGGGTGACAAACCAAGACCCGTATTCCAGCGGCAGCCTCGTCACGGAGGCGATCAATCTGCCTGCTGCGGATGGTGCGGTGACGAAGATCGAGCTGCTGCTCACACCGGATGCCGAGGTGAACGGCCTGCCTGCCAATCCCACGGTGCTTTCCACCTGGGCGCCGCTCACGCCGGAGCCGGCCGCCTTTGAATCCGTGCCGAAGGCTTACGGCTCCACCGCCATCGCCATGAAGGCCACAGCGGGCGCACTGGCTTTTGGCTTCACTGGCACGGTGGAGTATTTGTTTACTGAGACCACGGGAAACCCCGGCGCGACATCCAGTGGATGGCAGACCAGCCGCTCCTACACCGACACCGGCCTTCAAGCGGGCACTCAATACTCCTACACCGTCTCGATGCGTGCTGGATCCCTCACCACCACGGCTTCGGATGCCGCTTCGGCCACCACGCTGGCCGCTCCCACGGTCAGAAATGTCACGGTGAACTCCACGCAGCAGTTCAGCCTTGTTCCGGACCTTGAGGGCTTTCAAGACGTCACGGGCTTGGGAGCTTTTGATGCGGGCGCGGCGGACAAACTCGTCGTGGTCGTCTCCACTGAGGACAAGAACAACGGCGGCGTCGGCTACGTCTATGACGTGCGCTACAATGGCAAACTCATGATAGAGGCCATCCAGGAGCCTGGTGGGTCCGCCAATGGCACCGCAGCCATCTTCTATCTCGACAATCCTGGCCCCATCGGCACCGGCACCATCGAGGTCTCGGCCGAGCTTCCGAATGGCGGCATCGGAGCAGCCTTTGCTTTGTCAGGCACGATGGACGGAGCCGCGGTCACCAATAGCAGGTCTGGCAACGCGGCGAACTCCGTGAGCCTCACGACCGCCGGGCAAAACTCAGTCGTAATCGCCGTGCTGGACAACGCGGGCAACAATAACTCCGCCGGGACGCCCACGGCCAACGCACCGCTCACGCAGGTGAGCAGCGGATCATGGGGCAGCGCTTGGGGCAGTCACGCCTCCGGTTATCAAATCGTCGCCACGCCCGCGACGATTACGCCGACGTTCACCACGAACACGGGCAGTGGTTACAGCATCAACATCGCGGCGGCCGAGTTCCCCGCGCAGCCTCCACAGCCGAATGTCTGGTCGCAAACCGCAGGTGGCACGCAAGGCTGGACCACCGCCGCCAATTGGGACGACGGCGTGGTGCCAACCCCGACCAGCACCACGACGATAGATTTCAGCACGGTGGACCTCGCCGCAGATACCAACCTCGTGCTCGGAGCCAACCGCACGGTGAGAGTGATGAGATTCGGCGATACCGCTGGCACGCAAAATTGGACCGTCAATGCGGGCAACACGCTCACACTGGCCGGCACCACGCCCACCATCGAGGTGAAGGCCAACACCACGCAGTTCAACAATATCGTGGCCGGTTCCGCCGGCCTTTCCAAGACCGGCGTGGGCACCTTGACCCTCAATGGAACCAACACCTACACCGGCGTCACCCGCATCAGCGCGGGCACGCTCGTCGCCACGACGCTCGCCAATGGTGGCAGCAACAGCAGCATCGGCGCTGCCACGAATGCCGCATCCAACCTCATCCTCAACGCGGGCACGCTGCAATACACGGGGCCCGCAGTCAGCACCAACCGCCTCTTCTCACTGCAAACCTCCAGCAGCCTCGATGCCTCCGGCACGGGCGCGGTGAACTTCACCAACACCGGCTACATGGGCTTCAACAGCAACACGGCAGCCAAGACCCTCACGCTCGCTGGCACCAACACGGACGCGAACACCCTCGCGACCGTGATCGGCGACAACACGGGCGCGACTTCCCTCACCAAATCTGGCACCGGCACCTGGGTGCTTGCTGGTGCGAATACTTACACCGGGGCCACCACCATCAGCGGTGGCACGCTGCGGCTTGCCAACACCGCCGCCGTGCAGGGCTCCAGCCTCGTCGCGGTCGGTGCCAGCCCGAATGTCCTGCAAATCGGCACCGACACCGTGTTTGCATCCAGCACGCCGCTCAGCATCGCCGGTGGCACCATCGTTTCAGATCGTGCCACCGCGGGTGAGGGGCTCACCCATGCTTTTGACAACCTGGCTGTGTCACACGCCGTCCAAAACTTCACGGCGGGCAGCAATGTCACCAGCGGCACCGCCGCGCTGCAGTTTGCCAGCCTGACTTGTTCATCGGGCAGCGGTGGCACGGCCACACTCACTCCCGTCGGCGTGAATATCATCATCACCGGCAACGCCAGCGGTGCGAACACCGGCACGAGCACCTTCGCCTTGAGCGGAACCAGCACAGGAAACGTCATCGGCGGGATCATCGAAAACGGCACGCGGACGACCCAGAATGTCACCAAGAGCGGCACAGGCATCTGGACGCTGCTCTCCGCTGCCAGCACTTACAACGGCGTGACCAATGTCAGCGCCGGAACGCTCGTCGTCACCAAACTCGGCAACGGACTCAGCCCCAGCAGCATCGGCACGTCTGCCAATGATGCGACAAACCTGCGCTTCGGCTCCGGTGCGATCCTGAGTTACATCGGCTCCGGTGACTCCAGCGACCGTCAGATGACTTACAGCCCCAATGCAAACAACACCGGGTTCACGCTGGATGCCTCCGGTTCAGGGCCGGTCAACTTCACCAACACCGCGCCCATCGTGAACACGACCACGAACCAAGGACGCTACTTTGCCATCAGTGGAACCAATGCAGGCGACAACACCCTCGCCGCGCAGATCAACAACAACGGCACCAGCACCGACAACACAAATCTCAGCAAAAACGGCAGCGGTAAGTGGGTCCTGACCAACACGACCTCCTCCTTCACCGGAGGCATGTTCATCAACAACGGCACCTTGGTCGTCAACATGCTCGCCAATAGCGGCAGCACCAGCCTGATAGGTGCAGGAACGCTCATTGGCCTGGGCCGCGGGAACGATAGCGGAATCCTGCTCTATAACGGTTCCGGGCACTCCACCAATCGCACTGTCCGCATAGGAACCCCCAACAGCGTTCCCGGCATCGGCGGCGGCTCCATCATCAACGATGGCACCGGCCCGTTGATCTTTACCAATGCCACCTTCAACACCCCGGCCAGCGGGTTGACCGGCAGTCAGAACCGCGTCGTGACGTTGGGAGGCAGCTACACCGGCGCGCCCAACGAAATCCAAGGAGTAATCGCCAACAACACGGCCTCCACCGGTCTGGTAGGCTTGCAGAAGGTTGGAGCCGGAACTTGGATTCTGTCCAATAACAACACCTACACCGGCCCCACCACCATCAGTGCCGGGACTCTCGCTCTCGGAGTCAGCAACGCCCTCGCTGCCACGCCCGTCACCATCGGAGCCGCCACGCTCAACGCTGCCACGTTCACCGATACCGTCGGCACGCTCGATGTCGCCGGCAGCGCCGTCATCCATCTCGGATCAGGCGCCGCCCTCGCCTTTGCCGACAGCAGCGCCATCACCTGGGCCGGCACGCTTAACATCACCGGCACCTTCGTTAGCGGAGCATCACTGCGCTTTGGCACCACGAGCACCGCCCTCACCGCCACACAACTGTCCAAAATCAGCGGTGGAGGCTTCACCAACTTCTCACTCAACAGCAGTGGCTACCTCGTTGGCAGCAACGGGGCCACCTACACCAACTGGCAAACCGCCAACAGCGTCTCCGGCACCTTCGACGACGACCACGACGGCGACGGTGTCCCAAACGGCATCGAATTTTTCCTCGGCGGCAACACCAACACCACCGGCCAAACCCCTCTGCCAGGAATCACCAATACCAGCGGCACGCTCAGCATCACCTGGACCAAATCCAGCACCTACTCCGGCACCTACGGCACGAACTTCACCGTCGAGACCACCGACACTCTGACAGGCACATGGACCACCGAAACCCTCGGCGGAAACGTCACCCAAAACGTCAACAACATCACCTACACCTTCCCAGCCGCCGCGAAACGGTTCGCGAGACTGAAAGTGGTGGGTCCGTGAGCAGCGTTTACGATTAAGCGCGTCACTTCACCAAAAAAGGAAAGTTGGCCGTGGCAGCGCGCTGCCGGGAATCTGTCACTCTCACATGCACGCGATACGCACCGGGTTTCTGCGGTGCTTCGAGAGTCGCGCTGCTGCCCTCGGTCTTCACCACGCATGCTGCGAGTGGCTCAGTCCTGCGCTCGCGGCCTTTGTCGTCTCGACCTGCGGATTCTGTGGTGACGGTCCAGTGATAGGTCAGTGGGTCGCCATCGGGGTCAGTGGCTTCGGCTTTAGCGGTGAACTCGGTTTTGGCGGCGATCTCTTTTTTGGCGACGGCGCTGGTGAGGTTTTTTAAATTGGGTGCGCGATCTGGAGGTGGCTGGCCTTTCCAGAGTTCGTGCATCAGGTCACGGACGGCGGTGGATTCACCGGTTTCGGTGAAGATGCCAAACCAGGTCGAGGTGGCTTCTTGCTTCTGACCCCAGAGGAAGACGTAGCCGCCCCAGCAGTCGCCGCCGGGCTTGATGGCCGCTTCGTAGCCTTTGCGGATGTCTCGCGCTTTGTTGCCGCTGGTTGGCTCGATGGGCGCGTCCCACGAGGTGCGAGGACTTTCCCAAAAGCCGCGGGCTCCGTATTCGGTGACAACCCAGGGCCGTATCCAACCTGCCTTCGCGAGGTAGTCGCGAAGGCCATGGAGCGCGCCATAGGTGTTGATACCCACGAAGTCGAGACTCGGCGTGTGTGCATCCAGTCCGGCGATCTTTGTCGGCTGCAATCCCGCGACGGCGGTGAAGGTGGGATGCGCGGGGTCGATCTCCTTCACGGCTTTGGCGAGCACTTCGAGCTGCTTCCAGTAGGCCGCGTTGTTACCATCGCCCTCGGCTTCATTGCCGAGACCCCAAAACAGCAACGCGGGGTGATCACGATGCTGAAGCACTTCCTTCTTCACGCGTTCGGTCTGGCGTGCGCAGTGCTCGGGTTTTGCATACGAGAACCAATTGCACTCCGGCTCCAGCCAGATGCCGGCGCAAACCGTCAGCCCGCGCTGCTGGGCCGCATCTAGGATCGGCCCCAGGCCATTCGTGGTCCAGGTGCGGATGCTGTTGCCGCCCGTGGCCACGAGTTCATCGAGATGCTTGTCGCCCGCTGCGCCTTTCACAAAGTAAGGTTCGCCTCCTCGCGTGATGCCGACTCCTGGCACGATCTTCACCGGCACTGCTTCGGCAGCAGCGTGAGTGGTCGCGATGACAAAGATAAGTAGCGAGGTGAGGATCGGGCGGATCATGGGCGATCATTGCCTGAGGGCGGAACACACGCAAGACGACACGCTCAGTCTCTCTGCCGCCGATACTCTGTCGGCGACATACCAGTCACTGCGCGAAAGGCGCGCGTGAAGGCGCTGTGGTCGGCGAAACCGCAATTCAGCGCGATTTGGGCCACGCTGGTGTCGGTTTCACGCAACAGGCGGCAGCCAACGGTGATGCGCGTTTTCGTGATCAACTGCATGGGGCTGATGCCGTGGATGCGCTTGATGATGCGGGCGAAGCGGGCCGCTGTCATGCCTGCTTTACGAGCGAGGGATGATGGGCTCACCGGATCGTCGTAGGCGGATTCGAGATAGCGTAGCACGCGTGCGACCTCGGCGGACACGTCTTCACGACTCACGGGAGCCGCGAGGTCTTTGGAGATGCCGATGAGGCCCGTCACGCGTCCGTTTTCATCGCGGATGGGCAGCTTGCTCGTCAGTCCCCACACCGGCACATTCGGCCTGCGCCAGAAAAGCTCCAGCCGCTCCACGATGGGCTGCCCGGTGCGCAGCACCTGCTGATCCTGCTCGGTGGGAATGCGTCCGTAATCACCTGGGCAGACATCACAGGGCCGTCGGCCAAGCATTTGGGATTTGTGCTTCAATCCATGCCGTTCGACGAGCGATTGATTCACCACCAAGTAGCGCCCCGAGGCATCCTTGATGAAAAAGGCCGTGTCGTGCATCAGATCGGCCAGTTGCTCGATCATGCGTGCATCCATCAGCAAGGTGCCTTGCTTGGAAAGGGTGCCCGGAAAGGCTGGAGCGGCTTTTTTCATGCGGTGAGGATGCCTCACAAAATGGCCGCTGGCGGGCTGCCTGCCACCCGTTTCGTCATTGTGCGGCTTTTGTCGGCGTGGGCGGTCAGAAAGGTCAAGACATCGGGGCTGCCTCTGCCCGATCATGATCGGATCATGCACCGCCACTTTTGCATCCTTCTCGCCACGTTTCTCATGAGCAATGCCGCATTATCCGCCGATGAAATCGCCGAGCTGCAAAGCCGGGCCAAGAGCGGTGATGCCAAGGCCCAGCTCGAACTCGCTATTCGACTGCGCGATGGCAAAGGCGCAACAAAAGACGATGCCGGGGCCATGCAGTGGGCACACAAGGCCGCCGACGCCGGCAATGCGGATGCGCAAGACTTCGTCGGCTTTGCCTATCTTCGTGGCGCGGTGGTGAAAAGGAACACCACGCTCGCTATCGCTTACTTCAAAGAAGCAGCGGATGAATCGGCTCAAGCAGCCTTCAACCTCGGCCAGTGTTACTATGGCGCTCAAGGCACCAAGCAGGATTGTGCTCAGGGACTCGAATGGTGGGAGAAAGCGGCAGCGAAAGGCCATGGTCGTGCCGCAGCCGCCGCAGCGATGGCTTTTCACGCGGGCGAAGGCATTCCCCGTGATTCTGCGAAGGCTCGCAAGCTCGCCGAGCGTGCAGCGGAGCTGGGTAATGCAGGTGGACTCGTTTTCCTCGGCGAATTGCAGTTCCAAGCCGGTGAAATCGAAGCCGCGAAAGCGAGCTGGACCAAAGCCTCGCAACTCCAGCCCACCACCGCGACCGGGCATCCCGCGCAGCCGTCCGACAACGCCTCCGCGCAGCAAGGGGCGGACCTCTTGAAGCTCATCGACTATCGCCAGCGCAAGAGCGAGCCGGGCAAGTTCGCCTTCGTGCAGATGCCGCACATCCTCCAAGGCTATAACAACTGCGGCAGCACCGCCTGCGCCATCTTTGCCCGCTTCCAGGGCAGCGACATCTGCGGCTGGGACTTCAAAAAACTCTGCCCATCGCCCCTCGGCACAGGCACCGACTGGTGGCATCTACTCGATGCTTCAAAGAAGATCGGTCAGCATTGGAAACTCGTCACCTACACACCCGATGACGACGGATTCGCCCAAGCCACAGCCATGCTGCGCAGCGAACTCGATGCCGGACGTCCCGTCGTCGTCGATTTCAAATACATCGGCCCGCAATATGCCGGAGGCTTCGCCGGCCACACGCTGAACGTTTGCGGCTACATCGCGAAAGACGATCTCTACATCCTCTGCAATCCCGCCGTCGTCACGCCCGGCATTCAACTCATCACGGCAGATGATTTGAAGAACTTCTGGCGCTCCAATTACTACGGTGCCCAGGCGAAAGGTGTGCTCTCGCGGCCAGCGTTTGTGATCCACCAACGTTTATGAATCCAAACCCTGATGAAAGTCTCCGTGCCCGCTGGCAGTGGCGTCACGCGACGGTTTTTGCATCTCAAAGCAACCAGGACATAGCTTCACTGCGCCACTGAATCCGAAAGACAGCAATGCCCACTCAACACGCACTCTCTTCCGTTGCCGCAGTGATCACGCGGGCAGGGAGAATCATTCCCCTGCGGCGGCTGGCGGGTGCGATTCTGTTGCTCGCGCCTGTGGTGGCACGGGCTGGGTTCATTGCGACGGATGGCTTTGACTCTTACCCGGTGGGTGCTGTGACGGGACAGGGTGCGGCGGCAAGCGGTTGGGCTGGTGCGTGGGCTGCGGGTCCGGCAGTCGGACTGAACAGCGAGATGGTGGACACCAGTGTGAGCGGAGCCTTGAGCTTTACGCCGACGGGTGGGACAGCGATCAGCGGTGGACGGCGGGCGCTGGAAATCTACCCGCCTGCCGGAGTCGGCGGCAATGGCATGACGGGCATCACGACCACGCGGCAGTTGTTCGCGCCGCAGACCGGCACGTTCTACGTCGCCTACGCGATCAAATGGCAGTCGGGAGTGTTCAACAGTGGCGATACGCTAGCGATTCATCTGACGGACAGCGCTACCGATGCGGATCGCGGATTCAACTTCGGCTATCGCGGTCTGCCGGGCACCTACGGTGTGATGTGTCGCAAGGGCACGGGCAATCCTGTCGCCGGCGCGTTCGTGAATTTCACCGGAAACACCACGGTGCGCTATCTCGTGGCGAAGTTTGAAAAGGTCGCTTCGGCCAACTACAACAAGATCACCGTGTGGCTGAATCCGGGTGTGACCTCCGAGGTGGATCTGCCGAATGGAAACTGCCAGCTGACGGGCATCGACTCGGGCGTGGCCAGTGTTTCATCGGTCAATCTGCGTGTGGAAAATCTCAAAGGGCCGGATGCAACGAGCAATGGCGACGACCGTGTGCGAATGGACTCGCTCACGCTGGCGACGGCTTTTAGCGACGTGACGCTCAACGTGAATCCAGGGCCGCGCCCGTTCATCTGGGTGCGGGACTTGGACAAAGCGCCCATCCTTGCCAAGATCGCGGGCAACGCCTGGGCGACGAGCGTCTATAACGGAATGGTTTCGCGGGTGGCGGCGGACGTGGCCAGCCATCAATCCAACCGCGATGCGTTCCTGCGCCAGCTCCCGGTGGATTGGACGCTGGTCCCGGCCAAGTTCAAAACCATCCCGGCTTACTCGGAGAGTTCGGTGCGCTACCCGGCCGAGGCCAAGTTCAACGACGGCCTGGATTGCGCCGTGCTTTACTACCTGACGGGCGATGCCAAATACGCCCAATGCGCGGCGGATATCTTGCACAATGCGGTGAAGACCCTGTTGCCGGTGGCTACTTCCACAGACGTCGGAAATGGCGGCTGGATTTTTCAGGATGATTTTCTCAAGGAGGCACGAGTGACAGGCACGCAGTTGCCGATCATTTACGACCTTCTCAACTCCTGGCTTCAGACCAACCAAGTCTATGACGTGCAGACGGCGGGCATGGTCAGCTTCAACTTCACCAACGGCCAGAGCGTGTTTCGCACGCTCTATGAACTGGCTCGGGATCACGGGCAGAAGGACAGCAACTGGTCCGCCCTCATGTCCACCACCATGCTCAACAACCTCCTCGCGCTGGACAGCGCTACGGAGCGCGCCACGGCCTTGCAGGTTTACCTCGTCACAGGAACCAGCAGGCAGGCCTCGCTGGACTATGACTACCGTGTTTACACCCAGCAGGGCGACATCTGGCCCGAGTCGCTGCAATATGCCGGTGACGTGGGACAAATACGCTCCACACACCTGGTGTTGCTCGAGCGCATTGACCCGAACCTAGCACTGTTCGACGCGTATCCCAATCTGCCCTTGAGCCTGCCGCGCATCAGCTATCTGCTCTATCCCAATGGCCAGCAGATCAGCTTTGGCGATGGCCATCGAGCCGCCGACGGCCAGCCGTTCTCCCGCTATGAACTGGTTTATCAACATGCGAAGGCGAGAGGGCGGACCGATCTCACCTCCTTCTTCGGCTCGCTGATCAACGGCGGCGTGGCGGCCAGTCAATACAATCGCTCCACTCTGAATGCATACGATCCCCTGGGGATGCACGACGACCCGCTCCAACTGCTCTGGCAGGCGCCAAGTCTCTCGGAGCCGGGGGTGACGCCGGAATTGCCCAGGACGGACACACTGCCCTATGCCGGCATCGCTCTGCAAAGAAATCTCGCGACCAACAACAATCCAGCCAACGCCTTCATGGCCTTCGTCGGCGGCGCGGGGCATGTTCATTCTCATGCCAGTGGCATGAGCATGGAGCTTTATGGATTGGGTCAGGTGATGGGCACCAAATCCGGACGAGATGATTATGGCACCACGCTGCATGAGAACTACTACCGGCTCTTCGCCTCCAACAACACGGTGATAGTCAACGGCGCGTCGCGGGGTGAGGGCGGATGGGAAAACATCGACATCAACACGGTGCAGACGGTGGCCATGGAGCCGAATGCATTTCAAGCTGCGGTCTCGCCCGATGTCTCGTTCACTTGCAGCTCATTCCTCGATAACAAAGGCACGCTCGCGGAAGGCACCCAACAACGCACGCTCGCGATCGTCCGCACGTCGACCACGACCGGCTATTACGTGGATATCTTCCGTTCTAAATCCAGCGTTGCCAATCAGTTCCACGACTACATCTACCACAACATCGGCACTACGCTCACGCTGGAGTCCAATGCGGCCACCTTGCCGCTCACCAGTGCTCCCACTCGTTTTCAGACAGATATCGGGGATGCGTATCAACAGCCCGGTTGGCGCTACTTCACCAACACCATGGTCTCCAGTGCGACGGCCAATGCAGTGCGGGGACGTTTCACCGGCACTCCGACAAGCAACCCCACGCTGCACATGGATCTCCACATCCCCGGTGCTGCGGACCGCGAGTATTCCACGGTCAGCGCTCCAGCGATTGTCGATGCGCCCTCACCCTTTAACAGCCAGCTCTCCAAGGCCCTCGTCGTCCGCCAACCCGGTGAGGCATGGGACCGACCGTTCGCCGTCGTTTTCGAACCCCACACGGGCAGCGCCACCAGCGGCACCGTGACCAATGTCACCAAGCTCGAAAAGAACGGCGTGCTCGTCGGCCTCAAAGTCGAAAGCACCGTCGCCTCGCAGAACATCGTTCAATACTTCCTCTCCAACGATGCCTCGACCGACACCTACACCGACGACGCCCTAGGCATCGCTTTCACCGGACGTTTCGCCGTCATCACCGACAAAGGCAACGGCACCGGCTCACTCTACGTGGGCGACGGCGCAAGCCTGCAATACCAAGGTCGAAAAGCCGTCTCGCAGTCAGGCGCGAACACCCAATTCAACATCGCCTTCACCACCAGCCCGACTCCAACTATCACCACCAACGCGCCACTGCTGCTGCCGCCGAGCATCAGCGCCATCGCCGATCAGACGCTGCCGCTGAACTCCGGCACCGCCGTCATTCCCTTCACGATCGGCGACCTGAACTCTGCCGCAACTTCACTGCAAGTCAGCGTCGCATCGTCGAACACACAGCTCGTCCCACTGAGCAGCATCGTCATCGGCGGTAGTGGAGCCAGCCGCACCGTCACCGTCACGCCCGCGTTCATGCAGACGGGCGCATCCACCGTCACACTCACCGTCAGCGACGGCGTACTCACCAGCACCGAGACCTTCCTCGTCACCGTCGATGAACTCGCCTTTGGCCGCTTCGCCTACCTCTTCGACTACGATGCCAACTTCGAAGGTTGGACCATCAATACCAGCCTCTCAGCAGCCAGCGTCTCCGCCGGAGCACTCTCCGCAACCATCATCGGCACCGACCCGCGATTCAATCGCACGACCGCATTGGACATCTCCGGCGACAACGTCCCCGTCGTGCTCGTGCGCATGAAAAGCAGCGCCGGCGGCAGCGCCCAATTCTTCTTCGGCAACGAACTCGGCGGAGTCAGTGCCGCAAACTCCGTGACCTTCGCAGTGCCCGCAGGCAGCGTCTATAAATGGTATGCCGTCAACGTCGCCGCCAACGCCAACTGGACAGGCCACACCATCAAAGCCCTGCGCCTCGATCCTCCGGGCAGCACCGGCACCGTGAGTGTCGATGCCATCATCGGCAGCGACGGCGATTTCAACGACAACGGCATCCCCGACACCTGGGAAGTCACCAATCAACTCGACCCCACCACTGCCGCGAACCCGCAACTCGACACCGACAGCGACGGCAGCCCCGACCTCCTCGAATACGCCACCGCGATGAATCCCAACACCAGCGATGCCGTCCCGATCTCCGCCGCCACGACAGCCACGACCCTCGACTTCGTTTACCGGAAAAACAAAGCTGCCACCGACCTGACCTACACCGTCGAATGGAGCGACACCCTCGGCAACGACTGGAGCATCTTCGGTGTGAGTGCTCCGACCATCCTCAGCGACGATGGCACCACGCAGCAAATCAAAGTCACCGTGCCTGCTGGCAGCGGAGTGGCACGGCGCTTCGTGAGGCTGCGTGTGACAAGGTAAACTTTAGTTGATGCCGTCACCTCTCCATGAAACACCTTTTCACACTCGCCCTATTCCTTTCCTCATTCTGCATTCGTCATTCTGCATTTTCGGCGCAGCCTAACATCCTTGTCATCCTCGCCGATGATGTGGGCTGGGGCGATGCCGGTTGTTATGGCGCGACTTTGGTCAAGACGCCGAACATCGACCGCCTCGCACGTGAGGGGCAGCGTTTCGAGAATGGGCACGCCTCCGCCGCTGTTTGCACGCCCACGCGCTACTCGCTGATCACCGGGCAGTATTCATGGCGCAACAAAGCGGATGGCTTGAACAAAGGCGTCGCCAAAGGAGACGCGCCGTTACTCATTCCCACCACCATGACCACCGCGCCCGGATTGCTGAAACAGGCGGGCTACCGCACCGCGCTCATCGGCAAATGGCATCTCGGCTTTGGCCTGACGAAGCCCGACTTCAATCAAGAACTCCGCCCTGGTCCGCTGGAGATCGGCTTTCACGAGTTTTTCGGCATCCCCGCCACCAACGACCGCATCCCCACCGTGTTCGTGCGCGACTACCGCGTCGTTGGTCTCGATGCCAGTGACCCCATCCACTACAGCTTCGACAAAGACGAGGCCAAGAGCCAGGGCATGAGCCCCTGGGCTGCCGGACGCAACCGCATCGGCTGGGCGAAAGGCGGCAAATCCGCGTGGTGGAAAGACACCGAAATCGCCGACACCCACACCCGCGAATGTGTCCAGTTCATCGAGCGAAACAAGGCCGCGAAGTTCTTCCTGCTCTTCGCCCCGCACAACGTCCACGCGCCTGCTATTCCTGGCCCACGCTTCGTCGGCAGCAGCGGCCTGACGCCTCGCGCCGATATGCTGCAAGAGCTCGACGCCTCCATCGGCGAACTCCTCCATACACTCGACCGCCTCAGCCTCACCAATGACACCCTCATCATCTACAGCAGCGACAACGGAGCCTATGTTAGCGACGAAAAAGGCCACAAGCCCACCGGACCCTATCGCGGCAAAAAATCCCAGCTCTGGGAAGGCGGCACCCGCGTGCCCTTCATCGTCCGCTGGCCCGCCCGCATCCAGCCTGGCGTCTCGACGGACCTCGCCTCCACCCTCGACGCACCCGCCACCCTCTGCGCCGCCGCAGGCATCACGCTGCCCAAAGATGCACTGCCCGACAGCTTCAACCTCCTGCCCGTCATGCTCGGCGAAAAAGACGCGCCCAAACGAGACCACCTCGTCCTCATGAGCGGCAACGGCGACCTCGCCATCCGCAGCCGCCAGTGGAAATACATTCCCGATCTGAGTGTGGCCGATGGCTGGTATGCCGGAAAAAAGAAGGCCGCCAACGCCCCGAAGAAAGCTGCGCTCTACGATCTCTCCAAAGACCCCGGCGAGAAGCAAAACCTCATCCAAGAAAATCCCGCCGAAGCCCAACGTCTCGCTGATCTGCTCGCGAAAGACCAATCCAGCCCCGTCACGCGTCCAGAGTAACTTTTCCCGAGCCTGCCCCGTCCGCCCACTACATGAAAACTATCATCACCGCCCTGGCAACCTGTCTGCTCCTCTGCGTGCAGGCTTTGGCTGCCACTGCGCAGAACCCCAACATCCTCGTCATCCTCGCCGACGATCTCGGCTATGGCGACCTGGGCTGCTATGGCGCGAGGGACATCCGCACTCCGCATCTCGACAAGATGGCATCCGAGGGCTTGAAGCTCACTTCTTTCTATGCGCAACCGATTTGCGGACCGAGCCGTGCGGCCTTGATGACCGGTTGTTATCCCATCCGTATCGGCGAAGTCGCGAATGGCAAAAACGGCCACACGTTGCCGCATCCTCGCGAGGTGACGATTGCGGAGATGCTGCGGGATGTCGGCTACCGCACCGGCATCGTCGGCAAATGGCACCTCGGCATGAGCGCAGGTTGCGATCCTGGCTCGCAAGGGTTTGAACATGCCTACTTCACGCCAGCATTCAACGGAGCCTCCCGCAGCATCAAGCCTGGGGCCGTCGTGCCCTTCATGCGGGCACCCAGCAAGATCGTCCGCACCATCAAGACACAGGCCGACATGGACACTCTCACCGCCGATTGCACCCGCGAGGCGCTGGAGTTTATGCGAGCGTCGAAGGACAAACCCTTCTTCCTTTACCTCGCCTACCACATGCCGCATGTGCCGCTTGGCGTGTCCGAGAAGTTTCGCGGCAAGTCAAAGCGTGGCTTGTATGGCGATGCCGTGGAGGAACTCGACTCCGCCATCGGTGATGTCTTCGCCGAGCTGAAGAAACTCAGTCTCGATGACAACACTCTCGTCGTCTTCACCAGCGATAACGGCCCCTGGATCGATAGACAAATCGGTGACCACGGCGGCAGCCCGCTGCCCTTTCGCGGAGGAAAAATGACGACATGGGAAGGCGGCTGGCGCGTCCCCGGCATCGTGCGCTGGCCCGGTAAAGTCCGCGCGGGAGAAACCAGCGACGGCATCGCTTCCACCATCGACCTCCTGCCCACCTTCGCCGCCATGTCCGGAGCGAAGCTCCCCGGAGCCAAACTCGACGGCCAGGACCTCACCGATTTCCTCACGAAGCCTAAAGCCCCCAGCCCGCGCGAAACCTTCCTCTACCACAACGGCTCCCGCCTCACCGCCGTGCGGCACAAGGACTGGAAACTCGTCTTCGCCCGGCCCGCTGGCGGCGAGATGCCCTACATGCCTGCCTTCGTCACCGGCCACATCGAAGCCCTGCCCACCGACCAACTCTACAACCTCCGCACTGACCCAGCCGAGTCGAAGAACCTTGCTGCCGAGCACCCCGAGGTCATGAAACTCATCACCAAGCTTGCCGATGAAGCCCGCACCGAACTCGGTGACTTCACTGGCCCCGGCAGCGGGGCCCACTTCTTTGAGGCAGGCACCCACTGGCCGCACACTGGCATCGAGTCAAAACCCGAGCGTCGAAGCAAGGCAAAGCAAACCAAGTAACTCAAAGCCACCTAAACCATGAGACCGCTCCTCCTTCTCTTCGCGCTTTGCACCACTGCTTTCTCTGCGGAAAAACCCAACATCCTCGTCATCCTCGCTGACGACCTCGGTTACGGCGATGTGCAGTGCAATAACCCCGAGCGCGGCAAGATCCCCACGCCGAATATCGACAAGCTCGCGTCGCAAGGTATGCGCTTCACGGATGGGCACTCGTCCTCCGGCGTGTGCTCACCTTCCCGCTACACCTTGCTTACCGGACGCTATCACTGGCGCACGCGGTTGCAGCGCAGCATCGTCGGCGTGTTTGGCGAGCCGTTGATCGCGCCGGATCGCATTACTATCGGCACGCTGGCGAAGAAGCAGGGCTATCGCACGGCGTGCATCGGCAAATGGCACCTCGGATGGGATTGGCCGATCACGAAAGAGCAGCGCCCCTTGCACGAGCCGATGAAGCAGCCGGAGGATGAAGCGAACAAGCCGAACAAGAGAGCAGCCAAAGCCGGAGCCGTCGCCACCGAGCAGCAGATCGCGGCATGGCGTGACATCTTCTCGAAACCCATCGCTGGTGGCCCGAGCACGCGCGGCTTTGATCTCTACTTCGGCACCGACGTTCCGAACTGGCCGCCGTTTTGTTTCATCGAGAACGATCGCACGCTCGGCATTCCCACCGAGTTCCTGCCGCCGGAATACATGGTAAAAAACCAGGCTAGCAACCAAGGCCCGGCGCTCAAGGATTGGAAGCTCGAAGGCATCCTGCCGGCACTCGGCGACCGCACGATCCAATTCATCGATGAGTCCGCGAAGAAGAAGGAACCTTTTCTCATTTACATGCCGCTCACCTCGCCGCACACGCCGCTTGCGGTGAATCCCGAGTGGAAGGACAAGAGCAAACTGAATCTCTTCGCGGATTTCGTGATGGAGACCGATGCCGTGGTGGGTCGCGTGCTCGATGCACTGGAGAAAAGCGGCGCGGCGGACAACACGCTCGTCGTCTTCACCGCCGACAACGGCTGTGCACCCTACATCGGTGTGGAGGATCTCGAAAAGATGGGTCATTACCCGAGTGGCCCGTTGCGCGGCTACAAGGCTGATGCCTGGGAAGGCGGACACCGCGTCCCCTTCATCGTGCGCTGGCCCGGCAAGGTCAAGGCGGGCACGGTGTGCAACCAACTCGTCTATCAAGCCGACCTCATCCGCACCTTTGCCGATGTCTTCGGCGTGCAACTGCCAGACACCGCTGGTGAAGATAGCTTCAGCCTCATGCCCTTGCTCAAAGGCGAAGATAAACCCATCCGCCAGAACGCCGTGAGCGCCTCCATCAACGGCATCCCGTCCGTGCGCAGCGGCACTTGGAAATACATCCCCGCAGCAGGTTCCGGCGGTTGGGGAAAAGGCGGCGATCAATCGCAGCCCATCCAGCTCTACGATCTCGCCGATGACCTGGGTGAAACCAAGAACCTCGCGGCCACGATGCCCGAGAAGGTCGCCGAGATGAAAGCGCTGCTGGAGAAGCTCATCACCAATGGCCGCAGCACGCCCGGCGCACAGCAGAAGAACGATGTCGACGTCGTGCGCTATCCGCGCGTAGAAGCCCCCAAGCGAAAAGCCAAAGCCAAGAAATAGTCTGACACATGAAGCGCCTGCTCGCCCTCTTTGCTCTCCAATCACTCGCCTTCGCCGCCGCGCCGCGTGACTCGATTCCTCTCGATGCGCTGCAGTGGCCGCTGAACTATCGCCTGCATCTCGATGGCGCTGCCAAGGTGAAGCTGAGCGATGATTTGACGATCACGCTCGATGTCAACGGGACGCACGACATCGCCGTGGAGCATCCAGCAAATGGTGCGCCGGTTCTGCGTGTTTGGAGTGGTGACAAGCTCGTGCGTGGGCCTGAGGATGTGCCGACTCTGGTGCAAACAGGGGCGAAAGATTTCCCTGATGCGGGTCTCGATCTCGGCGCTGACTTCACGGCGATGGCGACATTCGAAGCGACCGGCCAGGGCACCTTGTTCTCCAAATGCGCTCCGACGGGCAAGTGGTCGCCGGATGCGAAGGCGCTCTTCATTCGCGGTGGCAGGCTCGTTTATGACATCGGCTGGCTTGGAGCGATGACCGGTGGTCCCAAGGTCAATGATGGCAAGCCGCACACGGTAGTGCTCACGGTGCGCGATGGCGCTGCTCAGTTGTGGCTGGATGGAAAGCAGATCGCGCAGAAGGCCAAGTTCACGAGGCCAGACCAAATGGAGAATGTCTTCAAAGTGGGTCGTGCTGCGCCGAACTTCGCAGGCGATCTCACGAAGGGAAACATTCGCGCGGTGCGCGTGTGGAAGCGTGCGTTGCCTGATGCGGAGATGTCGTTGTTGTTCAAGAACGACGGCTCAGGTGCCAACACGCCCGACTTCACGTATCAGCCGAAGGCGGGCAGCAAGCCCATCGTGGAAGGCGGGAGCGGTTGGGTGCAGGCGCTGGAGCGCAGCGATCACGTAGAGATCGTGGGCGGCTGGAGTGCCAAGACGCTCGAAGAAGGCGCAGCGATTTACAAGTCGCTCTGCGTCGTGTGCCACGGCACGAAGGAGCAGCCAGGATCGCTGCCCACCGCGCTGCGTTTTGCTGAAGGGCAGTTCAAAAACGGCAGCGATCCGTTCTCGATGTATCTCACGCTCACCAAAGGCTTCGGCCAGATGGTGCCGCAGCCGCAATACACCACCGCGCAGAAGTATGCGGTCATCCATTACATCCGCGAGACCTTCCTGCGCCCGCACAATCCCTCACAGCTCAAGGACATCGACCTCGCCTCGCTACCACGCGGTCTCGCCCGTGCCGAGGCCGAAAAGATCGACACCACGCTGCCGCCGTATCAACGCATGGAACTCGGCAACGCGCTGTTTTGGACGCTCGAGGTCGCTGCGGGAAACATCGCGCAAAAAGGCATCGCCATCCGCCTCGATGACGGCCCTGGCGGCGTGACGAAAGGCCGTGCTTGGATGGTCTATGATCACGACACGATGGCCAACGTCACCGCCACCACTGGCAGCTTCGTAGACTGGAAGGGCATCGCTTTCGATGGCAGCCATGGCACGCACACGAGTCTTACGGGTGAGCGTCATTTCATCAATGCTGGCGGACTCGGCTATAGCACGGGCGAACCCTTTACCGACCCACGCCCCAAGGGCAAGGATGGCAAGCCTTACGGCCCCGGACCCACTGCCTTTAAAGGTCTCTTCAAACATGGCAACAAGACCGTGCTAGCCATCGGCACGAATGGCACCACCGCTCTCGAATCGCCTTCATGGATCGACTACGGCAGCACGCCCATCTTTGTCCGCACCATCAATATCAACAACGGCATCACCTCGCATTATGTGCGCCTTGCGCCGGAGTCGATGAACGTGGTGGTGCAAGGCGATGGCAAGCTGATCAAGGAAAAGGGCGACTGGGTGCTGGAGATGCCCAACAACATCCGTGAGGTGAAGGCGCGTGTGTTCTTGTCCAAGTGCGATCCCGGTTCGCTCAACACGCTTGCTGCGAACTTCAATGAGCCCATGGACCTCATACCGCTCACCAAAGGCGGACCCGCGCAGTGGCCGCAGACCGTCACCACCACCTCGGTGGCAGGTAAGGAAGACGGTGCCTTCATTGCAGATGACTTCCCTTTGCCCCTGGAAAATCCGTTCCAAAGCTGGATGCGCCCCGGCGGCTTCGACTTCACGCCCGATGGCAAAGCCGCCATCGTGGCAATGTGGAATGGCGATGTGTGGCGAGTCGATGGTGTGATGGAGAAGGCTCCCGCGAAGCTGACGTGGCGCAGGATTGCCAGCGGCTTGTTTCAACCTCTCGGCGTGAAGTATTTCGGTGATGAACTGTATGTGCTCTGTCGGGATCAACTCGCCAAGCTCGTGGATCTCAACGCCGACGGAGAGACAGACTTCATCGAGTGCTTCAACAGCGACCATCAGGTCACCGAGCACTTCCATGAGTTCGCGATGGGCTTGCAGGTTGATAGTGCGGGCAACTTTTACTATGCCAAGTCAGGTCGTCACGCCTTGGACAGCGTGGTGCCGCAGCACGGCACGCTGTTGAGAGTCAACTCCGGTGGTCACAGCACCGATATCCTCGCCACCGGCTTCCGCGCGGCGAACGGTGTCTGTCTCAACGACGACGGCACTTTCTTTGTCACCGATCAAGAAGGCTTCTGGACGCCGAAGAACCGCATCAACCGCGTCAAAGTCGGTGGCTTCTACGGCAACATGTATGGCTACACCAGCGTCACTGACGAATCCGACTCCGCAATGGAGCAGCCGCTGGTGTGGATCACCAACGACAAAGACCGCAGCCCCGCCGAACTCATCTGGGTGCCAAAGAACGCCTGGGGCAATCTCGGCGGCTCGCTGCTCAATCTCAGCTACGGCACAGGCAAAGCCTTCATCATCCCCCACGAAGAAGTGAATGGCCAATGGCAAGGTGCCGTGTGCGAGCTGCCGACGCCTGCCTTCGCCACCGGCATCATGCGCGGTCGTTTCGGCGGCGATGGAGCCCTCTACACCTGCGGCATGTTCGCCTGGGCCGGAAACGCCACCTCACCCGGCGGATTTCACCGCATCCGTCGTGGAAACAAGCCCGCGCAGGTGCCGCTGGCTGTTCATGCGATGAAAGGAGCGATGAGTGTGACCTTCAGCGATCCTATCACCGACACGAAGAGCGCCATGAAAGTCTGGTCGCTCAAACGCACGAAGAACTACGGCTCCAAGCACCACGATGAGTACGACCTGACGATCCAGTCGGTGAAACTCGGTGACGACAAGCGCACTCTCACCCTGACCATCCCTGAACTCGCCCCGATACATTGCTACGAACTCAAAATCGGCAGCAGCGTGCTCCACGGAACCATTCACCAACTCGCCAACCCATGAAACAAGCCATCACACTGCTCTCAACGCTCGTCCTTGCTGCACAGCTACAAGCCGCGCCTCTCAAGGTCTTCATCCTCGCAGGCCAGTCGAACATGGAAGGCCATGCGAAGATCGAGACATTTGACTACATCGGCGATGATCCGGCGACGGCACCGCTGTTGAAGATGATGCGCGACGACAAGGGCGAACCGCGTGTGTGCGATCACACTTGGATCTCCTACTTCACCGGCAAATACGACGGCAGCGCGAATGGCGAGGGCACGGGGAAGCTCACGGCGGGCTATGGGGCGCGGGACGATGCAACGAAGTCGAATGGCAAAATCGGCTCGGAGTTCACTTTTGGCCTCACGATGGACGCGGCGCTCCAAGAGCCCGTCTTGATCATCAAGACCGCTTGGGGTGGTCGCAGCTTGAACACGGAGTTTCGTCCGCCGAGCGCGGGGCCGTATGAACTCAATGACTACCAGAAGAAGCTCTACTATGGCCCGCCCGGTCATGGAGTGCCGAAGGACATGAATGAATGGCTTGCGGAGAAGACGGCGGAAACGGGCCGCTTCTATCGCTACATGGTCGAGCATGTGAAGAACGTGCTCGCAGATCCCAAACGCGTTTGCCCGGCCTACGATGCGAAGGACGGCTACGAGATCGCTGGCTTCGTGTGGCTCCAAGGCTTCAACGACATGGTGGACGGCCACACGTATCCGGATCGCGGCAAGCCGGGACGCTTTGCGGTTTACAGCAACCTGCTCGCGCACTTCATCCGCGATGTGCGCAAAGATTTCGGTGCGCCGAAGATGCCCTTTGTCATCGGTGTCATGGGCGTAGGCGGTTTGAAGGCCGAGAAGGACACCGTCGCCTTCCGCGAGGCCATGACCGCGCCCGCCTTGATGCCGGAATTCAAAGGCAACGTCTTCGCCGTGCCCACCGCGCCGTTTTGGTCGGAAGAACTCGGTGCCATCGACGACAAACGCGCCCAGGTCCGCCAGATGGGCTTCTATTTGAACTCCAAGCACAAAGACCACGCGAACGCCGACGGCCACATGACCGAGCAGCAGAAGCGCGAGTATATCAAAGAGTACGAAGCCAAGCTCATCTCGCCCGCCGAAGAAGCTCTGTGGAAACGTGGTGCCTCAAATGCCGGCTATCATTACCTTGGCTGCGCGAAGACCTTTGCGCTGATGGGCAAGGCCTTTGCGGAGGCTCTGATCGGGTCTTCTCAACTCCAAAAATGATTCCACGCTTCATGAAATCGCAACGCTTCCTCATCGCGCTGCTCGCAGCGCCAAGCCTCGTCCTTGCAGCAGGCAAAAACGAATCCACTCCACCGCCAGATTTCACCCAGGGCGATGCGATCCCGGCCAAAGCCAAACACGACTGGAATCTCGGTGCCACAGGCCTGCGCGGCTGGATGCACTCCGACACGATGGTGACGAGTGACGCTCGACAGATCGCGATCACGAAAGTGGAACCGAAGTCGCCTGCCGATGGCGTGATCGCCGTGGGCGATGTGATTCTTGGCGTTGGTGGAAAAGCGTTTTCGCTCGATCCACGCACGGAACTCGGTCAGGCGCTCACTTTGTCCGAGACGGAAGCCGGTGGCGGCAAATTGATGCTCACGCGCTGGCGTGCTGGAAAGACGGCTGAGGTCGTTTTGAAGCTGCCGGTGCTCGGCAGCTACTCGCCGGCAGCTCCATTTGATTGCCCGAAGTCGAAGCGTATCCTCGAGCAAGGTTGCAAGGTGATCGCGGCCCGCATGGGTGCCTCGGATTACGCCAATCAAGACCCCATTCCGCGCTCGCTGAATGCTCTGGCCTTGCTGGCGAGCGGTGATGCCGCCTACCTGCCGCAGATCAAAAAAGAGGCGGAATGGGCGGCGGCGTATTCATCGGACAGCATGCAGACGTGGCACTACGGCTACGTGATGATGTTCCTCGGCGAATATGTGGCCGCCACGGGTGATCAGTCGGTGATGCCGGGCTTGAAACGCCTCGCGATGGAGTCCGCGAAAGGTCAGAGTGCTGTCGGCTCATGGGGTCATGGGTTTGCGAGGCCCGATGGACGTCTGGGCGGTTACGGCATGATGAACTCACCCGGCGTTCCACTGACGATCTCGCTCGTGCTGGCGCGTGAAGCGGGTGTCAAAGATCCCGCGGTGGATCTCGCCATCGAACGCAGCGCTCGACTGCTGCGCTTCTACATTGGCAAAGGAGCCATCCCTTATGGAGATCATCATCCGTGGATCGAGAATCACGAGGACAATGGCAAGTGCGGCATGGTTTCGGTGCTCTTCAGCCTGCTCGGCGAATCCAAAGGCGCGGAGTTCTTCTCGCGCATGAGCCTCGCCTCGCACGGCCCCGAGCGTGACACCGGTCACACCGGCAATTTCTTCAACATGCTCTGGGCGATGCCCGGTGTGGCTCACTCCGGCCCTCAGGCGACTGGCGCATGGATGCAGGAGTTTGGCGCGTGGTATTATGATCTGGCTCGACGTTCGGACGGCAGCTTTTTGCATCAAGGTCCGCCGGAGCGAGGCAACGACAGCTATGCTGGCTGGGATTGCACAGGCGCTTACTTGCTGGCCTACGCGATGCCGCTGAAGAAAATCCATCTCACCGGCAAGAAGCCCTGCGCAGTGCCTCAGCTCGATGCCGCCACAGCTCAAGCAATCGTCAACGACGGTCGCGGCTGGAACAACAAGGACCGCAACAGCTTCTACGATGCCTTGAACGACGAACAATTGCTCGAACGCTTGCGCAACTGGTCCCCCATCGTCCGTGAGCGAGCGGCGATGGCTCTCGGCCGCCGCAAGAGCGCTCCAGTCACCGCTTTGATCGACATGCTCGCGTCTTCGAGCCTCGACGCCCGTTACGGAGCGTGTCAGGGCCTGATCTTCCTCCGCGGACGTGCAGCGCCGGCTGTCGATGCCTTGCAAAAGACACTCTCAGATCCCGATCTCTGGTTGCGCATCAAGGCTGCTGAGGCGCTCGCCGCCATCGGCAAACCTGCCACGAAGACCGTGCCTAAACTGCTCGAACTGCTAGCGCAGGTGGACACGAAAAACGACCTGCGCGGCATGCAGCAGCGCTACCTCACGTTTGCGCTGTTTGACCGCGATGGCATGCTAAGCCGCTCGTTGGACGGCGTGGATCGCGAGGCGCTCTACACGGCGGTGAGAGCCGGATTGAAGAATCAAGATGGTCGCGCCCGTGGCAGCATCGGCTCCGTGTATCGGAATCTCTCGCTGGAGGAGATCAAACCGCTGCTGCCCGCCATCCACGAGGCCATCGTGCAGCCTGCGCCCAGTGGCGAAATGTTTGCCGACGGAATTCGCGTAGAGGGTCTGCGAGTCCTTGCACAGCATCATATCAAAGAAGGCATGACCGCATGCGTGAAATATACCCGCGAGCAAAACCCGTGGGCCAGCCAGAAGCGCACACCGGAAATCATGAAGATCCTTTTGGAATACGGCTCGCACGCGAAAGCCGTCATTCCCGAACTGGAGAAGATCGCCCACTACTTTGAAAAGGAAGAGCCGGACTTCCCCAAGAACCTCGGTCTGCAAAAAGCGAACTCCGTCCGCGACACCATCAAGGCCATCGAATCGAGCACGGACACACCAG
>NZ_JBILYB010000051.1:0-40299 GCF_044378005.1 Prosthecobacter sp.
GGACCATTTTTTTGAGCCGCTCTTTGAGCGGCCCCCACCATGCGAAGCGTTGTGTTTTCATCGGTCGCCTTATTTACACCACCCCTTCAACTTTGCCAATCGACAGGTTTTCAAACACGGCCTAGCATCATCCATATCCCCCGACCCTAGTGTAGTTCCACTAACTGTTGGTGCGACAGCGGTTCTATGGCCTCCTACTGATGCGCCCAAAGTCGCAATTGTTTCTGTTGGTGGAGTGAATACTCCGGCAGACCCGCGAGCAGCCTTCGGTGCACTGACACCTGATGTGACCCTCCCTCAAGGCACCACGACTCCAGTCGTGATCCGCACGGAGAATGTGGAGTCTGCCTCCACGGTGCAGGTGCGCATCACCCCGCGCTCGAATGCGAACCAAACTACGGTGAATGCCACTATCGACTCCAGTGCGACCGGTCTGCCGCCGAATGTGCTCCAGTGGGTGGCGAATGTGCCGACCAATGTCGGTTACTCGGCACTTCAGGTGAAGGTCGTCCGGCCCTGAGCCGCAGTCGGTGCCGGTTTGTGCCTGCGGACCTGCGGTGCAGGGTTCCTCGGGTGTGACTTGGCTGTTTCCAGAATCCCTTTGTTCTCGATCATGAACATGAACTTCCATCGTCTGGTGCTGGTCTTGACCTGCCTGGGCTGGATCACGCCCGTGCTGCAAGGCCAGGTGCTGATCAAGGAGGTGGTCTCGCGGGAGGTCTCCCTGCATGTCGGAGGCATCCAGACGCCTGAGATCAAGGAGGTGATCTCGCGTGAAGTCTCCCTGAACCGTGAAAACGGTCCGGCGAACCCCTACGCTCAGGTCATCTCACGCGAGGTCAGTCTAGCGGTCGGCTCCACGGCTGCTCCTCCAGCCATCACAGATCTCGTGATCCAAGTTTCTCCGACGGGTGACACAGCCACCCTGGACTGGAGCAGTTACAATCAGTGGCAAGTAGCGGACATCTCCCACTTTGCGGTTTATCTCTCGGATGCGGGCGGCTTCACCGATGTGAGCGCTATGACGCCTTTCCGCATTGTGCCTGGCGAATCCACCTCCGTCACGCTGACCGGGCTCACTGCGTGGACGGATCACTTCTTCGCCGTGGTGGCGGTGGATGTTCTGGGGAACTTCATCCCAGCCGTGACTTACTCCGCAGCCTATGTTTTGAGCCCGCAGGTGATTTCGCGAGAGGTGTCTCTTTTCGTCGGCGCTGAGCCGGTGCCACCCTACAAACAGATCGTCTCGCGCGAGGTCAGCCTGCTGGTGAACTCCACGAGTGCGCCGCCTGCTATCACCGGACTAGGCGTGACACTCTCACCCACGGGGGATGCGGCGACGCTGAACTGGAGCAGCTACAATCAGTGGGCTGTGGGAGATGTGGCGAGGTTTGACATCTATCTTTCTGAGAGCGGACCGATCATGAGTGTCTCCGAGCTGACGCCGGTGATGTCCGTGGGCGGGGAGTTCAACACTGCCGCATTGACCGGGCTGGCCGCCTGGACGGACCATTTCTTTGCCGTGGTGGCGGTGGATGGCCTGGGGAACTTCCTGCCAGCGGTGAATTACTCAGCCGGCTATGTGATCACAAAAGAGGTCGTTTCGCGTGAGGTGTCGATGTTTGTCGGAGCAGAGCCGGAGCCACCCTACCGCCAGGTGGTCTCCCGTGAGTTTTCCATCCTAGTCCCTACTGCCGCTGTCCCAGCTCCGGTGACTGGCGTGAGCAGCGGTTTCTTCGCTGAGACTTCGACGACTCGCTTCGGTGCGGTGACGCTGGACTGGAGCAATTACAATGAGCTGCTGCAGCAGGACATTGTGCGTTACCGTGTCTATGTCTCGGATGCTTTCTTTGACACGGTGACGGGTATGGAACCCTTCGCCTATCTGCCTGCGGGCAGTCAGCGGCAGACGCTCTCGGGCTTGGCGGGCCTGGGCATCTACCATTTTGCGGTGGTAGCGGAGGATGCGCTGGGTGGCTTTGATCCGGTGGTGAGGTCTTTCTCCGCGCAGGCATCTGTTTCCGGAGTGGGTGAAGCACGCAATCTGGTCACGGTGAGCGGAGCGAACACGCTGACCTTCACCTGGGAGGCCCCAGAAGGTACTGCAGGCTTCCTTTCCGGCTACCGGGTCTATTTCGGCGGCAGCACGACGGCGGTCAATCTCCCCGCCAATGCCACGACATGGACCGCGACGGGCCTGGAGCGCGGGCGCGGGTATCCGTTCCGTATCTCGACCGTCAATCTCTTCGGTGATGAAAGTCCGGGGACATCTGTCTTTGCAGCGACCTGGCTGCAAAACCCGCCTAACCCTGCCCTGACGACACTGGGTGATGAAGTGGTGATGAACTGGGATGCCGCGCAGCCCACCTCGCTGGTGCGCTATTATGCCATCTACCGCGCCGCCTCCGCCTTCACCAGTGTTGCGGGCATGACACCGATCTTCACCCGCACAGGCACGAGCGTGGTGCTGGGTGGTTTCACGGAAGTGACGGACCAGTATTTTGCCGTCGTGGCTGTGAATTCTCAGGATGCCTTTGATCCTGCGGTGGTTTCCGTCCGCGCCACGAAACAGGCACAGACGCTGAATTTCCCACCGCTGACAGTCGGTGCGCTGGAGATCCCGCTGGCAGCCACGGCCTCCAGCGGGCTGCCCGTGGTCTTCAGCTCAAACAGCAACCTCGTGGCGCAGGTGAACGGCACGGTTTTGCGTGTCCAACAGGGCGGTGCGGTGGCGGTGACGGCGCGTCAGGCTGGCGATGAATCCTACTGGCCGGTGTCTGCCAGCCAGAATCTGCGACTTCCGCCGGTGATCACCAGCTTTACGGCAAACGGCACGGAGATCGTGAATGAGGCGGTTTTGCGCCAGCCTGCGACTGAACTGCGCGTGGTGGCGCGTGACACCGCGGGTATCGCTCAGGTGCAGTTTTTTGGCCGGGTGCCGGGTGCTGCCGAGTGGACGACTCTCGGCACGGATACGATTTCAGGCAATGGTTTCAGTGCCCTGCTTCCTGTCGAGACACTCCCGCAGGGGCCTTATGAACTGCGCGTGCAAGTCTCGACCCCGGGTGGCAGCTACCAGTCAGAGATGATGCGCAGCGTCGTGCTTGATCTTCAGCCAGTGCTGACCCTCTCTCTGGGATCGGAGATTCAGGAAGGCGGCAGCCTGACAGGCACGGTGAGCATCCAAAGTCCGCGCGCCACTGCGTTGAGTGTTTCTCTTGCCAGCTCTCAGCCAGCGCAGCTCGACCCCGGCCCGCCCGTGCTGATCCCTGCCGGGCAAACCAGCGCCAGCCTGACCATTCGCGGGCGGCAGGATGATGTGATCGAGGGGCCGCTGAATGTGCGCATCACCGTCTCTGCCCCAGGCGCGGTGAATGTGGAGCGCACGGTCTCCCTAGTGGATGATGATTGGCCGATCCTGACCCTGACTTCCGACCGCACCGCCGTGCCTGAGTCCGCCGGGGCGGATGCCGTCATGGCCAGACTGGAGCGGGATGTGGCATCTCCACTGCCGGTCACGGTCTGGCTGGTGAACAGCAATCCTGCTGCGGCGCTGGTGCCCGCCAGCGTGGTCATCCCTGGCGGCAGCCGAGCCGTGGATTTCCCGATTGGCGTTGTGGACAACACTTTGGTCGATGGAGCAAAGACGGCAAACATCCGTGGTGAGGTGCGTGTGGCTGGAGCAGGCACCATCGTGCAAACAGCAACGCTGGTATTGAGCATTGGCGACGACGAAGGTCCAGCACTGGAGCTGGTCTTTGATTCTGAATACCTCTCCGAAGGTCAGTCCGGCATCATGCGCGTGCGCCGTCTGCGTGGGAATACCACCCCAGCGCTCACGGTGACATTGAACGCCAGCCTGACCACAGAACTCCAGGTGCCAGCCACCGTCTCCATCCCTGCTGGTGCCGAGGAGGTTAGTTTTAATGTTTCCGCTCTTAATGACGGCCTGACGGATGGGAACAAAACTGTGCGCATCACCGCCACCGCCACGGCCTACAGCCCCGCGCAGCAGCAGGTGATGGTGACCGACCATGTGCGGCCTGATTTGGTGGTGACAGCGCTAAACTCGCCCAGCACGGCGCAGACAGAGTCGGCCTTCAGCATCACCTACCAGGTGGAAAACCGAGGCACCGCAGCAGCCGCGAACACTTTTGTTCAACGAGTCTTCCTTTCCCGCGACCGCGTGGTGGGTGATGACATCCTTTTGACCCAGAGCAGTTTCTCGGGTGGCCTAGCCGCAGGCTCCCATTTCCAGCGCAGTGAAAACCTGCGCGCCCCTCGTGAAGCAGGCAGCTACTGGGTGCTCGTGACCACAGACGCAGGATTGGCCGTGGATGAGATCATCGAGTCAAACAACAGCCTCGTCGCCACTCTGCCGCTTGTCATCAGCGAAGCTTATACCGCGATTGTACGGACCTCCGCCGAGCAAGTGCCTGCAAACACGCCCATCACCTTCACTGGCAGTGCCCTTCAGGGAGACGCCAAGGTGCCAAACGCCCTCGTGAGCATCCACATCCGTGTCAGCGGCACCAGCCGCAGCGTGGCCGCCATCACCAATGCCAGCGGTGACTTCACCACCACCTGGCAGCCCCTTCCCGGTGAAGGTGGGGACTATGAGATCGGTGCCTCTCACCCCGGCACACCCACTGCGCCCACACAGGATACTTTCACCATCCTCACTCTCACGCCTGAGTTCCCGAAAAATGCCATCACCCTGGATGAAGCCAGCAGTGCCACCTTCAACGCCACACTCAGCAATCCCACCACCCATCCGCTGAACGGCATTGGCATCACAGCCCTGAACCTGCCCGCCGGATTGACGGCAAACGCCACCCTGCCAGGCACCACTTTGGCCTCGGGAGCCAGCCTGCAAGCTGGCATCACTGTCACCGCCGCCGCAGGGTACTCAGGCAACCGCAGCGTGACTTTCCGGGTAACAACCACGGAAGGCATCCAGTTGGATGTGCCTGTGCAGGTGAATGTGAATCCGCTGCTGCCAAGGTTGGTGATGACACCGAATCCGCTGCGCCTTTCCGCCCTGCGCGGCACGCAAAAAACCGCCGTCGTCACCCTAGAGAACCAAGGTGGTGCCGCCTCCGGCCCCATCAACATCCTGCTGCCGAATGTGCCATGGATGGAACTCGCCTCCACCGTGCCTCTCCCAAGCATCGCCCCTGGTGCATCCGGCAGCTTTTCCATCCTGCTGAAACCCGCCACCACCGATGCGCTGACTCTGCACAATGGGAATCTCGTCGTCGCACCCACAAACGGACCTTCGCTCAACCTGCCCTTTGCCGTGCGTATCGTGTCAGATCAACGAGGGGATCTGGAGATCGAGGTGGTGGATGAGTATTTCTACTTCACCGCCGAGAAGCCAAAGGTGCAGGGGGCGACTGTGATTTTAAGAGACCCGATCACTTCGGCTGATATCGCATCGAGTATCACCAACGCCGACGGTAAAGCCTCGTTTCCCGGGATCGTGGAAGGCTGGTATTCGATTGAGGTAAACACCACTTCGCATACGCGCTGGACGGGCCTGCAATACGTCATGGGTGGAGAAGCTAACCGTCGTCAGGTATTCGTGACCAAGAACTTCGTGTCCTACACCTGGACTGTGCAGGAAATCGAAATTCAAGATCGCTATAAAATCACGATCCAATCCACCTTTGAAACGAATGTCCCCGCGCCAGTCGTCACGCTGACACCATCCAGTCTTGACGTGGCTGACCTCAAAGTGGCCGGGCAGTCTAAAGTGGTGAACATCCTGATTGAGAACCACGGATTCATCGCTGCCGACCATGGACGGTTCGCTTTCGACTCGCATCCTTACTATGAAATCGTGCCGCTGATTCCAGATGTGGGTATCATCCCAGCCAAAAGCCAGCTCGTCGTGCCCGTGACGATCCGACGGATTCAGGTGCCCGCAGGTTCTTCTGAGGCGGGCGGCACATCGAGTCTGACGCATCCTGTGCCACTGCAATCGGCCATGAATCTGCCCTCCTCAGTTCCGTGTGGCATCGGTGCTGGCTTCTTTTGGGACTTCATCTGTGGTCCCTCCGAAGTGAAGAAATCCACTCCACTCGCTGTGAGCGGAGTCGAGGGAGACTGCGGTGGGCGCTGGACACCGCCGGATCATCCACCTGGCGGCCAGCCCGCTAGCGGACAAGGCACACCCTCTTCGACAGCTGTCGGCTTCGCGATCCCAGACCTCTGCGATTGCACAACCTTCTTCCCTTCGGGTTCAAAGATTTGCCTGGGTGGGGAAGCGACCATCAAAGTGCCATCTGTTCTCAGCAAAGTGGCGAGCATGATCACAAAAGCACTTCCCCTTGGTGCGAAGCTCGAGAGATTTGAGTTCACAACAACAGGAGGCGGAGAAGCATGTATCTGCTGTGATGAAGATGTGGGAATTGGCTCCTCAGCCTCAGGCGAAGTGAAGTTTAAAATTTCAGGTGAGATAAAATGGGGCCCTCCCAGCCC
Source organism: Prosthecobacter sp. (assembly GCF_044378005.1). Classification (GTDB taxonomy): domain Bacteria; phylum Verrucomicrobiota; class Verrucomicrobiia; order Verrucomicrobiales; family Verrucomicrobiaceae; genus Prosthecobacter. Next base: position 6,484 of record NZ_JBILYB010000051.1, read on the forward strand.
ACCTGCTTTGATCCCGCCGCCTGGTGGCCCATGGAGAGTCGAACATGTGAACTGGGACGTCGATCTTGGGGTTGAGCTCAAGCTCGAAGGGGAGCTCTCAATCAAAGCTGACAAGGAGTGCGGTGGTGATACCAAGAGCTGTGTGAGTGTCTCAGTAGGTATCTCAGGTTTCGTTGGTGCCAAAGGCGAAGCATCTGTGCGAGTCACTCATCTAGCGTCTGGCACTGCCCGAGAAGGCAAACTGGAGGGGAAGCTGGGAGGCTCTGCCTCGCTCAAGTATGAAGGCAAATGGTGCGCTGGCAGCCCTGGACAACACCGTGTCCGTGCGAAGATGGATTTTGTTGCCTCCCTAACCGGTGAAGTTTGCGCCATTGGCTCCAATGGAGGAAGCGATTGCTTGGGACTTACTCTAGGTACGGAAATACCCGTCTTCGAATATCCGTCAGACTCGGCAGCTCCCTCGCAGAGGAGTATGCACGCAAATCAATTCAATTTAAACAGTGAGCCAGATTTTCTGGATGGAGTCCCCTACGAACCCGTGGACTTCAGCGACGCTTTTCTCACCAATGAGGAGTTCGTGGCTCTGCCTGAAGTGGTAGCCAAGCTGCCCCCGAAGGATGGAGTCTGCTCGACCGTGAAATTGAAGCTGGATCAGGAAGCCGTCATGACACGGTCAGCTTTCAAAGCGGTGCTAGAACTCTCCAATAACCAACCAGACACACCTTTGGAGCAAGTCGGCTTCGACTTCGAGGTGCGAGATGCTCAGGGTTTGGTGGCGACGGATCGTTTCTCCGTCCGCCTCTCCTCCGTGACTGGCATACCAGCCATCGACCGCACAGCACCTCTGGCAGGAAAGTCCAGCGCCTCTGCCTCCTGGATCATGGTGCCCTTCGACACCGCTGCGGTTCACACTGACACTGTTTATTATGTGGGCGGAAGCATTCACTACAAAGTAGGAGGCATCGGTTTCAGCATCCCTGTCGCACAATCTCGCATCACCGTCCGCCCGGACGCCGCGTTGCATTTGAAATACTTCCACCAGCGCGATGTGGTGAGTGACGATCCACACACCGATGTGATTGAGCCTGCGATTCCTTACCATCTCGCGGTGATGGTCGAGAACAAGGGGGCAGGAGCGGCGCGGAATCTGACCATCACCTCGGCTCAGCCGGAGATCGTGGAGAATGAGAAGGGCCTGCTCATCGACTTCAACATCATCGGCACCCAGGTGGCAGGGCAGGCACGCAGCCCCTCACTGAAGGCGGACTTTGGCAATGTGCAGCCGAACGAACGCAAGGTGGCAACGTGGGACATCACCTCCTCTCTCCAAGGGCTCTTCATCGACTACAAGGCCACTTTCCAGCACCTGGACGGCTTTGGTGATGAGCGGCTCTCTCTCATCAAAGACGTGAGCATCCACGAAATGATCCGCATGATCGAGGCCCAGGGCACTCTGGCGGATGGTTTGCCTGACTTCCTGGTCAACGACGTGCCGGATCTCGACGACATGCCAGACACGGTCCATCTGAGCGATGGCACAACGGCCCCAGTGACCTTGGTACAAGCTGGCACCCTCTCCGGCCCAGTGAACTCCAGCAATCTGACGGTCAACCTAACGACAGCCCAGGGAGCGGGCTGGTCTTATCTGCGCATTCCTGATCCTGCAAATGCTGCGTATCAGCTCATGGCGGTGACACGCTCTGACGGACGTCAGATTCCCGTGGGGAAAAATGCGTGGGTCACGGACCGCACCTTCATCGGTCTGGGTCGCAGGCCGAGGATGGAAAACATCCTGCATCTCGCGGACCACAACAGCACCGGACAGTATTCGCTGACCTATGCAGCCATCACCCCGGACACATCCGCCCCGACCAGCCGCGTGGAAGCACTTCCTGCACAGTCGTCCGCCTTCATTCCTGTACGCTGGAGCGGCCAGGACAACCGTGGGCTGGCAGTCTTCGACATTTACGCCTCTGTGAACGGCGGCCCCTTCACGCTTTGGATGCAGCGCACGACACGTTTTTCATCGATCTACTTCGGTGAAGCTGGAAAAAGCTATGCCTTCTACTCGCGGGCCACGGACACCTCTGGAAACACAGAGTCCGCTCCTGCTGCCGCCCAGGCCAGCACCACGGTCAGTCTGGAAAACGCAGCCCCCGTGCTGGCCACCATCGGCAACCGGCAGGTGGATGAGCGCTCTGTATTGGAAATCCAGGCCAGTAGCACGGATGACGGCCCTGCCGAGCAGCTCGTTTACTCGATTGAGGCTGACAGCAACGCCCTCGTCATTGATCCGCAGACGGGCAGGCTGACCTGGAATACACAAGAGACAGACGGTGGACGCATCATCAGCGCCACCATCACCGTCACGGATGGCGGGCTGCCAGCGAAATCCGATAGTGAAACCTTCACCATCAACGTAGCGGAGAGCAATGAACCTCCCGCGATCAACCCAGTGTCGCCTTTGACCATCGCTGCCGGGCAGGCTCTGCAAGTCACGATCAATGCCACCGACTCCGATTTGCCCGCGCAAACTCTGGCCTACAGCCTGACCGGCACTCCACCAGCAGGCATGAGCATCGACTCTGCCTCGGGTTTGCTGACCTGGACAGCAGATACGGCCATGGAGCCCCAAAGCCTGACAGTGGAGGTGCAGGTGGCGGACAATGGGACACCACCGCAGACCGCCAGCCGCCAGCTCTCCATCGTCGTCACCGAGCCAGACGAATCCGAGGATGAAGTCGCCGAGATCACCACACTGGCAGCCGCTGACATCACCTCCACCAGCATACGTTCCGGAGGAGAGATCACAGATGATCATGGTAATCCCGTCAGTGAGCGCGGCATTGTTTTTGCCACGACGGCGAACCCCACGACCACGAACGGCAGCAAGCTCACGTCAGGCAGTGGTGAAGGCAGCTTCAATGCCTTCCTCGTGGGGCTGGCTCCCAGCACTGAGTATTTCCTGCGCGCCTATGCCATCAATGCAGCAGGCACAGCCTATGGCAATCAGATCACCTTTACCACAGCTGCTGACGTGCCGGGAGAGAAGCGTCTCGTGTATCTCAAAGCTGGTGATCCCACCGCGTGGACTACCCCCGCAGTCCCAGGTTCGCAGTCAATCGAGATCGCTGCATGGCGCGCTGCGGGCTATGTCGTGGCAGTGGCAGATGCGCGCAGCACCCCGCTGACCGCCGCCCTGCTCGCGCGCTATCAGACGATCAGGCTCTTCACCCATCTTGGCACGGTGAGTTATCCTGATGCGTGGGGCGCAGCTCTGGAAACCTGGGTGCGGCGAGGCGGCACCGCCCTGATCGAATCAGCCTACTCGCGAGGTATCGGTGCCGTGAAGCGCTTCGGCGTCGAACGCATCGATGGTCAAAATGGTGGCATGGACGGCAGCGCTTGGCATCATAAAGGAACTCCGCTGCGTCTCGGAGCCGTGGCGGCACCCTTCGCGGTCAAATCACTCGCCAGCGAGAAGATGGATCGCCCCGTGCTCGCCACCGGACACAAGCTTACCACCTCTGTAAAAATCGGCACCTTCCCCGCCATCGTCTATGGGGCTTTCGATCTCGGCAAAGTCGTCATCCATTTCATGGATGGCTGGTCTCAGGACGTTGCTGATCCCATCAGCCCACTGCGGGCAAACATCAGCCAGGAAGGCAATCTCGCCTATCTCCAAAAGCTCATCGACCACGCGGGCCGTGTCACGCGCTGGGATGCCGCCGTGCCAGCGCTCAGCATGGTCGCCCAGCCCTTGTCCATTCCTCTCGGCGGAGCCTGGAGCATCGTTTCTGTGAGCGGATTGCCTGCCGGGCTGCGCTATGATCGCACGGCCAATGCCATCCTCGGCACGCCCACCGCCTCTGGCGTGTTTAAGATAAGCATCGTGGTGCAAAACATCGACGGGTCAAAAGTGACCGAAGTCATCACCCTGCGCGTTCAGCCACTACCCGCATCCGCAGTCGGCACCTTCTTTGCCACCTGCGCTCGTGATCAGGTCGTGAATGGCGGCCTGGGTGGGATAATGACCTTCACCACCGCTGCTGCTGGCTCATGCAGTGGAAAGCTCACCCTCGGTGCGCTCAGTTATTCCTTCAAAGGCAACCTAACGAGCGATGGCAGTCAGGTCATCCGGTTCAGCCTTCCCATCCCGCGCAAAGGACTGACTTCCATCATTCTAGACTTCAGCCTCACTGCCGATCACAGGCTCATTGGCGCAGTACATATCGGTGTCGCCTCAGCCCAACTCAGCGGTTGGCGACAGACGTGGGGCACCACACGCCCGGTCACAGCACCTCGACTCGGCACAACAAATGTCATCATCCCGTTGACGGAGACTTTCCTCGGGGATGACACCCTACCGCAAGGCACCAGTTATGCCACCATCAAAGTCAGCGGCGCTGGCGCAGCCGCCTGGGCTGGAAAGATGAGCGACGGCTCGACACTTGCCTTCTCCGCACCACTCGGCCCAGATGGAGAAAGCTCGCTCTGGATACCGCTCTATGCCAACACAGGTTCCGTCCAAGCCGCCGCACGCCTCGATACCGCCGCCGTGCTCACTGGTGGTGCCGATTGGGTAAAGCTGAGCGTCCTGCGCAGAGGCGAGCGCAACTACGCCACAGGCTTCGGCGCCGATGTGCGCGGCCCAGTGGCACTCACGCTAAGTGGTAGCCGATGGGTGCCGCCAGCCCCTGGCAGTATCATTCTCGGCCTGCCTTTGAGTTTAGGAAACGCCAGCATTCAGTTCGACTCAGGCGGCATCACCGACAGCGACTCTACCTCGCCTGACATCACCTTTACCATCGACTCCAAGAACCGCGTCATCCTACCGAAAGCGGGAAGCGATGCCAATAAAGCCCAGCTCGCCCTTACTCTAAATACCGCCACGGGTGCATTCAGTGGCAGCTTCAAACTCACCGACAACAATCCTGAAAAACCAGGAGCCCTACTGACCCGGACCGTCAGCTATCAGGGGCTGCTCATCCCAAATTTGCAGTTTGGTGCTGGCTATTTCCTCCTGCCACAGCTTGCAGACCCACCCGCCACTAAAGCCTCCACATCTTCCATCCTCTCAGGTAGCGTGAAGCTGAAGTAAATAAATTCCCGGGCCTGAATTTCATTCGCGAAGCCCCGGCGAGCCGCTATTCTCGCCGCCCTTATGCTCCAAGCTGGAATCGTCGGCCTCCCAAACGTAGGCAAATCAACTCTCTTCAATGCTGTCACCCGCACCCGCAAGGCGGAGGCAGCCAACTATCCTTTCTGCACCATCGAGCCCAATCAGGGCGTCGTCATCGTGCCGGATGAGCGCCTCGCCGTGCTCTCCAAGATCAGCGGCTCCAGCAAGCTCGTGCCAGCGGCCATCGAGTTCGTGGACATCGCGGGCCTAGTGAAAGGTGCCAGCCAGGGCGAAGGCCTCGGCAACAAATTCCTGAGCCACATCCGTGAGGTGGATGCCATCGTCCACGTCGTGCGTTGTTTTGAAAATGGCGACATCACGCATGTGGATGGCAGTGTGGACCCGATCCGCGACATCGAAGTCATCAACACCGAACTCATCCTCGCGGACATGGACAGCGTGAGCAAGCGCCTGAGCCGCACCGAAAAGGATGCGAAGCGTGGTATCAAGGAGGCCGTCGCTGAAAACGCTCTTTGCCAGAAGCTCATGCCGCATCTCGATGCCATGAAGCCCGCCGTGACGCTGGAGCTCAATGACGAAGAAAAGAAACTGCTGAAGTCCTTCTTCCTCCTCAGCGGCAAACCTTGCATCTACGCCTGCAACGTCGCCGAATCCGACCTCGCCTCCGCGTCCAAAGAGCCAGACAAACACCCACTGGTGGCAAAGGTCCGCGAGTACGTCAGCCACGCGCATGCCGCCAGTGCCTGCGTCGTCAGCGCAGCGATTGAGAATGAACTCGTCGATCTCCCCGATGAAGATGCCTTGGCCTACCTCGCTGATCTCGGCGTCACGGACAGCGGCGTGAATCAGCTCATCAAGAGCGTGTATTCACTGCTCGGTCTCCAGACCTACCTGACCACGGGTGAAAAAGAAACCCGTGCCTGGACCATCACAAAGGGCATGAAAGCTCCGCAGGCCGCTGGCGTCATTCATGGCGACTTCGAGCGTGGCTTCATCGCCGCACAGATCGTGCATTACGATGACCTCGTGGCTCTCGGCTCCGAAGCCAAAGCTCGCGAAGCCGGCAAGCTCCGCATCGAAGGCAAAGAATACGTCATGCGCGACGGCGATGTCGTCGAGTGGCGATTCAATGTCTAAACCGTCACTACTTCGCGTCGGTGGGTGAAGAGCAGGCGGCAGTGAATGGCCGCCTGCGGGAGTCCGGTCATGCGTGAAAGCACCTCGCGGTAGGTTTGAAGCTGTGGCGTGTAGCCTTCCACGCGGGCGCTGAAGGCTTCGTCGGTCTCCACTTTGTCGGTTTTGAAATCGAGGATCGTGGCGCGGTCCGGCTCGATCATGACACGGTCGAAAGTGCCGGAGAGCCATTCGCCTTTCAGTAGGATCTCGAAGCGCTTCTCACGCCAGCACTCGGCCTGCGGAGAAGGGCGGCTGAGAGTGGCGCGAGCTGCGGGTGCTTCGAGAGAGCGACGCACTTCCTCCAAAGCGCGTGTGCGAACGCTTTCATCAGCGCATGGGACAGCCTGCCAGAACTTCTCCAGCGCGGCGACATCCATTTCATCCAGCCACTCGATCTGCTCGAACAAAGCATGAACCAGCGTGCCGTAAGAGCGTGCGAATCGTCCGCCGCGTGAGAAGAGTTGCTTCGCCGTTACCACACTCGTCTCGGAACCACTCGGCGTGCGGCGCTGCGGGCGGAATCGACCTTCGGAGGTCACACTGATGATTGCGGCGGCAGCAGGCTCTTCCACTGGTTTGGCCTTAATGGTTTCAAACCAGCGCCGATCAGTCGCCTTGGTGGCGCTTTCATAAACGATGTCGGCTGGGACATCGCCGAAGTGAGTCGGCACAGGCTCTTTTTCATCGCCGAGCGTGAGTTGGAGCAGCTTGATGAAGTTGTTCGACTTCGACGACTCCTTGCGTGGCTCGGCGATGAGGTAGTTCGCGTGTTTCGCGCGCGTGAGCGCCACGTAGAACTTGCACAGCTCTTCGTAGGCGGCCTCGGCTTCGCGTTCTTCGCGATATTCGCCGAGCACGGGATCGGCCTTCACGATGTCGCTCGATGGTAGATCGAAGACCCACTGCACCTGGCGTTTCTCGCCATGCTTCACACCGATGCCACGGCGCACGGTCGTCATCGAGTTGCCTTCGAGATCCGCCAGGATCACGCAGTCAAAGGTGAGGCCCTTGGACTTGTGAATCGTCATCACTTGAACTGCGTTATGCGTATCAGGTTCACGCACGGTGTAACCCTCGGCATAGGCGAGGAATTCATCGATGTTTCGGCTACCGCCTTGATCAAAGATGCGCGCCGCGAGTGCGAGATCCTCGACCCGGCGGTGGCTGAAGGTGTCGAGATCCGTGCCAGACTTCACAAGCTCGCGCTGCCAGTGTCTCAGCGTGGTTTCAAAGCCATCGTCAAAGACTTGGCGCAGCACCTCGGCGGCGAGTTTGCCGGTGTTCATCTCGGCGGCTTCGAGGACAGCGCGGAAGGGCGTCATCCAAAGATGCTGCCACGCCATCGTGTCACCAGGATGGGCTGCACACTTCAGCAAGCTGAGCAAAGCCAGCGTCACAGGATTGTCCGTGGCGATGGCGATCTCCGACTCACACATCACCGGAATCCGCGAGGGCGAATGCGCGCGCAGGTAATCCACAAGTGCACGTCCTGTGCGGTTTTCCTGAACGAGGATCGCGCAGCTCAGGCCGCGTGCCACGGGTTGGATCTCTTCGAGCAAACCGGAGATTAGTTTGAAGCGATCTGACTCCTGGACCTTCTCTCCGTCTTCCGGCTGCGGGTTCAGCAGTGCGGCATATCCGGGTAGCCTATCGTGGATGCCTGCCACCTGATGATCCAGCCATGGCCAGCGGTTCTTGGTTTCCTCAGGCAGATTCATCTCTTCGAGTGCCGCCGCGTCACCGAAAACACGGTTCACGAGGTCGATGACATCATGCCCGGAGCGCCATGAGACATTCAGCGGGCGCTTTTGGATGCGCTGTGCTGCGCCGGAGTTGTAGCGCGCAGCCACATCATCAAAGAGACGTGTGTCACCGCCGCGCCAGGCATAGATGGCCTGCTTCACATCGCCGACTTGGAAGAGCGTGCGCTCATCTGAGGTATCCTGAACGGCTTCGTCGATGAGGTTCTCGATCACAGACCACTGCGTGTAGTTCGTGTCTTGAAACTCATCGAGCAGCCAGTGGTCGTAGCGCGCATCGAGACGGTAGTCGATGCGCAGCCGCTCCTCGTCACCTGGCACCTGAGAGAGCATCGGGCGCGGCAGATCCTTGGCAAACTCATGTCCGGCGAGGATCAGCTCCATGTCCTGGAAGGTCAGTCGTCCGCGACGACGCACCTGCTGGGACCAGCTCTGCTCGAACAAATTCAGCACCTGCCACGCGCCCTGCGTGCGTTCCAGTCGCACCGTGATCTCGGCACCGACGATGTGGGTCATGATGGCTTTGAAGACATCGCAGGTTCGGCCTTCGAGCTTCTGCTTCTGACGATTCACCGTCAGTGTGCAGTTCTTGGATTCGATCTGCGGCCAGACTTCCAAAGCCTTGCCGACAAAGAACTTCACGCGTGCTGGCAGGCTGCCGCCGGGAATATGAGACACGGCTTGCTCACGAAACTCGCGCCAGAACTCCCAAGCCTTTTCACTCACGTCTTCGCTTTCAAAGTAGCCAAACAGACGCGCGAATTCTTCATCGAGTTGGATCGTCGATCCCAGCCAGTGGCAGCCTTTGGGCCAGATCGACTTTGCATCACCCCAGAGTTCCTGACGCGCGGCATGAAGCAGGATGCCGTGCTGATTTTCGACAAACTGATCCAGCACAGCACGGATGCTGGACTCCTCTTTGCCAAAGGTCGCACGTCGAAATGCCTCCAAGAAATCCTTCTGCGCTGCGATGCCTTCGCTTCGTGATTTGAGACCCGGCAATGTGCGCTGGAAGACTGAGCGATACACACGCTCGCGTTCGATGGAGCCTTGGTGATCACTGAGAATCTCGAAATCTCCAGCTAGGCCAAACTCCGCTGGGAAGCTGCGCAGGATGGCCGAAAAGAAGCTGTCCAACGTGCCGAGAAACAGACGTGGCATCCGCGAGATGAACACGCGTAACAACGTGCGGAAGTGATCCGACGTCAGCTCGCGCATGATCGGCCGCAGCGGATCATTCACGACTTCGGGGTCGATGGTTTCATCGCCAACAAGCGTCTTCGCGAACTTCGGGTCCGAGGCCGCCTTCGCGAGCTTCACGAGGATCGAATCAAAGAACTCGCCCGCAGCTTTGCGCGTGAACGTGACGGCCACGATGCGCTCCGGCGTGACCTCCTGACCGGCCAGTAACTGCTGCGCCATCAGAGCGATGAAGCGATTCGTGAGCTGCCACGTCTTGCCTGATCCCGCCGAGGCGAGAATCATTTCGTTGGGGATGGCTGCGGACATAGAAAAGAGTTCAGCCTTCAGGCTTTGTGGTTTTATCCTCCTGCCCCTTGGAGCGTGTGAACCTTCTGCGGATCAGCACGACAATAAGTGATGGCACGAGCATGGGAACGCCTAAAACTGGGGCAAGAATCAAGCCGAAAAAACTGGGTACATGGGGGTGATGCTCCGCGATGCAAATGTCATACAGCACATAGAAAAACATGCTCAGAATAGGCCCCCAAAGTGAGCAATTCCATGTTGGAATTCGTTCCTTGCTGACTTCATAGCTGCAAGCACAGTTTACAGACATCAGCGGTATAATGGCAAACATCAGAAGGGCGAAAAATAAGTCCACCATATCGTCAATTCTTTGAACTATTTAGAGCAATCAAACTCGCATCCACCGCCTTGAGTGGATCGCCGAAGAAGAGATGCCCGACGTCATCGCTGTAAGTCAGCTTCTCGGAAGGCGGCCAGAAGGTGCGGGCTCGGATGGCGGCGATGATGCCTTCCGCACAGGTACGCGCGCTTCGCAGCAGCTCGCCTTCGAGGTCAGGCCAGGCATCGAGTGCGATGTCAGCCTTCGTTTTGCCGAGCGTGGCATAGGCGGTGTGGATCTCCGCGCCAGGATGATGACGCTCCATCGCCATTCGGTAGAGAGGCAGTTGAAGATCCGTCCAGCGGCAGAGTTCGCCTCGGCTGTTTTGAGTGAGCATCCAGGGCTGGAAGTCGGCTTCGTCTTCGGTGCGCTTGAGCTTCGTGAGATGGTAATCCTCCACACTTTTGCTTTCACCTTTGCCCGCGACGGTGGGCGAGTAGGTCTTGAAGTCGATCAAGCGCACACCGAGTTGCGGATGAACCTCCACACGATCCACCACGCCGCTGACGATCATGTCCGCCAGTGTCCAGGGATTGCCCTCGGGGCTGATGCGCGTCTCCGCAGCCACGATGCGCCAGCCTTTCGCCCGCTCCTCAGCTTCACGCTCTGCCCACCAGGACAGGCGCTGCTTGGCGGACTCGCTCTGGATCATTACTGGCACGGTCAGTCGTGCGCCAAAGGTGCCGTGTAGGTGACTATCGAGAAGGCGGTGCAGTTCCGCGCGGATCACGTTGGCATCCGTTGAGGTCGCGGCTTCACCTTCTTTGCCAAACTTTTCGAGCACGGCATGAAGCAGGCTGCCGAACTCCATGGCATCCATCTCCGTGCGTGAGGCATCGACTTCCTTCATTTTCAAACCGTGCTTCAGGTAGAAACGGAACGGGCAGACGAGGTAGTCGCGGAACTGGGTGACGCTCAGCTTGCTGAAGATCGTCGCATCGTCGGGCAAAGGTTGCGGTTTCAACTGCCAAGCGAGCTGCCAAGCCATCGGATCGCTGCGCAGCTTTGGCTTCTTGAAAAAATTCAGCGTGCGCGCCGGCAGATCGGCATCGGGGCATTGGAACAAGAGACGTGATGGCCGCAACGGTTCATCAGCAGCGCCCGTGCGGCCAAAGATGAAGTCCACTCGCCCGCCGGTGCGCTGACGATGCTCGATGATGATCGTCATCAGGCAGGCATCGCGAGCGAAGCGCGTGTCGTTGTTGCGCAGGCCGAGCGCACGCCGTGCTGAGTCCGGCAGGAACTGATGCGCCATGATCGACTCGGGCACTTTGCCATCATTCATGCCGGTCACGACGAGATGAGGTGCATCCTCCCAGAGAAGCTCGAGCCAGCCTTGCAGATCTATGTCACGCGCAGCGCGCTCAGGATAGAAGACCTGCTCTTCCAGAACGCGCAGCAAAAGCTCCAAGCGACTGCCAGACGACAGCGCGCTCGGGAAAAGTGAAGCTGCGGGGCCTTCCAGCGCATCCAGCACCTGGGAGATTTGATCTGCGATAGCGGCAAAGACGGCGTCCTGTGGCCGATCACTGCGGAAGCGACGCGCCGCAAAGACGTCTGCGAGGAAGTCAGTCAAAGCCGTGCCGAAGTTCGCCCCCGAGAGGCTTTTCAAAACGGCGTCCATCCATGTCAGACCAACGATGATGGGGCTTTCTTCCGAGACTCGTGGAGCCAGCTCGATGGCATCATCCAGGGTGTCTGGAAGTGCCTTCACGGCGAGATCATCCAGGTCTTTGAGCAACTGCGGCAAGCTTGGGCGTGTGCCCGTTTGTTCCTCCGCCTTTCGGCGAACGGTCTCCAGTACATCTGGGCAGCGCATCATTTCCGCTGCGGTGCCGAATGAACGCGAGGCGCTGAGCTGGCTGAGCAGTCGCAGCAGATGAAACACGCCATGCGTGCCCATGCGTTTGCCCGCCGGGTCATAGGCACCGATGTCATGCTCGGCGAGCGTCTTTTCCAGCGGTGCAGAGATTTCAGCATCAGCCACGCCAATCGCAGCCACCGCACCTGGATTTGGATAGGCCGCGAGGATCTCCATCGCTGCAGCGGCTTGTTCCGCAGGTGAGCTGCCCTGATGGATCGTGCTCTCTGGAGTGGGGATGTGAATTGGCTGCGTGAGCCACGCTTCAGCGACAGGCCGACCCCACAGGTCGAAGAAGCCGCTGTGGGTTGCTTGCGGCGTGAAGATCAGCACCTCCACTGGGATGCGCTGAGAATGACGCTCCAGCGCTTGGATTGCTAGCACAGAGGGATCGAGCACACCCGCGATGACGATGCGCTTCACGTTCTCGGGCAGTGTTCCCGTGCTCGCCGCCCGCCGACGCGCCACCTGCCAGTCGGTGAAGCCATTCGCTTCCGTCGCGCGCACGCATTCGCGTTCCAGTTTGGCGAGATCACGCCACCGCTCCGGCTCCATCTCGGAGTTCTCTAGCATCCGCGCGGCATCGCCCAGGCTCAGACCATTTTCATTGAGCGTCTCGCGCACTTGCAGCAGATCATTCGCTGTCTTCAGCGCCCAGGTGAAGTTTCGCTCCACAGGATCGACAGGGAAGAGCTGACGATGATCCTCCAGATTCACCCGCAACATCTCCGCCGCCCAGAGCAACAGCGTTTCCACACGCCCTGCCGCCTGCATGTCCGCCACTCGCTCGGGCGATGTCAGGAAGTCCGGCGTCACGGTCAAAGGTGGCAGCACTGCCGCATCTTTCGTTGCTGCATGGATGGCCAGCGCCTCGCGCAAACGACGGCTCGCATTTCGTGTCGGAACGACGATCAGCCATTCGCTCAAATCCAGCGCTCCGATGCCATCCCAGCCCGCCGCGAGATGAGCCGCCACCGAATGCACGAGCGATGCATCCCAGCCGAGGAAGCGGCGCGTCACCGCCATGCCAGAGGGTGGCTGACCTGTGAAAAGATCTGGCTGGTTGTCGGGGAGCTTTTGGGATGCGCGTGCCATGGCTGGAACAGGCGCTGAGCGTAGATGGATCACGCGGGAAGTCGAATGGATGAAGTCGCTGAATCTGCCCGGACAGAACAAGCCTGCTTTTTCTGCGCAAATCTCTCAAGTCGTCGCGTTCCTGCCATCCGCATGAAACTCGCCCTTCTCTTCCTTCTGCCATTGACTCTGACTCTTCAGGCCCAGACCCCAAAGCCGGAGGCGAAGACCAAACGCGCCCCAAGTCCGGTGACCGCACCCATTCTAGATGTGGCGGGATTGCCGCGCGTCCTTATCATCGGAGACTCGATCTCCATGGGCTACACGTTGCCAACTCGAAAGCTTTTAGAGGGAAAGGCGAACGTGCATCGCATCCCACAAAACGGCGGCCCGACCAAGAACGGCATCGCGAACATCGAGAAATGGCTGGGAGCAGGGAAGTGGGATGTCATCCACTTCAACTGGGGCATCCACGACTTGAAGTTCATGCCCGATGGCAAACGACAGGTCGAGGTGGCCGATTACGAAAAGAATCTCCGCGCTCTTGTCGCTCGCATGAAGCAGACCGGTGCCACGCTCATCTGGGCCAGCACCACACCGATTCCCGAAGGTGAACTGAATCCTTCGCGTCGCTTTGGCAGTGTGAAGGAATACAACGACATCGCCGCCCGCGTGATGGCTGAGAACGGTGTCATCACCGATGACCTCAACGCGCACATGACGCCTGAGTTTGATCGCCTGCATAATCCCAAAGACTTGCATTACGGCAAAGAAGGCTATGACTTTCTGGCCAAGAAAGTCGCGGAAGAGATCGCCCAAGCGCTGGCGAAACGATAGTGATTCCTGAAGGCCAGAATCACTTCTTCCTCGCCGGTTTCTGCGGCGAGGAGGGATCTTCATTCGGGCTACCATGCCACTGCGGCGGCATATTTTTCGCATTCCAGTCGTCCCAGGCCTTTACCAGTTCGGCGACGAGTTCGGGCTTCTCGGCTGCTAGATTCTTGGCTTCGCCGATGTCGGCGCTCAGATCATAAAGTTGCCAACCCGACTGTGTTTTGGCCTCCATGTCTCGGACATCGACGAGCTTCCAGTCACCACGTCGGATGGCTTTTTGAGGGCCAAAACGCCAAGCGAGCATCTCATGCGGTGCGTCAGCTTTTTCGCCTTTGAAATATGGCAGGAGGTTCACGCCTTCGACGCTGTCGGGTTGCTTCGCTTTGCCGATGGCGCAGGCCGTCGGCAGCACGTCCATGGCGCTCACTGGATGCTCATAAACCTGACCCGCAGGCAGTTGCCCTGGCCAGTTCACAAAAAACGGTACGCGGATGCCGCCTTCGAGCGTCTGGCCTTTGTCGCCGCGCAGGGGCGCGTTGAGGCCGGTGTTGTAGGCGAAGAAGGGCTTCTTTCCACTGCCACCGTTGTCGCTGAAGAAGAACACGAGCGTGTTGGGGTGCTTCGCCTTCAGTTCGGCGTTGATGCGACCGATGGCGTCGTCGAGGCCGAGCAGCAGCGAGAGGTAACCGCGACGATTTTCATCCGTGACGGAGACTGGGATGCGGCTCTTGAGCTTCTCGGCGATCTCCAATGGCGTATGGACGGCGTTGTAGGCGAGGTAGAGGAACCACGGCTTCGCGGCGTTGCGATTCATGAAGCCCAGCGCCTCATCGGTGAAGAGGTCGGTCGTGTAGCCTGCGAGTCGCTGCACCTCGCGACCGCGATAGATCATGTCATGCGAATGCGCGGAGCCGAACTCGGGCTCGGCGTCCTTGTGGAGCAAAAAGTTATGCCCGCCGACGAGGAAGCCGAAGAACTCGTCGAACCCCCGCGACTGCGGATGATGCGCCGCATCAAAGCCCTGATGCCACTTGCCGACGAGTGCCGTCGCGTAGCCCGCATCGTGCAGCTCGTTCGCAATCGTGCGCTGATCCAGCGGCAGACCGAGCCTCGCCTCGTCACCGACATGCGGGTTGAACTCGTGCCCAAACCGCGTCTGCGCCTTCCCCGTGAGAAATCCCGCCCGCGAAGGACTGCAATACGGCGCGGTGACATAGCCATTCGTGCAGCGCACCCCCGATGCTGCCAGCGCGTCGATGTTCGGCGTCGGCACATCCTTGCCACAATGCACACCGATGTCCGCGTAACCGAGGTCGTCGGTGATGATGACGAGGACGTTGGGCTTGTCCGTCGGAGCCTTGGCGAAGTCGGTCTGTGCCGCAAAGAGCGAAGGGCAGAGGGCGAGGAGGAAGAGGCGTTTCATGCGCGAATGGTAACGATACGGAAAGGGAGTTCTGGCAGAGGAGAGTTGAGCTTTGGCATCAAAGCGGTAGCATCAAGCCGCATGAAGACCTCAACGCCATCTCCACGCCGCGCCAAAACGCCGCTCGGCTTGCCTGCGTCGTGGTTTTGGGATGTGAATCCGGCCAACCTCGACACAGAAAAGCACGCCAAGCAGATCATTGAACGTGTGTTGGTCGTCGGAGCGCTGGAAGGCTGGCGTGCCATTCGCCGCCATTATGGCGATGAACGTCTGCGCAATGTGGTGACACAGCTCCGCAGCATCAGCCCGCAAAACATCGCTCTACTCTGTCTGGCCCTTGAATTGAGAAAGGAGGACTTCCGATGCTACACTGCGAAGCCGTTCCCCCAAGCACCCTGGCATTATTGAAGACGCTCTGTGCCCATCATGCCACCGAGGGCTTCGCTCTCGTTGGAGGCACCTCGCTGGCGCTTCGTTTTGGACATCGCATGTCGGTGGACCTCGATTTCTTCCACTCAGAAAAGTTCGACAACAAAATCGTGTCGGCCTCTCTGGCGACGGACTTCCCGTCTTTCCAGCTCACGAACGACAACAACAACGGCATGATGGCTTTCATCGAGGACGTGAAAGTGGACTTTGTAACCTATCCTTATCCGCTGCTGCATCCTTTCGAAACAATCGAGGGCGTGAGGATGATGAGCCTGCCGGATGTGGTCGCGATGAAGCTGGGAGCCATCAGCAATCGAGGAGCGAAAAAGGACTTCTACGACCTTCACACCCTGCTCAAAGAACTGGGCCTCGACGAAGTAATGCGCTGTTACAAGCTGAAGTTTCCCAACCACGACCCGATGATTCCCCTGCGCAGCATGATCTACTTCGAGGACGCCGAGGACACGGAAACACCAAAAACCCTCATCAAGACGACTTGGGCGAAGGTGAAGGCGGACATTCAGAAGGCGGTGCGCTCGGCGCTGTAAGTATAAAAACTCATCGTTAACTTTTGGATTAATCCCCTTCGATGCGTTGGACGATCTGTTTGGAAACGTCCGTGTAGCAACCCATACGAAACTCGCCGTGGTAGTGAGCGAGGTGGGACGCGGTATAGCCGAGTTTGTCCTTTTTGGTGATGTCTGCTCCCAAGTCCACCAGCGCGGCGACTATGGACAAGTCCTGTTTCTCGGCTGCCCAGTGTAGGGGCGTCGCACCCTTGTCATCCTGGTGATTCAATAGGTGAGGATAGGCATGGATCACTTCACGCAAAGTGACGGTATCCGATGCCTCGACCGCCCGACGCAAGCGCACCAGCGGTAAAACGGGCGGCTTAGCGCCGAACAAGGCTCGAATCAGATCCAGCATGTGAGTTGGGTCTTAAAGAGCGGATCACTTCCCAAACATCGCATGATCCTTGTTCCCGCCGCTGAGGACGTAGGCGAGGAGGTCGAGGATCTCGTCTTTCTTGAGCATGGCGAGCAGCATCGGGGGCATGGGGGAGACTTTGCTGAGCTCGATGCTCTTCACTTCTTTGCGATCGACGTTCACGCGTTGATTCGGATCGGTGAGGTCGGTGTTGAGGGTGACGCCGTCGCCGCTGAGATTCACCACGACGCCGGTCATGATGCTGCCGTCGTTTTTAGTGACGACGATGGGGGCGAACTGCTCGTTGATGACGTTGCTGGGGTTGATGATCTGGTCGAGCAGGTCGTGCGGGCTGTAGCGTCCGCCTGCGCCAGTGAGATCGGGGCCGGTCATGCCGCCAGCGTTGCCGAAGCGGTGGCAGGTGTAGCAGGCGGCGGCGCTGAACATCTTGCGACCATTGTCATAGCTGCGGCCTTTCATGCCGGTCTTGGCGGCGGCGCTGAGTTCATCGAGTGTCCACATGGTCGGCGTGCGGCCCACGAACATGGCGCCGACGTTTTCGATGGCGGATTTCACCTCGGGCTTCTTGGCGATGAGTTCGGCGAACTGCGCGGTTTCTTCTGGTGTGAAGGTGGCGAGGCTGTCTTTGCGGATGAAGTCGATGAAGATGGCGAAGCTGCTGCCGCCTTTGTAGTTCGCGGCTTTGAGGAAGAACTCGAGCTGCTGCTTGCGCAGTTCAGGCGTCCAACCGGCTTTGAGGAAGCGCAGGCTGCGAGCGTATTCGACCTGCGGCTCCTGGCTTTCGGCAGCGGCGATGAGTGCCATGCCTTTCGCAGCGGCATTCGGTGCCTGGAGGTAGGCGAGTGTTTCGGTGAGCAGCCAGTTGAGTTCGAAGTTGTCCGCCGGATACGCGGGATCGAGTTTCGCGATGATCGCGGCGACGGTGGCGTCGTCCGGATTGCCAAAGCGGTGCAACACGATCTCGGTGAGGCGGACGTAGGCGAGCTTTTGCTCGGGCGTGAGCTTGGTGAAGTCGTGCTTCAACAGCGCGGCCCACATTTTGTCGCGCATGGCGTTGTTCACGACGTGGTCGGCAGCCCGATGCGTGGGGCACACGCCGGTGGCACGCGTGAGTGCAAGGAGGGCTTCGAGCTGCGCGGTGACGTTGGTTTCAGCGAGGGCTTTGGCTTCCCATTCGGCGACGGGCTGGTGCTCCAGCGCGGTGCGTGCAGCAGCGCGGATGTAGCGGTCTTCGTTGCTGAGATGCGGCCAGGCGGTGGAGACGGCTTTGGGGTCTGGGGCGCCGTGGTAGGCTTCCAGAAGGTAACGAATTCCTGTTGGGCTGAGGTTCTTCGGTGTGCCAGTCATCCCCGCGATTTTTCCTCTGAAGGTGTCAGTCTTCTTTTCTGGCAGCAAACTCGTGTCCTCTTTCCCCGCATAACTCACCCGATACAGCCCGCTCTGCACTCTTCGCCCACCGATGGTGAAATACATCGCGCCATCTTTGCCAATGATCGCATCACTCACCGGCAGCGGACCGCCGGTGACGAATTCTTCCTTCGTGGCGGTGTAGGTGCTGCCGTTGGGCTTGAGATGCACGGCGTAAATTTTGCCCCAGCTCCAGTCGAGCACATAGAAGGCCTCCTGGTATTTCGCGGGGAACTTCGCGCCGTAACCAAAGGTGGTGCCGGTGGGCGAGCCGGGGCCGATGTTCAGCGTGGCGGGCAGGTTGTCATAGTAGAACTCGGGATACTTGCCTGCGCCGTTGCGCCAGCCGTATTCGCCGCCGCTGACGACGTGATTGATGCGTGTGGGGCGATACCACGACGTGTTGAAGTCATACTCCATGTCGGCGTCGTAGGTGAAGAGTTCGCCATCGCGATTCACGCCGCCGTCGAAAATGTTGCGGAAGCCACTGGCAAAGATTTCCATGTTCTTTCCCTCGGGATCGAGGCGGTAAATGATGCCGCCAGGAGCCATGACGTGGCGGTTGTGACCGCGACCATCCGGCATGCGAGGGAGGAGATGATCATCGCCCCAAAGCTTCGCCACGGGCGATGTAGCGGGTGTTCCGGCGACGGGGCCTTCTTTGAGCACGGCGTTGTTGCCGGTGATGAGGTAGAGGCCTTTGCCATCGGGTGTCTTCAATATGGCGTGCACGCCGTGATCGCTGCTGGCGTCGAATTCACGCAGCATCTCGACCTTGTCGGGAATGTCGTCGCTGTTGCTGTCGGTGATGCGGTAGAGGCCGCTGGGGATCTTTTTCTCGTAATCGTTCACGCCGACATACAGCGCTCCGAAGGCAAAGAGCATGCCGTTCACGCCACGGATGTCGGTGGGCAGCTTTTGCACGTCAGCGGGCTTGAGCGGCTGACCTGCGGCAGGAGCGGCGAAGCGGTAGAGGCCGCCGTATTGATCGCTGGCATAGATGCGGCCTTGGTCGTCGGTGCAAAGGTTCACCCATGAGCCCTGCTCACCGCCGGGCACGCTATAAAGCAGCTCCACTTTGAAATCCGGCAGCGTTTTGATGTTCGTGACCGGCGTGGCCACATTCGCGCCGATGGCTGGCCCGACGGCTTGCGGGCGATTCGCCTTCTTTTTGGCTTTGTCAGCCTCTTTGCCCTTCGCGGGGCTTTTGGGAGCCGCCGGAGCCTTCGCTTTGCCTTTGCCTTTCGCAGGAGCTTTGACCTCGATGATCTGCGCGTCGCTCGGGATCGCGGACTTTTCAAACGACACTACAGCGCCCTCGGGCAGTTCTTTGAGCATCACGTCCTTGATGTGGACCTCCATGGCGGGACCGCGATGAATCTGGAAGGCGACCAGGCCTTCGAGCGAACGCTTGGCCTCCTCGAAGTCGAGCAGGTCGATGGTCACCTGACCGTCGATCTTGTGAATGAGGTGATTTCCCTGCGCGATGACTGTGTACTCATGCCACTCGGCGATATCGACCTTCACCGGCTCATGCTCGGAGGCGAGCCAGCGCTTCGCTTCGGGGTCGATGACGACGCCCTGACCATTTTGCACAATAATGCCTCGTCCACGCTCTTCATAGACCATCGCGTTGTTCGGCGTAGCGGGATGGATGTCGCACTGATAACCACCGATGGACCACTTGCCGTTCTCCGGCAGTTCCTTGCTGCGGTATTGGATGCCGGTGTTGTTGCCCTTCTGGCGGATCTTCGCCTTCAGCTCGAAGTTTTTGACCTTTCCGCCGCGCCAGATGAGGAACTGATTGTACGCGAGCTGCTCCGGTCCGGTCGTGTTGCCGACGATCTCGCCGTTTTCCACCTTCCACAGCTCCGGATTGCCATCCCAGCCGGTGAGGTCTTTGCCGTTGAAGAGCGGTTTGAAGCCATCCTGGGCGAAAGCCGGGGACAGCAGGAGCAGGGAGAGGAAGACGAGGCGTTTCATGGTTGGGCGCGATGATAAACGCCCGGCTCTCTCAAAACATGCCAGCAAAAGCTGTGTCGGATCTGGCAAGGGTGCGATCAAACCGTCGGCTGGAGGCAAAATGCACTTCGCCTGATTTGAATGATGCCTTCCGCTCGTTCTATCCGCCATGCGTTACCTCGCCTTCCTTTTTCTCACCGTCGCTGCCTTTGCCCAAAAGGCACCCTATGATGTCTTCCCGCCTGCCGAAGCTCCTTATTATCGAGTGCGCTATGAGGCCTCGACACAGCCCGGCGAGCTGATCTTCCCGGTGAACTACACGGCCTGGGTTCCTCCCGGTGTGAAGCAGGTTCGCGGTGTCATCGTGCATCAGCACGGCTGTGGCGAGGGTTCGTGCAAATCGGGCCTCACGGGTGCCTTTGACCTGCACTGGCAGGCGCTGGCAAAGAAGCACGACTGCGCCCTACTGGCCCCATCTTATGAGCAGCCGGAGAAAGCCGACTGCCAGATGTGGTGTGACCCGCGCAATGGCTCCGGGGAAGCTTTCCAGAAATGCCTCGCCGATCTCGGCGCGAAGAGCGGACATCCCGAGCTATCGAAAGTGCCCTGGGCGCTTTGGGGCCATAGCGGCGGCGGGCATTGGGCGGGCGGCATGGTGCTCACGCATCCTGAGCGAGTCGCAGCGGCGTGGCTGCGCTCAGGCGTTCCTTTGCTCACGAGCAATCCGACGCGCTCGACCATCAAGACGCACACCATCCCTGAGGCAGCGCTCAGCGTGCCGGTAATGTGCAATCCGGGCACGAAGGAAGGCGTCACGGTCAAAGACGGCCGCTTCGCTGGCGTGTGGCCTGCGAATGAGGAGTTCTTCACCGCGATGCGTGGCAAAGGCGGCCTCATCGGCGTCGCCGTCGATCCGCTCACCGCTCATGAGTGCGGAAACCAGCGCTACATGGCCATCGCTTGGCTCGACGCCTGCCTCAGCGCTCGCTTGTCGAAGAGTGGCGGCAAGCTCAACCCGATGCCTGCTGACGGCGCTTGGCTCGCGCCTCTGCTTGGCACCGAAGCCTCACTTGCGACGAAGTTTGCTGGCGACAAAACGAAAGCCGTGTGGCTGCCGAATGAAGCCGTCGCCAAAGCCTGGATGCACTACGTCAAAGACACCGCCATCCCCGACACCACCCCTCCTCCTGCACCGACAAACGTCCGCGTCACGGGCAGCGAGCTGACCTGGGAGGCCGAGGCTGATCTGGAGAGCGGCGTCGCCCATTTCATCATTGAGCGCGATGGACAGGCCATCGGCACCGTGCCGGAAAAGCCCGCCAATCCCTTTGGCCGACCCATCTTCCAGGGCCTGCAATACAGCGACACTCCGAACAATCCCCTCGTGAAGATGACCTTCAGCGACAAAAAAGCCGAGGCAGGCAAGGCGCATGAATATCGCGTCATCGCCGTGAACACCGTGGGGCTGAAGTCGAAGTAACTCTCCCCTGCCCTACCCGCCTGGGGCGCAATTTTCGCCCCAGCGAGCGCAATCCTTGCAAGACCAAGCTCCAGCGCCACGGTTACAGGGCTGACGCATTCCCCCCGCCTGAGCCTTCGTCATTCGTCAATTCGGTTTTCGTCATTCCTTTCCCCCCATGTCCACAGTCGCCGTTCGTTCCGCCTCCCTGCCACCTGTCATTCCCGGTCTCACCCGGGCCGCCCGTGCACCGAAAAAGAACATCCCCCAGACCAAGGCGGACCGCGACGCCGTGCTGAAGGCCGTGCGCGACTACATGGAGCAGACCCGTCTCGTGCCGCCGGTGCCGCTCGATGAACTCCAGGTCCACACCGACAAGATCATGGCCATCCATGGCATCGAGCAGGTGTATCGCGACTACGTCGGCGTCTTGCTGGCGAATGAAACTTGGCGCGAGTCCCTGGCCTCCGTGCCTTTTGAAAAACGCCTCCTGCTCATGCCGAAGTGCCTGCGCGTGGAGAGCAAGTGCCCCGCGCCCTTTGATGAATTCGGCCTGCTCTGCAAACAGTGCGGCCTCTGCACCATCCAGGACTTCCAAAACGAGGCCGAAAAGCTCGGCTACGCCGTCCTCGTCGCCGAGGGCAGCGCCATCGTCATGTCCCTCATCCAGACAGGCAAGATCGAGGCCATCGTCGGCATCTCCTGCCTCTCCGTCCTTGAGCGCACCTTCCCCTATGTCGAGGCCGCCGCCATCCCCGCCGTCGCGGTGCCTTTGCTCCAGGATGACTGCATCGACACCACCGTCGATATCGACTGGGTCTGGGACTACATCCACCTCACCAGCGAGGACAAAACCCGCCGCCTGAACCTCACCGCCCTGCACGATGAAGTGAAGACCTGGTTCGAGCCTGCCGCGCTGGAGGCCTTGCTCGGCAAACCCACCTGCCAGACCGAAGTCATCGCCCGCGAGTGGCTCGCCCGTGCTGGCAAACGCTGGCGGCCCTTCCTCACCATCGCCGCCTATCAGGCCCTGCGTGAAGACCCCGAAGCCCCCATCTCCGACGACCTCAAGCTCGCCGCCATCTCCGTCGAAGCCTTCCACAAAGCCTCCCTCATCCACGACGACATTGAGGACAACGACGCCGAACGCTACGGCGAGCCCACCCTGCACTCCGAGCACGGCGTGCCCGTCGCCTTGAACGTCGGCGACCTCCTCATCGGCGAAGGCTACCGCCTGCTTGCCGAGATGCAGTGCGCCAGCCACATCCGCAGCGCTTGCATCAAAGTCGCCGCCGAAGGCCAGCGCGAACTCTGCCGCGGTCAGGGCGCCGAGCTGCTCTGGAACAACCACCCCGTCGCCCTCAGCGGCACCCAGGTGCTGGAGATCTTCCGCAGCAAGACCGCCCCCGCCTTCGAGGTCGCTTTAAAAGTCGGTGCCGCCATGGCAGGCCAGCTCGAAGAGACCGCCGACGTCCTCCACACCTATTCCGAGAACCTCGGCATCGCCTACCAGATCCGCGATGACCTCGACGACCTCGGCGACGACTCCGCCGCCGACAACAACGTCAGCATCCGCCCCAGCATCATCCTCGCCCTCCTTCGCGAGCGTGGGAAAGACCAGGTCAAAGAAGTCATGGAAGCCCTCTGGAACGGCCAGGCCACCACCCTGCCCGACAAGCCCACCATCCGCCAGTGGGCCGAGCAAACCGGCGCGTATGAGAAATCCAACGTCCTCCTCGAAAGCTACAAAGAAGCCGCCATCCGCGCCCTATCCGATGTCGAGATGCCGAACCTCAAAGGCCTGCTGCGTCGCGTGATCGGCAAGATCTTCAACGAACTCGAAATCAAAGGCTGGTGCCGCGAGATCGAGCAAGAACACAGCGCCGAAACCGCCGCCCGCCGCATCGAAGCCGCCAAAGAAGCCGAGCATCTGGTGGCGATGCCGAAGGTGGGGTAGCCAACAATCAGCTTCTGACGATAAGTTAAGCGGCAGGGATGCAGCCCCAGCCGACTTGGCTAGGTCTGCTGATGGCGCATAAGAAACTGTTCAACGGCGAGCCAATAGTTCTCGGTGGTTCTGTCCTCTGACCAGTAATTGAAGGGCGTATCATGCCCAAGGCGACAGAGTGCATAATCAGCTTGGCTAACAGGATGTTCTCTTCGTGCTGAATAGTGAAGGCGGATCTGCTCCATGAAGAATGGAATCAACTGAACGTCGTTGAGTTTAGACATGGCCCAGATTGCTGCTCCGACCCATTCATGCGAGGGGTGGGAAACAATGAACGTGCGTAACGCTGAAGCCAACGCACTGATGTCCTCGGCGCTAAGGTCCACATCGACGAGCTCAGGAACTATCTCGGGATCACCCTCCCCCGTGTCGCGAAACTTCAGGATGGCCTCCTCGGCGGCAAGGCACTCATCACCAAGATCAGCCTTTGGCAACGGGCGGGTAAACTCTGTTAGCAATTGTTCGACAAATGGTGACATGGCGAGAAAACCGAAGAGTTTAGATTGGATAAGAGATCGTGAGGTTGCTGCGCAGCTTGATAGCCGACCAATGGGTGGGAAGATCACGGACTTGGGGGCTCATGAGTGTGGGTTTACACCCAAAGAGCGGCGGCAGGCGATCAAAATCTGGGAGGCTTCCAACCTGGGAGACCCTTCCATCGGGCGACTCTTCCCAAGCCCTGGGCCTGCTGAGGCTGACAAGCCCTCCTCTTTCGTTTTTCGGCTAAATGAGGTGGGGTGTTCGGGGTTCCTTCCAGATTGCCTTCCAAGCTCGTTCTCAGGATGTGTGGCCAGACTTGAGATCGAACTTGGAAGTTCGATCTACTTTTGCGCCCGCCTCTTTCCGGGGTTGATTTCGGCCCCGGCATCCTGTCCTCTGCGCACCCTTCCTCTTCTTCCGCCCCCTTTATGCCCCGGTGGGAAACCCTCCTCTGGCTCGCCAGCTACATCATTCTTTGTCTCGGATTGTCCGCCTTCGGCGCGCACAAGATCAAGGTGCTGTATGGCTACTGGTGGCACCGCAGGCAGCGGCCCGTGGCCTTGCGGGAGTTTGCCGAGCTGCCCGTCGTCACCGTCCAGCTCCCCATCTTCAATGAGGCGGACGTGCTCGACCAGCTCATCAGCTACATCAGCGCGCTGGATTACCCAAAGGACCGCCTCCAGATCCAGTTCCTGGATGACTCCACGGATGAAACGGTGACCCTCGGGGAAGCCCACGCGCAGCGGCTCCGCGAGCAGGGCTTCGATGTCGAGTATCGCCATCGCGTGAACCGCCAGGGCTACAAAGCGGGCGCGCTGGATGAAGGCATGGCCACGGTGAAGGGCGAGTTCATCGCCATCTTCGATGCTGACTTCGCCCCCGAGCCCGACTTTCTGCTCAAGACGATCCACCACTTCACCGATCCGAAGGTGGGCATCGTGCAGGCACGCTGGGTGCACAGGAACCGTGACTACAGCCTGCTCACCCGGCTCCAGGGCATCCTGCTGGATGGTCACCTCATGCTGGAGCAGACCTCGCGCAGCCGCTGGGGTGAGTTTTGCAACTTCAACGGCACCGCCGGACTCTGGCGGCGCACGACCATCGACGATGCAGGCGGCTGGCGTGCGGACACGCTGACCGAGGATCTCGACCTGACCTACCGCGCGCAGTTCAAAGGCTGGCGCTTCGTGTATCTGAATGACGTCCTCGTGCCCGCCGAACTGCCGCCGGACATGGACGGCTACAAGTCGCAGCAGCATCGCTGGGTCAAAGGCTCCATCCAGGTCTGTCTCAAAATGCTCGGGCAAGTCTGGCGCAGTGATGTGCCCTTCCACACGAAGTTCGAGGCCACGGCCCATCTCGGCGCGAACTTCGCGAACCTGCTCACGCTCGTCTCGCTCGTGCTGGTCTATCCCGTCGATTTCCTGCCGCAGAACTCCTGGCAAAAAGCGGTCTTCCTCGACCTGCCCGTCTTCTTCTTTGCCACCATCGCCGTCATCGCCTTCTACCTCACCGCGCAGGGCGCGCAGAGCCGCTGGGGCTGGCTGAAGACACTGCCCTTCATCCCCTTCTTCATGGCGCTGGGCATCGGCATGACCGTCAACAACGCCAAGGCCGTGATCGAAGCCCTGCTCGGCAAGCAGTCCGAGTTCGTCCGCACGCCGAAGTATGGCGTGAACAACAAGGCCGAGGCCTCGAAGAAGTCCTTCCATTACAAAGCGGGCAAGTCCGTGGGCCTCTGGATCGAGCTCCTGCTCGCGGGCTACTTTGGCTGGCTCATCTGGCTGGCCATCGAGATGAAGGACTGGGGTGCCATGCCCTTCCGCTGCCTCTTCATGTTCGGCTTCCTCTACGTGGCCTCGGGATCGCTTTTCAATCGCTTCTCGATGGCACTCTTTGTGCCTTCCTCGGACAACAGGAAGAGCTGAGGCGTCACTCAGCGCGTGCCTTTGAGCAGATCGAAGACGGTCACCATGCCGAGCAGGTGATCCTCGGCATCCACCACCACGGCCTTGCTGACGCCGGTGCGCATGAGGGTCTGCACGAGTTCCGGCACCAGCACATCCCCACGCACACAGAAGGGCTTCGTGAGCGGCAGATCCTTCAAGCCATCGCGACAGGTGAGGCCGTGATTCTTCAGCCAGTCGTAGGCCACGGAGCGCCGTAGCAGGCCGATGACCTTCCCGCCTTCGGTGACGGGATACGTGCTGTGCGGATGCCGCTGGAACTCCTCCACCGCATCCTGCACACAGAGTGAGGCATCCAGGAATGCCACGTCCTTTGTCATCACATCTGCTGCTGTCGCGTGACGGGTAGATTCGGAGATCGCGTCCACCGTCTTCTGAATCTCTTCCGGCAAATGATACTGCTGCGCCGTGGATTTGAACAGCGCCTCAAGCGATCCGATGCTCTTCACCAGGGTCTTGAAAGTACCTCCGTCGATCGCCACCAGCTCGGTCGCTTCTTTGGCCGTGGCATCAAAGCGCCAGATGCCATCGCCCAGCAGTGCTCGTTCGCCGAAGTGCTCGCCCGCGCCTGCGGACTTCACGAGCTGCCCCTGCGCATCCGTGATCTCCACGCGCCCCTTTTTCACCGCGTAGAGCGACTGCGCGGGCTCGCCGCAGCGGAAGAGCGAGTCACCTGCCTCGAGATGCATCTCACCGAGCGGCGAGGAGAAGCTCGGCGTCAGCAGATTGATGTCGCGCGGGAAGAACATCTCAAAGGTCCACTCCGCCATGACGCGCAGTTTGCGGTCAAGGCCGGGCAGCTTCATGAGATACACGCTGCGCCACATGAACCACGCGAGCAGGCCGGAGAAGCGCAGCCCCATGACCATCGCCACCGCTTTGCGATGCCCGATGGTGGCCAGCTCGCCTAACCCGGTAAAGGCAAAAGGCTGCAACGGCGTGCCTCGAATGGTGGCGATGATGTTGTCTCCGATCAAGGCTCCCTGACGCATCGCAAACTGAGCCGTCTCCGGGCAGTGACCGCCGTCCGCCTTCGGGAAAATGGCGCAGTCACCCGCCGCCCAGACTTTCTCACGCGTCATGACCTGACCAAAGGAATCCACGCGTACCTTGCCACGATCCATCGGGATCAAACCAGCCTCACCGAGCGCCTTGATCAGCGGATGCGGCGCATTGCCGACCGTGCAGACGACGAGGTTTGTCGGGATCGTGGTGCCATCGCTGAGCTGCACCGTCCGCGCCGTGACAGCGCGCACGCGTTTATTGAAGACGATCTTCACGCCCATCTTTTCCAAACAACGCCCGGTGTAGTCGCCCAGCCTTTCCCCCAACATGGAGAGCAGGCGGTCGCCGCTGTGGATGAGTGTCACCGTGGCTTCGTCTTCGCGGATGTTGTCGTAGTAGCGCCGCACTCCGGCGATGAGATCCTGGATCTGCCCCGCCGTCTCGACCCCGGAATAACCGCCACCCACGACCACAAAGGAGAGCATCTCCTTCCGCTGCTGATGCTTGGTGATCAGATTCGCCTCCTCCATCCGGCTGATGATGGCTGCACGAAGTTTCATCGCATCACCCACCGTCCTCATGAGATACGCGTGCTCTGACATGCCGGGGATTCGGCTGAGGTCCACGCCCGCGCCGGGAGCCAGCATCAGGTGATCAAAGGTCACGGTCACATTCGGCGTGAAGCGTCCGCCATCCAGCGTCAGCACATGGTTTTCGAGATCTAGGCTGGTGACAGTGCCCTTGAGCACATCCGCGCCTTTGCAGATCATGCGGATGGGATTCACCACATGCTGCGGCGACAGCGATCCCCCCACCACCTCCGGCAGCATCGGCTGAAAAACCATGTGGTTTTCACTCGCGATCACCCCCACGCGCAGGCTTTCTCCCACGAGGCGCTTCAGCACCCGCTGAGCGCAATAGACCCCGGCAAAACCGCCCCCGATGATGGCAATGTCAAAATGGCGTGGGAGTGTTTCGGACATGGTTGTAACCTCACTCGGTGCGCAGGCAGCGGGCCATGATTCTGGGAAAGTGCCTGGCTACCTCAGTGCCACAAACGTGCCCTCAAACTCCACGCATGTCCTGCCATCCTCTTCGATAATCGCCCGCAAGGTCAGCCTTGCCTTTCCCGTGCTGGCAAACTGAGACTGAAATGTCTGCCACGCATCATCCCCTGGATGCCGGCACACCGCGATCAAATCTCCCCGCACCGGATGGCGATACTGCAGCGAACTTTCGCGGATCACGATGTGCGCCTCACGATCTCCCAGCAGGAGCCAGAGCAAACTGTAGCCAGCCAGCGTCGCCAACGCGCTCAAACTGCCGCCAAAGGCTGTGCCGAGATGATTGTGATTCGGCTTCAGTGGCGCACGCAGCCGCAGCTCCTGCCCGTCCCAGCTTTGCACGCTGACCCCCATCGCACGTGTCAGCGGGATCTGCTCGTGGAGGAAAAGCTCGGTCTCATGCAGCAAGGATTCATTCATGCCCTGACGCTGGCTTATCGGTGCACAAAAAGCATCTCAAATCATCTGCCGCGCGCCAGCCACACGCCCAGCACCGCCACCACCATGCCGACGAGGGACAGGCCGGTCAGCGTCTCACCAAAGATGCCCCAGGCCATCAGCGCCGTGACCGCAGGCACGGTGTAAAACAGGCTCGCCACATTCACCGCCGTGCCACTGCGGATCAGATGGTTTAAGAGACTGATCGCACCGATGGAGAGCACCAATGCGCCCCACAGCAGGGCAAAGATAAACTGCCCGCACCACGCCACCTGCA
This sequence comes from Prosthecobacter sp., assembly GCF_044378005.1. GTDB lineage: Bacteria > Verrucomicrobiota > Verrucomicrobiia > Verrucomicrobiales > Verrucomicrobiaceae > Prosthecobacter. Next base: position 35,066 of record NZ_JBILYB010000051.1, read on the forward strand.
TGGTCTCCGTCGTCATCGCCAGCACCACCGTGATCAGCAGACTCGCCGCATACTGCACCACGGCACTCGTACGCAGATCAAAAGCAGGGCAATGCCGCTTCTGCCACATCGTCCCCATCGTGATGCCGACCAGCGACAGGATGGCTGGCACGGTCATGAGGAAAGTCAGCCCGCTGCCCGTTTTATGTGCCACCACCAGCGCCGTGCCGATGAATCCCAGCGCCAGCCCGCCCCACTGTCGTGGCAGCACTCGCTCGCCCAATACCATTCCTGCAAACGCGGCGGTGAAGAGCGGCTGCATGGACACGATCAGACTCAGAATCCCCGCTGGCAAACCCAGCTTCAGCGACCACACACAGCCGCTCAGATACAGCGCATGAATCAGCAGTCCGGCGATGGCCACATGCATCGTCTGCCGCTTTCCCTTCGGCCAGGGAGCCCGTGAAACGAACGCAATCGGCACCAGCACCGCCAGCACAAGGCTGAACCTCAGCGTCATGAACGTGAACGGCTCCGCAAAAGGAACCCCCAGCTTCGACCCGATGAACCCGCTGCTCCACAGCACCACAAACAGCCACGGAATCGCGGCTGCCGAGCGTGAGGAGCGTGCGTTGTCGCTCATCAAAAGGTATTCTGAATCACCACCTCATCATAAGGAAGCTGGCCGGGCTTCGGCCACGCTGGCTGGGTGCCTTTGCCGACGGCGATCATGAAACTGATGACGTGGTCTTCGGGCAGTTGGATGATCTTAGCCACGGCGTCGAAGTCGAAGCCGTCCATGGGGCAGGAGTCGTAGCCCATGGCTTTCGCGGCGAGCATGATCGTCATGCCTGCCATGCCGCAGGAGCGCATGCATTCGTCGCGCTGCACCTGGTCGCGGCCTTCATAATACTGGCCGATGGCGGGGACGAGGAAGTCCTGCACGGGCTGTGGAGCATCCTTCCAGTAGCGGGCGGCGTCTTTCTTCCACGCGTCTTTATCGGCGCAAAGCACGATGAGCAGCGATGACTCGGTGACCTGCGCCTGATCCCAGGCGACGGCGCGAATCTGCTTCCGCACCTCGGGATCGATCACGGTGACGAATCTCCAGTGCTGGATGTTGAAGGCCGTGGGAGCCTGCAAAGCCGCCTCCATGAGTTGGCGGATCTCTGCGTCGGTCATGACGTGAGCGGGATCGTAATGCTTGATGGCGCGGCGGGCGTTGATGGCGTCGAGGGTATTCATGGAGGAGGTGATGAGGTTTGGGTTTCGGTGAGTAAAGCTTTGAGATCAAGTGGCGCGGTGGTCATGGCGAGCTCGCCTTTCGCATCGCGGGGCCATTCGGAAGGATCGCGGTCCACGTAGAGTTCGAGGCCGTTGCCATCGGGGTCTTGGAGGTAGAGCGCTTCGCTGACGCCGTGATCGGCGGCACCATCGAGCGGGATTTGATGCTCGATGAGGCGTCGCAAAGCATCGGCGAGAGCTTGGCGATCGGGATAGAGAATGGCGACGTGATAGAGGCCGGTGGTGCCGGGCGGAGGAGGCTTGCCGCTACGGCTTTCCCAGGTGTTGAGGCCGATGTGATGATGGTAACCTCCCGCAGAGACAAAGGCCGCGCCGGGTCCGTAGCGCTGGGTGAGCTGAAAGCCGAGCACGCCGCAGTAAAAGGCGAGCGAGCGCTCCAGATCGGCCACCTTCAGGTGAACGTGGCCGATGCGGACGCCGGGATGGATGGGCGTGCTCACGACATCGCGGGGTAGTCGGTGTAGCCCTCGGGGCCGGGGGAGTAGAACCGTGCGGCGTTCGGGGCATTGAGCGGCGCTTTGGCGGCGATGCGGGCAGGCAGATCGGGATTGGCGAGGAAGCTGGTGCCAAAGGCGACGGCGTCGAGTTTGCCTTCGGTGATGGCTTGTTCGGCTTCGTCGGCGGTGTAGCCCATGTTGCTGATGAGCACGCCTTGGAAATGCTGGCGGGCGGGCGTCATGACATCGCCTTGCTGCGCCTGGAAGAAATCGGCACGCATCATGTGCAGGTAGGCGATGCCGCGCGTGCTGCATTGCTGGGCGATGTAGGTGGCGACGCCGACGGGATCGCTGTCGATCATGCTGTTGTAGCTATTGAGCGGCGAGATGCGCAATCCGACACGGTCCGCGCCCCAGACGCTGATGACGGCATCGAGCACTTCGAGCATCAAACGGGCGCGATTTTCCAAAGGACCGCCGTAGGAGCCGTTGCGCTTGTTGGCACCGTCGCGGAGGAATTCGTCGAGCAGGTAGCCATTGGCTCCATGGACCTCCACGCCGTCAAAACCGGCCGCTTTGGCGTTCTCGGCGGCCTTTTTGAAACCCGCGACGATGCCGGGGATCTCGTCGTCGCGGAGTTCGCGAGGCGTGACGTAGGGTTTCTTGCCCTCGGGCGTGTGAACTTCATCGCCGGTGATCGGAATGGCGCTCGGTGCGACAGGTTGGGCTCCGCCATTGAGCAGCGGATGGCAGGCACGACCGCCATGCCAGAGCTGGAGCACGATTTGGCCGCCTTTGGCATGCACCGCATCGGTGACGGCTTTCCAGCCTTGGATTTGCGCATCGGAGTAAATGCCGGGTTCCATCCAGAAGGAGGAATTGCCCTCCATGACCATGGTGGCCTCAGCGATGATCAAACCAGCACTGGCACGCTGCGCGTAGTATTCGGCCATGAGCGGCGTGGGATTGTGATCGGCATCGGCACGGCAACGCGTGAGCGGGGCCATGAGGACGCGGTTGGGGAGTTTCAGAGCGCCGGCGGTGAGTGGGGAGAGGAGTTTCATGGGGGACTTATGATTTACGATTTTTGATTGATGATTTCAGGTCGGCGTGGAGCTTGATGTGGAGGTGAATGTGGTCGTTGACGATGTGTTTGCCGAGGAAGCGGAAGAGTCGGCCGGAGCCATAGACGCTGCCGAACTGGGTGCGGTCGAGATCGAGCACGCCCTGGGCGGTGAGGCGCTGGCCATCGGCGGTGGCGACGAGGATGGGGAACTCGATCTCGCGGGTGATGCCGCGAAGCGTGAACTGGCCACGCAGGAGGTGATTCGGCGTGCCGTCGGTGCAGGTGGCGAGCGGCGTGATGTTGCTGGCGATGAATTCGGCCACGGGATGATGCGCGACATCGAAGAAGTCATCGCTGTGAAGATGGGCGATGAGCATTTGGTTGATCGCGGAGTCGCTGATGTCCTCGCAGGCGATGCTGTTCATCGCGATGCGGAAGCGGGCGGCCACGAGCGCGTTGTCCCGCAGCGTGATCTCGCCCTCGGCGAGGCGCACGGTGCCGCTGTGATGGTTGAAGAGATTGCGCCCGGTCCAGCGGATGAGGCTTTGCTCCGTGTCCGCGCGGAAGATGCCGCTGAGTGAAGGCGCGGCGGGCAATGTGCCCTCGCCTTCGAGTGGCAATCCGGCCGCGTTCCAGGCATCGAGACCGCCTTCAAAGGCTGTCACGTTCGTGAAACCGGCCACAGCGAGCTTTTCAGCCGCGACTTTGGCATCGAGCGAGCCGCTGCCCGCGCCATAGACGATGATGGCGCGGGCTTTGTCGGTGGTGAGAGCGGCGATTTGATCGAGAAAGGCCACCTCATACACGCAAGCCTGCTTGGAGCCGGGAATGCGCTTTGCGGCGAAGACCTCCTCCGGGAGCACCTGCACGAGCAGCGGCGCGTTCGCAGAGGTGAGGAGGGTTTGGAGCTCGGAGGTGGTCATGGCGATGAGGTGGCGTGATGGATCACTTCACGAGGCCGAGCCAGGCTTTGCGCTCGGTGAAGAGGAGGAAGGCGGAGAGGATGCCGATGACGAGGATGGGAGGATCGGTGAGGCCAGCGCCTTTGGTGAGGAAGACGTTGAACGCAATGATGTTCACGATGATCGGCCCGAGCACCAGCAGTCCGATGTTACGAGTTTTTGGCAGGGCGACGAGCAGTCCGCCGAGGATCTCCAGCACCTTCACGAAGGCGAGGTAGCCGGTGGGGAACATCGCGGCCATGAAGAGCTTGTGCGGCGCATCGGCGGGCGATGGATCGGCGGGCATTGGGATGAAGTTGAGGAAGAAGTTCGCGCCGAGGGTGATGAAGGCGAGACCGAGGAGGACGGAGGCGAGGGTGGTGATGTGTTTCATGGATTTATGATTCTTGATTTACGATTTGAGGGGGGCCTGGATCAGGCGAGGTCGAAGAGGAGAGCCTCGGCGTCTTCGCTGGCGGTGAGGGTGAGAGTGCCGGTGTCGTCGGTGCTGGCGGCATCGCCGGGATGAAGGGGGGTGCCGTTGAGGGTGACGCTGCCTTTGATGAGCTGGAACCAGGCTACGCGGCCGGCGATGACTTCATGCGTGGTGGCTTTGCCAGCGGCGAGGCGCACGCGGTAGATGTCGGCGTCTTGATGAATGGTGGCGCTGTCTTCGCGGCCATCGCTGGAGATGACAAGCACCTTCTCAGCGTTGTCGTGCTCGGGTTTCGGATGCCACTCGGTGTAGCTCGGCTTCAAACCTGCCTCGCGGGGGCGAATCCAGATTTGCAGGAGTGAGGCACCTTCCGTCTTCGAGGGATTGAACTCACTGTGCGTGACACCTTTGCCCGCGCTCATGAGCTGGATCTGGCCGGGCTCAAGCGTGCGACCATTGCCCATGCTGTCTTTGTGCGCCAGCGCGCCCCAGAGGATGTAGCTGAAGATCTCCATGTCCCGGTGCGGATGTGTTGGGAAACCAGCTCCAGGGGCGATGACGTCCTGATTGATCACGCGCAACGAGCGGAAGCCCATGTGCTCGGGATCGTAGTAGTCGGCAAAGGAGAAGGTGTGGTAGCTGTCGAGCCAGCCGTGGTTGGCGTGGCCGCGTTCGTTGGATCGGCGAAGGGTGAGTTTCATAACGAGACGATACTGCGCTGGAACGGCCCGTGCCGCCAATGCGGTGTTGTTTGCCTGAGGCTGCGCTTTGGGTATGCTCGCACGCTCATGGAACTCCGCCTTCTCCGCTCCTTCATCGCCGCTGCCGAAGATGGCAATATCAGCAAGGCGGCGGCGCGTCTGAGTGTCACGCAGCCAGCGCTGAGCCGACAGATCAAGACGCTGGAGGACGACCTCGGCGTGGCTTTGCTGGAGCGTGGGACGCATTCGTTTTCGCTGACTCCGGCGGGCGAGCTGCTGCTGCGGGAAGGTCGCCTCCTCATCGAGCGTGCGGATCTGCTGGAGCAGCGGGTGAAAGCCACGGCCAAGGTGCAGTCCATCCGCGTGGGC
>NZ_JBILYB010000185.1:0-9960 GCF_044378005.1 Prosthecobacter sp.
ACATGTGAGGCGAACGGTCAGAGGTGCAAGCCTCCTCAAAAAGCCAAATCTCGGACCTCGCAAATGAAGCCAATGCTTCTTCAAGTTGCCCCATCGCCTGCTTTAGCCCCACCAAGTCTTCGCCTGCACCGGTGACAGATCCGATCTCGCTGCGCATGTAACCGAAATTGATCCGCAGCCATAAAAGCGGCTTCTGCCAATTCATGCTATGCCTGTAGATCCGGTCAATCGTGTCATTCATGGTGTCCTAGGAGAGTGAGGCTCAATCGGTTTGCAATCAATCCTCAAACCACCGCTTCACGGCCTCAGGGCTGAAGCGCACCAGATGACCCAGTTTGCGAAAAGGCAGCCCCATCTGCTCGCGCAGAGTGGTGACATGGCGGACGCTGCATCGCGCATAGCGAGCAACGTCATCAATGGTCCAGAGGCAGGGTTCAGACTGAATTGTGGACTGAGGATCAGGAGATGGTGGTGGAGTATCAGAGTGAGTTTGAGATGGGCTCATATCACAACAAATAACCTGGCCAAATCTTGGCGCGAGTCACCCTTTGAGGTTTCGAGGGTGCATAAGAACGTTGATACTTTGGAGGTGCGTTCCGTTGCTCGGACGGAATGACGTCTATTGTTCAATCCTCAAACCAACGCTTCACAGCCTCAGCATTAAACCTGACCAAGCGTCCGGCCTTGCGGAAAGGCAGCCCTTGGTTTCGCAGATTGCTGACATGTCGAGTGCTACAGCGTGCATAGTCTGCCACATCCCGAACAGTCCAGAGGACCGGTCCGTTTTGAATTGGAGCGTTAGCGGCAGCAGGGGTTTCAGAGGGATTTGGGGTTGCGTTCATCGCCATGATTAGCGTGTCAACCAGTGGGTGCATGTCATCACCATTAGCTTCCCCACAAAGCACCTTGTTGCGCAACGAGCACTGCTGCACCTCTGGGCACCCTCACCATTCTTTGAGAGGAGTGGAGATTCGTGTCATGACAAGTTGTGACAACCAACCTTCCAATTCATTCCATGACGAGCACGATGCCAAAACCCAAAAGTAGAACGATGGCCTGTAAAATGGAAGAGGCTGGCAGTATGGTGAACCATGATTTCCCGCCCCATATCCATTGCCAATCGAAGCTTCGGCGAAACTTCAATACTTCTGAAAAATAGCGGGCGTGGGGAAGCGTTCTTCGAGGCTGTCGTTGAGGTATTCTTCGCGGGGGACTTGGGCTTGGGGCCAGCTCGCGGGGCGGACGCGGACGATGCGGGTGGGGCGGATGCCTTCGATGATGAGATCGGTCTCGAAGCGGATCTGGATGCCGCTGCTGCCGAGCGGGGCTTCACCGGGGAGTTTGATGACATCTTGAATGGGGCCTTTCGACGCCATGTGGGCGGGGCCATAGGCACCGTGGGTGTGCTTCAAGGTGTTGGCGACGGGATTCATGAGGGCGGGGCTGCCTTTGGTGAAGTCGGCGTAGAGCGATGGGTCCATGCCGCCGAAGAGGGTGGCGGTGATGGTGGCGCGGCCAAACTTGCCGTATTCGACGTTGTCGATCCATGCAGCCATCCAGCGGCTGCGGATGAAGGCTTTGTGGGTTTCGGTTTGGTTGTGGGCGGCGCGTTGAGTTGCGGTGTCGTCGAGCCAAATGTCGGAGATGTGAAAGCGGGTGAAGATGCCATCGGCCGTGGGTTTCCAGGTGATGCCGAGGAGGACGGACTGGCCGTTGAGCGCTTTTTTTCCTTCCGCAGGCCATGCGCCTTCGGCGATGAGTTCCTCGATGCTGAGGCATTCGCGACCACGCCAGATGCGAGTAGCGGCATCGAAGGTCATCGGTTCTTCGGTGGCCTTGGCGTCGCCGCCTTTCTTTGGCTCGAGGGTGGCGATGATCATGCCTGCGTGGTTTTTGATCTCCACTTCCTTGAGTTTCCAGACGAGTCCTTCGCGCTGGCAGTGGCTGGGTTCGTCTTCGAGCAGGAGCACATGATTCTCCGCGGGGAAGATGCCTGCGCCGCGATTGTGATTGGCGTCCTGCTTACCGCTATCGATTGGCAAAACCGGGACAGAAGAGGTCTTCGGGTCCGGCGGGAGGAAAGCGTGGACATGCATCACGGTGCCGAGCGGGATGTCACGAAGATCGGCGGGGGCGCCGTGATAACGCACGACGCCATACGGCAGCATGGCGAAGGGATGCGGATCGTTGCGGAAGAACATGCCCGATCCCTGCACGCGGATGCTGCCACGACGGTTCGCATGATCGACGAAGATGAGTTCGCCACGGTAGGTGTGCGCTTTTTCCAAAGGGGGAAACTTTCCGGCTTCGGGGCGAAAAACGTCGGTTCCTGGTTCTTGGTTCTTGGTGCTTGGTTCTGCGCTGGCGGCGTTTGCCAGGATGACGAATGAGCACGCGAGGGCCACGGTTTTGGCAACGAAGAATGAGGAACGAAGAACAAAGAACGGTTTCATAAGTGGATCAGTATTTCGGGAAGATGGCGGGAGTGGGGAAGCGTTCGTCGATGCTGCCTTGGCCGATGTATTCCTCGCGGGGCATGTGCAGATCGGGCCAGCTTGTGGGGCGGATTTTGACGATGCGGGTGGGGCGCATGCCTTCGGTGATGAGATCGGTCTCGAAGCGAATCTGGATGCCGCTGCTGCCGAGTGGGACGTTTCCGGGTGTGTTGATGACGTCGAGAAGTTTGCCACGTGCCGCCATCTGCGTGGGGCCGGCGGTGCCGCCTTCGGTGTGTTTCAGGGTGTTCTCGACGCCGTTCATCAGGGCGGCGCTGCCTTTGCTGAACTCGGCGTAAAGCGACGCGTCCATGCCGCCGAACAAGGTCGCGGTGATGGTGGCGCGGCCGAACTTGCCATACTCGACGGCGTCGATCCACGCGGGCAGCCAACGGCTGCGCACGAAGGCCTTGTGGGTTTCGGTTTGATGCTGCGCGGCGTTTTGCATCGCGGCGTCATCCAGCCAGATGTCGGAGATGTGGAAGCGGGTGAACACACCGGCGGGCGTCGGCTTCCAGGTGAGGCCGAGCATGACGGATTGGCCGCTGAGGGCTTTTTTGCCTTCGGCGGGCCACGCACCTTCAGCGATCAGGTGCTCGATGCGGAGATACTCGCGACCACGCCAGATGCGGGTGGCGGCATCGAAGGTCAGCGTTTCCGCGGAGGCCTTGCCGCTGCTGCCTTGCTTCGGCTCGCGAGTGGCGGTGATGGTTCCCTCATGATTTTTGATCTCCACCTCTTTGAGCTTCCACACGAGGCCCTCGCGCAGGCAGTGGCTGGGTTCGTCTTCGAGGAGAATGACATGATTTTCGGCAGGTGCCACGCCGAGGTTTCCGTGGCTGGTCTTGGTGCGGTTGTTCACCGGCAAAACAGGCACGGCGGAGGTTTTTGGGTCAGGTGGAAGAAACGCTCGCACATGCAGCAGGGTGCCGAGCGGGATGTCGCGCAGATCCGCCGGTGCACCGTGATGCCTGACGATGCCGTAGGGCAGCAGGGCAAACGGACTCGGCGACGTGAAACGGAAGATGCCCTTGGATTCAATGCGAAGGCTGCCCCGGCGGTTCACGTGATCAACGAAGACAAGTTCGCCACGGTAGGCGTGCGCTTTTTCCAGCGGCGGGAACTTGCCGGCTTCGGGGCGGAAGGGTTCTGTCCCTTGTTCTTGGTTCTTTGTTCCTGGTTCTTCGTTGGCGGCGCTTGCATGAACGAAGACCGAACAAGCAAGCACTGCCAACCAAGGGCAAACCAAGAACCAAGAACGAGGAACCAAGAACATGGTCATAGCGCGATGACCTTGTTGCTGTCGCCAAACTGATCCGTCTCCACACCCATGCGTTGGGCCATGAGGAGGAGGAGGTTGCTCATGTGGGCGTCGGAGTTCACGGGGCGGCTGCAGACTTGGTAGTGGGCGGTGGTGAGGCCGCCGTCGGGGCCGAAGGTGTAACCTTGGAAGTCTTTGGCGGATTTGTTGAAGTCGAGGTGCGTGCCGTGCTTCAGACCGAGGTCGGAGCCGCCGGCGAGGACGAGCGGGAGATTCGCGTTGCCGTGGCTGTGGCCGTAGGACATGCCGCTGCCGAAGAGAGCCATCGTGGAGCCGAGGAGGGGCTTGCCGCTGAGGTCTTTGGTCTCTGAGAGGCGGGTGAGGAAGTAGCCGAACTGCTCGATGGCGAAGGTGTCGTAGTTCGTGAGCTTTTCCATGTAGCCCGCATCACCGCCGTGATGGCTGAGCTGATGACGCGACTCGGTGATGCCGATCTCGGGAATGGAGATGGCATCGCCCTCGCCGCCGAGGCTGAAGGTGGCCACGCGGGTCACATCGGTCTGAAAGGCGAGCACCATGAGGTCATAGACGGTGCGGAAATAATCGCCCGCCTTGGTGGCGGCGATGTCGCGGTTCGTGCGGTTGCGGTCGGCCTCGGAGATGGAGGGCAACGGTGTGTCGAGCCACGCATCGGCCCGACGCGTGCGGATCTCCGCCTCACGGACGGAGGTGAGGTATTGCTCCATGCGGCCTTTGTCCTCGGAGCCCATCTTTTTCTCGAGCTGACGCACTTCGGCGAGGTTAGCATCAAGCACGCTGCCTTTGCGGCGCAAGGCGCGGCGCTGGACCATTTTGCCGCCTTTCGGTTCTTCGAAGAGCGAGGCGAAAATCTCACTGCAACGACGCATCGCAGGCAGTCGCACACCATCGGCGGTCCACGCGAGCGAATCCTGCGTGATGGCGACTTCCATTGAGGGATAACGCGTGTGTGGCGCGGTCACCTCGGCCATCTTTTGGTCCACCGAGATCGTGTTGCGATCCGAAGGCCCCAGCTTGCCACCCGTGAGCCAAACGGAGATGCAATTGTGATGATGACTCAGCGCTCCCGGATGATGCAGCCCGCTGATCGGCGTGATGACCTCGCGATGCTTCTCCAAAGGCTTCAACGAGCGAGAGAACTCATAGCCTCGACCTTCTTTGGTGATCTGGTAGTTCAGCGAGTGAACGCCATTCGCGAGGTAGATGAACGCGCTGCGCTTCGGCGTGGCGGTGGCGCTTTCTGCGGCGCGGAGCGGCACCATGCACTCGAGCATCGGCAATGAAATGAAACTGCCGAGCGCCTTGAGCGCATGGCGGCGATTGAGGAGCCAGGATTGGGTTTGGATGTTCATGAAAGTTCCTTGTTCTTGGTTCTTTGGTCTTGGTTGAAGGGCTCAGCGGGGATTCGGGGTGTTGAGGAGGTAACGGATGAATCCGCCGACTTTGGCGTGGGTGAGGGCGGCTTGATTGTAGATGGCATCGAACTCCTCCGGGGTGATGTAGGACTGATCCAAAGCGATGTAGAGCAGGCTCTGAACCTCCGAACATGAACGCTGGGAGTAGCGCAGAAACTTGACGAACTCAGCATTACTCCCCCCGTCGAATCCTTCAGCGATGTTGTGCATGGCTGAACCTGATGCACGGGTGATCTGGTCCCGAAGCCCGAAGTCCTTCGCAAACATTCCGCGCATGGCCACGGCATAGACTTGCCGCGTTAGCTCCCTCGCTAACTGCCAACCTTCAATGTCTTCAAAGCGGGTTATTTTCATGTTCTTTGTTCTTGGTGCTTAGTTCTTTGTTCCTAGTTCTTGGTTTAGGCGCTTGGTTCGGGGTTTTGGCTTCCTGCTTGGCAACAAGGAACCAAGAACAAGGAACCAAGAACTTCATCGCTTCCTTATCAGTTCCGACATCGCTACCGCACGCACGATGTCCTTGATTCGGTAGTCACTCTTCTTCGCTTCGTTCGCGATGGCCTGGAGATCATCTTGGTCGTCGAAGGCGAGGGCGCGGCGGAGGGCGTAGGTGCAGAGGTGGTCGATGAAGGCGCGGGCGAGCTTGTCGCGGTCTTCGAGGAGACGTTGTTTGAACTCAGTGGCGTCTTTGAAGGCGCGACCGTCGGGCATCAGGCCGGAGGAATCGATGACGGGGTCGCTGCCGACTCCTGCGGGCACTTTCTCGTGGGTGCGCCATTGGCCAACGGCATCGTAGTTATCCCAGGCGAGGCCGAGGGGGTCGATCTTCGCATGGCAGGCGGCGCAGTTGGCGTCGTTGCGGTGCGCTTCGATCTTTTGGCGCAGCGTGGCTTTGGGGCTTTGCGGCGTCGGGGGCTCGATGGCGGGGACGTTCGCGGGCGGCGGGGGGGGGGGCTTGCCGAGCACGACCTCGCTGAGCCACACGCCGCGATGCACGGGACGATGCCGCGTGCCGTCCGAAGTGAGTCCGAGCACCGCGCCCATCGTGAGCAGGCCGCCGCGACGGTTCTCAGGCTTCAGCGACACACGCTGGAAGCCGTCAGACTTCGGCTCCGGCAGGCCGTAGAAATCGCAGAGCCGCGCATTGGCGATGGTCCAGTCGGATTCGACGAAGCCATCGATGGGCATGTTTTTGCTGAACAGCTCGCGGAAGAACTCCACCGGCTCGTTGCGCATGCTTTCCTCCAGCCACGCGTCGTAGGTGGGGTAGAGCTTCTTGTCCGGCGGGAACATGCCTACGCGGTGCAGTTGCAGCCACTGCCGTGCGAAGTCGTCGATGAAGCGGCTGGCTTTGCTGTCCGCGAGCATGCGATCCACCTCTTTCTTCAAGCCTTCGCCATTCAGCGTGCTGCTTTTGGCCGCCGCGAAGAGCGCGTCATCCGGCATCGAACTCCACAGGAAATACGAGAGCCGCGAGGCGAGTTCCGAGTCGGTGAGACGCTCGCGAGCCACGGTATCGCCCTCGACGAGGTAGATGAAGTGCCGCGAGGTCAACACGCCCTGCAAAGCGACGCGATACGCGTCTGCCAGCTTCTCGCCCGCCTCGCGCTCCGTGCGGTAGGATTGCAAATACTGCTCTAGCTCCTCTTTTTTCACCGACCGACGCCACGCACGCTCGGCAAAGCGTTGCAGATGTTCCGCGACCACCTCTGGCGTGGCATCATCCGGCGGCACGAGGCCCACGCGGTGTGACTTTTCCGTCTCCGACACCACCGGGCCTTCCCACTCGATCCAATCGAGCAGCACCGTGGAGAAGACGCCGTTGCCCTTGTCATCAAACATCTGCGGCGCGTTCGGGTTTAAGAGCAGCGTCTCGCTGCTATGCGTGAAAATATAGCCGCTGCGGCTGCCGAGCGCATTGCGGAAGGCCGCGCCTTGCCGGCGATCTACGACGTCCGTGGCCACGACGCAGAACTCCAGCGTCATGGGCATTTCCAGGAACACCTCAAACTCATACACCTGCGGCTTGTCCTCCGGTGCCGTGAGATCGAACTCGATGAGTCCATCCACGGTCTCTTCGCCGGTCTTCTTGCCGATGCTCAGGTGTGCCGGTTGACCACCAAGCGGACGAATCCCGCTGGCCTGGATGCGCACTTTGTAGAGTCCACTGTGCTCCGGCCCCGTCTTGCCGAACCAATTGGTCGAGAGCGCGTTTTGCACCGTGCCGGGGAAAAGAAGATAACGCAGCGGCCGCTTGATGCCGAAGCGATCCAGCGCCGCCTGCTGCGCCTTTCCGTCGCCGTAGCGCAGATCCACCGCCGTCTTCCGCACCTTGCGAGCCTCCCCCGCCGTCGTGGGAAACGCCCGATCCAGCACCAACTCCGCCGCGCGGTAGTAGCGATCCACATGCGACGGCGATAGCGACAGCTCCGACCCGATGCGCTCAAAGCCATGCCACAGCGTGTCCTCGTTCAGCTCGCCCGGTTTGGCCGGATCATAGCGCACGCCGAGCAGGTCATAGACCGTGTTTTGATACTCCTTCCGGCTCAGGCGGTAATGCGCCACCGCTGGCCGCGCCGCCATGCGAGCCGCACGGCCTTCTTTGATGCGTGCATCGAGACTCGTCACAAACGCCGCCATCTCCGCCTGCGAAGGCTGTTTCTCCTTCTTCGGCGGCATCTCACCCGAGTTCACCTGCTCCATCATCTCCGCCCAATGATGCGTGTCCGCCCCCAGCTTAAAATCCCGCGAGAGCTGGTCGATCCGCAAATCGCCCTTCTCCTTCTCCGGCCCATGGCAGCGGAGGCAATGGGTTTCGAGAAAGGCATCAAAGGGCTCTGCAGCGTGAACGGCGCCAGCAAGGACAAGGCTGGCGAAAGGCGCAGCTGTGAAGAAAGTTTGAAACCGGAGGCAGAAAGACATCATGGGGGATTAGAATACGCCGAGGCAGTGCCAGACTTAGCAGTCTGCCGCCCTCAAAATAATGGGGGCGGTTCAGGATTCGTGGACATGACAGTCAGCCGAATCCTGCGGGCATTCCGGCTTCGATTTCGGGGCACAGCTAGTGCGTGACCCATTCGAGATTGAAGCGGGCGCAGTCGATGGAGGTGTCGGCTTCATACAAACAGAGCACTGTGCCATCCGGCAGCACGGCGAGGTCCGAGTAGGCGGCTTTGCCGGGATCGAGCACTTTGTTCACGGGCCAGGTCTTGCCATAGTCGCGGCTGAGCTTGATGCAGAGATTCTCGCGCTTGCCGCGTCCAGCGGGGACGGGTTTGCCTTCCTTGTCGAGCCCGAGCGTGTGTGGACAGGAAAAAATCAATGTCCCCGGCTTGGATGGATGCGCGACGATGCTCGCCATGCAGATCGGTTCCCAGAGTTGCTCATGAAACACCGGTTTGCTCCACCCCGTGGCTCCATCAGCGCTGGTCGTGACGATCTTGCGGCTCGCTGCCGACACACTGCGCGAAATGAGCATCACTCGACCATCCGACAGCTCGGTGATCATCGTCTCATTCGGATTGCCGAGTTCGCCCTCGTTCGGCAGGCAGAGATCGCCGGCCTTCCAGGTCTTGCCGTGGTCGTCGCTGAAGATCGTCGCAGCAGCGGAGGGCTTGTGATCGCCCTCCTTGCCATACGCCAACCAGATCGGCACCACGAGGCGTCCGCTTTTCATCTGAATGCCATGCCCGGGGCCTGTGGCGATGACCTTCCAGTCGTAGTGCTTCCGAAACGGCTCAAAAGTCGCCGTGATCTCTGCCGGCTGGCTCCACGTCGCGCCGTCGTCTGTGCTGCGCATGGAGAAGCAGCGGGCGTAGTTGATGCAGTAAAGCATCTCGACGGCCCCCGTCTCGCGATCCACGATGGCGACGGGATTGTTCACCGTCTGCTCACGCTCGCCGCCATCTTTTTTCTTGTGCGGATTGCCCTCGATGCGCGTGCCGCTGTGGCCGATTTGCTTCGGCTCCTGCCACGTCTTCCCACCATCGGTCGAGCGACGCAGATGCACCTCGATCTCGCCCCAGTCCGCGCTGCTGTTCCGCCGCGCCTCGCTGTAAGCCAGCACCGTGCCCTTCGTCGTGACCACGATGCCAGGAATGCGATACCGCGCGATGCCGTTCATGCCGGGCGGGAAGACAGCGGACTTTTCCAGAAGTGGTTCGGCGGCGTGTAGTTCACCGAGGCAGAAAGCGAGCAAGAGGAAGAGCCTTTTCATGATTGGGTATGGATAATCTTTCATCGTAGATTCGAGTGGCAATCGAATGGGTAGGGAGGTTTGGCTTCGATTGCCAATGGAGATGGATCGGGCAATCGTGGTTCTCTATAGTGCCGCGCTGTTCCACTTCACTAGGGCTTGTTCTACTTACGGTTTTTGGCATCGTGCTCGTCATGGAATGAATAGGAAGGTTGGTTGTCACAACTTGTCATAACATAAACCTGCATTCCTCTCAAAGAATGGTGAGGGTGCCCAGAGGTGCAGCAGTGCTCGTTGCGCAACAAAGTGCTTTGTGTGGAAGCTAATGGTGATGACATGCACCCACTGGTTGACACGCTAATCATGTCGATGAACGCAACCGCCAATCCCACTGAAACCTCTGCTGCCGCTAACTCTTCTACCCAAAACGGACCGGTCCTCTGGACTGTTCGGGATGTGGCAGACTATGCACGCTGTAGCACTCGACATGTCAGCAATCTACGAAACCAAGGTCTGCCTTTCCGCAAGGCTGGTCGCTTAGTAAGATTCAGTCCTGAG
>NZ_JBILYB010000322.1:0-2757 GCF_044378005.1 Prosthecobacter sp.
GGGATCGACCTTCACGCCTGCTTTGGCAAAAACGGCCACGGAGCGCGGCATATGAGCGGCGGAGGTCACGAGCAGCACGCGCTGCCAGCCTTTCTCCTTCACCATGGCGGCGATCTTCAGCGCTTCATCGTGAGTGTCCAGGCAGACGCCGAGGCTCACGATGTTATGCGGCAGCTTCAGCGTGCTTTTGAGATAAGACACCGCAGCATCAGCTTCCGAGTGCATCACGCCCGCCTGCTCATAGCCTCCGCCCGTGACGATCATGATGGGTGCCTTTCCCTGCGACAGCAGACCGAGCGCGCTGATCAGGCGATCCACGCTGTTGTTGAAGTTCACCCGCGCAGGCTCATGCAGTGACGGGGCCGCACCTCCGCCGAGGCAGATGATGGCATCCGCCGTCGGTGCGTCCTCGATCTTCACCGAAGGATACTGGTCCTCCAATCCGAGCAGCAGCCAGGAGGTCAGCGGAGTGCAGGTGAAAAGCGTGAGCCCCAGCCAGGCGATGCCGGGCAGCCATGCTGAGCGAAGTTCCCTCTTCCAAAGTCGGCGAACCAGCCATAGGCCGATGACCAGCCAGGCAAAGCCCATTGGGTGGATGAAGAGGACGAGTTCTTTCAGGAGCGACATGACGCCACCGTGGCGGCTTCTCCTTGCTTGATCAACTCAGCGGCACTTCAAAATACTCCAGCGCCCATTCCCGCATGTAGCGCACCTGCGTGGGCTTGAAGCAGTAGATGATCAGCTCGGGATTGTCCGGCGTGCGCAGGTAGGCGCGCAGCAGCGGGTTGCCATCCCAAATTTCCTTCAGCAAAGCCGCATCCGTGACGATGCTCGCCGTGGCGGTGATGCGCACCTGATGATGATCCTCATCCGTGTAGCACAGCTCCGCCTTTGGGTTTGCGGCGAGTTGCGCCGTCTTCCCATACCGCCGCAGATTCGCCACATAGATCGTGAACCCCTCCGTCTTCACCGGCGAAACCGGCCTCAATCTCGGCTGGTCCCCCTCCATCGTCGCCAGCATCGGAAACTTGGCCCGCTTGATCGTCGCGAGCGCGAGTTCAGGGACTTCGGAGGGATCGACAGGTTTGGGCTGGGGTTGAGACATGATTAAAACCGATACGTCACCCTGAAGCGGAACATTCGTGGTTCAATCGGATGAATGTGCGTGTCGCTGATCACACCGCCGCCTGGGTTGCTGTCGTAAAAGTAGCTGATGTCGTTGTCTTCGCGGTCCAGCAGGTTCAGGCAGTCTACGGCGGCTTCCCAGTTCTTGCGGCGGTAGCCCACGGTGGCATTCACCATGACGCTGTCTTTGCCGCGCACGGTGTCGGTTTCCTCCAGCGGACTGTTCGCGAAGATGCGCACGCGTGCTCCGGCGAAGAAGCCGTCGTCATTGCCCTGCGCACCGACATTGAATCCACCGCTGAACATGATGGGCACACTATTCGGGATGTGATCTGCGCCGCTCGGTTGATCCTGGAGGCGGGCATGAGTCACCGCCAATTCAGCATCCGCGCTGAACCAATTCGTCGGCCGCCAGTAGCTAGAGACCTCAATGCCGTAGCGGTCGCTGCCGGGTCCAGGTTCATTCGTGCCGGCATCGCCCACATAGATCAGCTCGCTGTCACTGCGCAGCCAGAAGAGGGCCAGCGTGGTGGTCACGTCCGGCACCGCCTGCGTGCGCAGGCCGATCTCCGCCCCCATCGTGCGCACCAGCGCATCGGCGGAGTTGCGGCCTGATGTCACTCCGCGTGCGTCGTTGCTGTGAAAGCCGGTGCCGAAGTTCAGATAGAGCTCCGTCTTCTTCCACGGGCCGAGGATGGCGCTGAACTTCGGACTCACGATGCCTGCCACCTCCGCGTCCTGCGCATCCACCGTGCTCTTCATCGGCTCGAAGTAATACAGATCACCACGCACGCCGAGAACGGTGCGGAACCACGGTGTCCAGCGCGTCGTCGCTTCACCATAAAGGCCGATGCTGCTTTCCAGGATGTCGTCCTGCCGCACTTCAGCGAGGCGATTGCGCTGCCGTGTCTTCCACAAACCGATGCCGTCGATGATGTCCGTGCGTGTCTGGAGACCGAGGGTGAGGTCGGACTCGATGCCGAGGATCTCTCTCTTTTCCCAAGTGCGGGACACCTGACCACCGAGCACCCAGCGCTGTTCCGCCTGCTGGAACTGATCACCATTAACCGGGTCATCCAGGAAGTAAGTGAAGTTCGAGTAGAGATCGAGCAGGTAATAGATGGCATACGCATTGGCGCGCGTGACCACATCGCCGTCGCGATGCTCAAAGGCGACGTTCAGGCTGTAGCGCTCGCTCTCCCCGCCTGCGCTGCGGTCCAGGGTATCGAAGGCATCAAGCGTGTCGTTTTCCACCAGTGAAGACGGGATCTGGTCCGTGCTGGTCCAGCTTCCGCGGTAGCCCATGAAGGTGACGGAGAGCTTCGTGTCCACGTCCTGCTTGAACCAGCGCAACAGGCCGTTCCAGCGATTGAACTCCTCCGCCTGCGCCCATGGGCCGTCGTAGTAGTTGAATTCCAAAGCATAGGTCAGCCCTTGGGCCACACCTTCTTCCGCTTTGGATTCAAAGGGCAGCGTCCCGGCGATCAAGGCGCGGTAATAGTTATGTTCGCCGAACTCCAGGCGGATCAGATTCTGCGGCATCACATCCCAGAGCAGGAAGTTCGCACTGCCCGCGCTGGAGAGATCTCCATCCGCCGCTGTGTAGGTGCCTTTGGCATAGTCCAGCGCCTC
>NZ_JBILYB010000178.1:0-10852 GCF_044378005.1 Prosthecobacter sp.
CTGTGGTTGCCGGTGCTGTTGGTGCTTCTGACACCCGCGTTCCCTGAGAGTCAGTGGAGTGTCGGCTCCATCGTTCGCACAGCGCCCGCGCCATTGCCCGTGCCGGTGATGGTGGCGCAGGAGTCGGTTTTAAACGTAACGCCATCGGCGGTCGGAGCCGCTGAAACACCTGCACCCATTTCCAGGAGCCAAATCATGCTCCCGGCCTGGTTGCTCGGTGCTGCGGGCATGATCGTGATCTGTCTCGGTTCCTATGCGCTGACGCTTTGGCGGATCAAACACAACCGCGTGCCGGTGAAAGATGCTTTGCTGCATGAAATCGTTGCGCTGGCCCAGGGCATCGGTCTTCGCCGTGAACCGCGTGTGTGGATGTCGCCGGTCGTCCGCAGTCCTGCCGTGACCGGCTTGTGGCGACCCGTGCTGCTCCTGCCGGTGCAGTTTGATGAATCCCTCACGGCTCAGGAGGCGCGGCTGGTGCTCAGGCATGAACTCACGCACCTCAAGCGCGGCGATCTGCCGCTCAACGCGCTGCTTTGCCTGCTGCTCGCGCTGCATTGGTTCAATCCGCTGCTCTGGCTCGCCTTCTTCAAAGTCCGGCTCGACCGCGAGGCCGCGTGCGATGCCCAAGTGCTCGACCGCGAGCCGCAGGCAGAGCGAGTCGCCTACGGGCATACGTTGCTGAGAGTTGAGACAGCCTTCAGCTACCACGGTCTCAGCCTCGGCTTTGTCGGCATTTTCCAGCGCGGCCGCGCGCTTCGTTCCCGCATTCAATCCATCGCCACACCACCCAACCCGCATCCGCTCATGAAAACCACGCTAAGTCTCGGCATCGCGCTTCTCACCTTCCTCGGCATCACCAAGGCCGCGCCGCCGGACAACAACGCTCCTCAGATTTTGATCGAAGCTAAGTTCATCGAGGTCAGTGACGGCGCGAAGGACTTGCTGGCACCCTTCGCTACCACTGGGACCAAACCGAGTGTCGGCGGAATGCTCAATGACGATCAGCTCAGCGCCTTGTGGAAGAAGATCGAACAAGCCAAAGGTGTGGACGTCCTCTCCATGCCGCGAGCGACCACCCGATCCGGCCAGAAGGCCATGAGCGAGATCAGTCGCGAGTTTGCTTACAAGGACGCCAAAGGCAAGCTGGCCACGAAACAACTGGGCACCACGCTCACGGTGATTGCCACGAAGAGTGGAGAGAACGACATCGATCTTGAGCTGACACCGCAAATCATAGAGCTGAAAAGCATGATCAAGGATGCAAAGAGCGGAGTGGAACAACCTGTCTTCAGCGAACGTAAAGCGTCGGCCAGTGTCACGATGATGTCCGGGCAGACCGTCGTCCTCGGATTGCCTTCCACCTCCACGAAGCAAACAATGGTGGAGCGGACCGGTGGAACCGTCACCCAAAAGACAGAAGACGTCATCAGGCATGCGGTGGTCTTTGTCACGGCACGTCTCGTCGATCCCGCCTCCGGTAAACCTGTTGGTGCCAAACCTGCGGACGAAAAAACCCCGCTCCAGGCCAAGCTCGCCCGCATCGTCCTGCCCAGCGTGGTTTTCGCTGACGCTACGGTCTCCGAGGCAGTGGAGTTCCTTCGACGCAAGAGCCTTGATCTCGATACCACCACGACGGACCCGAACCAGAAAGGGGTGAACATGATCGTCAAAGCGGGCGACAAAACCCCAGATGCAAGGATCACCCTGAATCTGAAGAACATTCCTCTAGGCGAGGCGCTGAAGTATGTGGCCCAGTTGGCCGGGCAGAGTTACGAGGTAAAACCCTTTGGCGTGATCATCGGCGGCAATCATCCCGTCGGAGGTCTTGTCACAAAGCAGTGGCAAGTGCCGCCAACTTTCTTCGTGGGGCTCGCGGACGGGCTCGGTCCCGGCAAGGCTGATGCGAAAGGCGTTCTTGAAGCAAACGGCATCCAATTCGGTTCCGTCGGATCGACAGTGGCTTTCGATGGCAAAAACCTGACCTTCAGGAACACGCCGGAGCAGGTGGAGCTGATGGATGCGCTCGTCGCACAATCGTCCACAAAAAAGGGTGCGCAGTGGGTTCTTCCGAAAGTGCAGTTCCATGAGGCCACCTTGGCAGAAGCAGTTGAGTTTCTGCGCATCAAAAGCCGCGAACTCGATCCCGAGAAGAAGGGCCTGAACATCCTCGTCAAACCCGGTGGCGATCCCATGGCCCAGATCACCATGCAGCTCAAAGATGTTCCCGCCTACGAAGCCCTGCGCTACGTCGCCGAAGTCGCCAGCTGCAAGCTGACGGTGGAAGGCGATGTGTTTGTCATCACACCCAAGGATCCCAGCCCGAAGAAATAGGGCTGCACGGCCAGTGCGCCTCTTTTGCAGCACCCCGATCAAACTCGCTCAGGAAGAAAAAAACCCACTCACACCGCGAACTTCGGCGTGAAGCTCAAAGAACACTGCGACGCCCACCAAGTCCCATGCGACCTCGTCTATCCCGGTGCGCCCAATGTGAAGCACTCCACCGACAGTGACTACATCAAGGCCTACCTACGGCCTGAGCTGAAGTGAGGATTGCCAATCAACATCTGCCACTGTTTCACAATGAAAATCCATGTCGCCGCCTTGCTCCTCACCACCTCCGTCATCACCGCGACGCCGAGCGCCCCGCTGATGCAGCGCATCATGAATGCCGCCGACAAGGACAAGGATGGCAAGCTCAGCCTCGAAGAATTCAAACCGTTGGATGTGCAGGCAAAGCATCACGGCGATGAGCATTTCAAAGCAGGTGACAAGAACAGCGATGGCTTCATCGACGCCGCTGAACTCGCTGGTGCACTCAAAAAGCAAACCTGGTTCGCCATTCTCGGCGAAGGCATCGAGCCTTGCTTTGCCAGGATGGATGCGAACAAAGACAACAAGCTCGATGCCTCGGAGTATCGCAAAATCTCCAAGATGGGTCATCACAGCGAGCAGCACTTCAAGGGCGCGGATGCCAACCATGACGGTTTCCTCGATCTCACCGAGTTGACCGCTCACGCGGAGGCAAAGCTCAAGCGACTCGAAAGCGGCGCGATGAAGAAAAAGCCCTAGAAGTGGAGTCAAAACAAAATATCCAAGTGGATGAACCTTTGCGATTGTGAAAAGCAGGCCCGAAAGCCAGTGGCATCGCACTCATCGTGCGTTGCTCGATCGGACACGGTTTCGGCTGAAATGCCCTGGCAGCGTTCACGTTTTCACGTGTTCAGTTTGAATGCTGCCGTCTTCATGAAATTTGCCCTCACACACCTCACCGCTCTGTTGCTCGCGCCGCTGGGCATCCTTCATGGCGTTGATGCGCCAACCCAAAAGCCCAACATCATCTTCATCTACGCCGACGACTGGGGCTGGGGCGATCTCTCTTGCCATGGCAGCACCTGGCTGAAGACGCCCAACCTCGATAAACTGGCCAGCCAGGGCACGGACTTTCAGCAGTTCAATGTGCTGAATCCCGTGTGCTCGCCGAGTCGTGCGGCGGTGATGACAGGGCTCTATCCTGCGCGGCTTTCGGTGCATCAGCACTTCGCGACACCGGAACAGAATCACGAGCGTGGCATGCCGGACTGGCTGGACCCGAAGGCTCACATGCTGCCTCGTTTGCTCAAACAAGCGGGCTATCGCACCGCCCACTTTGGCAAATGGCACCTGACCAATCGCGATACCGAAGGCGCACCGAAACCTGAGGCGTATGGTTACGACGAAGCCCGCGTCTTCAACGGGGGTGCGGGCTGGGAATCGGCGGACCTGCACGCGACGGCTTCTGACACCGCAGCCTTTATCAAAGCGAACAGGACGCAGCCGTTCTTCATCAACGCCTGGCTTCACGAGAGCCACACGCCGCATGTGCCCACGGCAGAGTCCATGGAGAAATGGAAGCATCTCGATGAGCAAAAGCAGGTCTATGCCGCCGTTATTACCGATGGCGACAACGCGGTGGGCACCATCCTCGATGCGCTGAAAGCAGAGGGCTTGGAGGAAAACACCATCGTCATGTTCAGCAGCGACAACGGCCCTGAATCCACCGCAGCGAAGCGCACGGGAAGCAAGTTCGATCCCGATGCCAACGTCACCGGCTACGACACCTTCTACAGCGTCGGCGAAACGGGCGGTTTGAGAGGTCGCAAGCGCAGTCTGTTCGAAGGCGGTGTGCGAGTGCCCTTCATCGTCCGCTGGCCCGGGCACACCCCGGCAGGCGCAAAAAATGACACCACGGTCTTCACAGCTGTCGATCTGCTGCCCACGCTGTGCGCAGCGGCCAGCGTGACTTTGCCAGCCGACTACCACAGCGATGGTGAGAACCTGCTCGCCGCCTTCCACGGCAAAACCACGGCACGCACACGGCCCCTGTTTTGGCACTGGATGGGAAAAGCCGCCGAACCCGACTACTGGCCGCGATTGGCCGTGCGTGAGGGCGATTGGAAACTCATGCTCACCGAGGACGGCAAGCGCGTCGAATTGCATCACCTCAGCCGCGATCGCGCCGAGACCGAAGATGTCTCGAAGGACCATCCCGACATCGTCGCACGTCTCAGCCAGATGGCCCGCGAGTGGAAGGCCACGCTGCCCGCCAAGCCGAACCCCGAATGCCTGAGCCAACAACCCCTTCCGGCTAAGCCCACTCAGGCCAAGCCCGGCGCGAAGAGTCCCAAGGTCACGCCCGAAGTCCGTGCCAAAGCCTTTGCCAGATGGGACACAAACCAGGACGACATCCTCACGCTCGAAGAATACCAAACGGGCCTCAAAGGCCAGTCCGACCTTGAGTCACGCTACAAGAGCTTTGATCAAAACGGAGACGGCAAACTCACTCGCGCAGAGTTCATCGGCAAATGAACGCTTTGATCAAGGCACCTTCACGACACCCCAGCATGAAACGTCCTTTCTCTTTCCTCATCGCCCTTCTCCTCGCGCCGCTGACCACACTGCACGCCGCCGAAGCTCGGAAGCCCAACATCATCCTCTTCCTCATCGACGATCTCGGCTGGCGTGACCTCGGATGCCAGGGTAGCACGTTTTATCAAACTCCACACATTGACCAACTCGCCGCCGAGGGCGTGCGCTTCACCGATGCTTACGCGGCCTGCGCGGTCTGTTCGCCGACCCGCGCTGCGGTGCTCACCGGCAAATACCCCGCTCGCCTCCTGCTCACCGAGTGGCTGCCCTCGGGCCGCTGGAATCCCAAGGCGAAACTGCAAAGCGGTCGCTTCCTGCGCGGGCTGCCAGTGGAGGAGCACACCCTGGCCGAAGCCCTTCGGGATAGCGGTTACCGCACCGCGCACATCGGCAAGTGGCATCTCGGTAGCGAGCCGTTCTGCCTGCCCGAACATCACGGGTTCGACCTCAACATCGCCGGCAACGCCCATGGCGCACCCGGCAGTTACTTCTTTCCCTATCCCGGCGACTGGCTCATTCCCGGCTCCGGCCAACGCGCTGCGTGGAACGTGCTGCCTGACGGCAAGGAGGGCGAATACCTCACCGACCGGCTCACCGACGAGGCGGTGAAGTTCATCCGCGACACCCAAGCAACGAAGAACCAAGAACAACGCACCAAGAACACTGCACAGCCGTTCTTCCTCTACTTCCCGCACTACGGCGTTCACACGCCGCTACAGGCGAAAAAGGATGTCGTCGCGAAGTATGCGCGCGTTCCTGAAGCGCAGCGTCAGGGCAAGCCAGAGTATGCCGCGATGGTCGAGAGCATCGACGATAGCGTGGGCCGCGTGATGGCGACACTTAAGGAGCTGAAGCTCGACGAAAACACCGTCATCCTCTTCACCAGCGACAACGGCGGCTTTTACAATGCCACCAGCAACGCTCCGCTGCGGGCGAACAAGGGCGCGTATTACGAAGGCGGCATCCGCGTGCCCTTGATCATCAAATGGCCCGGTGTCGCCAAGCCCGGCCTCGTGGTGAGCGATCCCGTCACCAGCACCGATTTTTATCCGACCTGTCTCGCGGCTGCGGGACGGCCCGCGCTGCCAAATCAGCATCAGGACGGCGTCAATCTACGGCCGCTGCTCGCCGGTGACGGCTCGCTGGCCGCGCGTTCCCTCTTCTGGCACTACCCGCACTACAACGAACATCCCGCCAGCGTCCCGAGCAGCGTCATCCGCAAAGGTCCGTGGAAACTCATCGAAACCTTCGACCCCGAGGGCATCGAACTCTACCACCTCGCCGACGACCTCAGCGAAACCCAAAACCTCGCCAGCACCGAAACCGCGAAATTGGACGAACTCCGCCGCGAACTCGATGCGTGGCGCAAAGACGTCGGAGCGGAGATGATGAAGCCGAACCCCGACTACGATCCCGGCGTGAAACCCGCGAAGAAGAAAAAGAAGAAGGAGGCAGCCGAATGAAGCGCCTTCTAACCGACAGAAAAATGGCAGACAAAAAGAAGCTGAATCAGAGACCCTTTTTCTGTCTCCCATCTTTTTGTCTCATTCTCCTGCCCCCATTCTTCTGCCTACCTGCAGTCGCTGCGCAGCAACGCCCGAATGTCCTCTTCATCGCTGTGGACGATCTGCGCACGTCTCTAGGCTGCTATGGTGACACATTGGTGAAGTCGCCGAACATCGACCGTTTTGCCGCCTTGGCGCGCCGGTTTGATCATGCCTACACGCAGCAGGCTGTGTGCGGGCCATCGCGCACCTCGCTGCTCACGGGCCGGTTGCCGGACAACACGCGCGTGTGGCACAACCGGAACCTCTTTCGCGACACGCAGCCGGACATCGTCACGCTGCCACAGCTTTTTAAAAACCACGGCTATCACACCGTCTCGCTCGGCAAGGTCTTCAGCGGCGATGAGCGCGAACTCGATCCCATCTCCTGGTCCGAGCCGGAGATTCTGAAGCAGAAGGGCTGGAAAAACTCCGCGCTCAGCGATTCCGGCGGCGAGGGCAAAGGGGCGGCCTGGGAAGCTGCCGATGTGCCGGATGAAGGCTACCCGGATGGTAAACTGGCGCGTTTGGCGGTCGAAAAGCTCACCGGCCTGCAAAGCGGCGGAAAGCCGTTTTTTCTCGCCGTGGGCTTTTTCAAGCCGCACCTGCCTTTCAATGCCCCGAAGCGCTACTGGGACCTCTACGATCCCACGACCTTCGATTTGAAAGACGACAGCCAGCGCGTGAAAGGCATCTCCGAGCACGCTCATCACAGTCATCGCGAACTCGGCGGTTACCGCGACATGCCGAAGGACGAGCACCTCGACGCCGCCACCACGCGCACCCTGCGTCACGGCTACCACGCCTGCGTGAGCTACACCGACGCGCAAATCGGCAGACTCCTTGCCGCGCTCGATCAGCTCGGCCTCGCGCAGAACACCATCGTCGTGCTCTGGGGTGATCACGGCTGGTCGCTTGGCGAAAAAGACCGCTGGGGCAAAGGCACCAACTTCGAGCGCGACACCCGCGTGCCGCTGCTCATCCGCACCCCCGGCCTGCCCGCGCCCGGAGCCGCCGCGTCAGGCCTTGTTGAGCTGGTGGATGTCTTTCCCACCCTCGCCGAACTCGCCTCACTGCCCGCGCCGCAGGAGCTCGATGGACGCAGCCTCGTCCCCATGCTTGCAAACCCGCAGGCACCTGGCCGCGAGGCCGCCTTGAGCCAGTTCGCCCGCCCCTTCAGCGCCAGCACGCCCGAATTCATGGGCTACTCTCTGCGCACCGCGACCCATCGCTACACGCGCTGGATCACCTGGCCCGCACGTGAACTCGTCGCCGAGGAACTCTACGACTACACCACCGGCCCAGGCACCCGCCACGAGGGTGCGTTTTGGATTGAAGAGGAAAACATCGCCGCGCACTCCACGCAGTCGGACACGCGACAGGCATTGAGCCAAAAGCTCGATCACATATTGGCCGAGCGCATCACGGTGAAGCCGGAGGCTGGGCCAGCTCCACAAAAGAAGCGAAAGAAGAAACAACCATGAAGTTCTTCATCCACTACCTCGGTCTGCTCTGCGCCTCTGCGACTCTACTCCAAGCCGAACCGCCTAACGTGCTGCTCATCGTCTCAGAGGACAACGGCCCCGAACTCGGCTGCTACGGCGATCCGTATGCCCGCACGCCGAACCTCGACCGGCTCGCCGCTGAGGGCGTGCGCTTCACTCGCGCCTTTGTGCCGCAAGCAGGCTGCAGCCAATCACGGGCGAGTTTCCTCACCGGGCTGTATCCGCATCAGCACGGGCAGATCGGCCTCGCGACCTGGGGATTCCGCCTTTACCGCGAGGACACACCGAATCTGCCGCGCAGCCTGAAGGCGGTGGGCTATCGCACGGGCATCATTGGCAAGCTGCACGTGAATCCCGAATCGGCGTTCCCGTTTGATTTTCACGAGGTCACGAGCGCAAACTTCAATCGGAAGCAGCTCGGCGATTACGCGAAGCATGCCGCGAGCTTCATCAGCGCGTCCGAGACGCCGTTCTTCCTCAGCGTGAACTTCCCCGATGCACATGATCCGTGGTTGCGGCAGGTCGATGGACTGCCGAAGTCGCCACAAACCGGCGCGGAGGTCAAAGCCATGCCTTACATGGGCATCGACCCGCCCGCGATGCGCGAGATGGTGGCCGACTACTACAACTCGCTCGCGCGACTCGACGCCTGCGTGGGTGAGTTGCTCGCCACGCTCGAAAAAAGCGGCAAAGCATCCAACACGATCGTCATCTACATCGGCGATCACGGCGCGGACTTCCTGCGCGGCAAACGCACCTGCTATGAAGGCGGCCTGCGCATCCCGCTGCTCATCCGCTGGCCGGGAAAAGCCAAGCCGCAGGTCCGCGAGGAACTCGTCTCCACCCTTGATCTCATGCCCACGGTGCTCGCTGCGTGTGGCGCGTCTCTGGTGGCGGATTTGCCCGGCCTGCCGCTGCAACCGCTGCTCGCCAACGAGCCCGCGAAATGGCGCACGCATCTCTTCGCCGAGTATCACACCCACGCCGCCGCGTCGAACTACCATCCGCAGCGCAGTGTGCGCACGGAGCGCTTCAAGCTGATCGAGAATCTCCTGCCCGACACGCTGAATCCCGATTACGCCGACACGATCCGCAAGCTCGAAACGGCTGCCAAGAAGCATGGAGAAACTGGTTGCGACGATTACATTCCCAAAGCCATCGCAGCCGCCTCACCCGAGGTCCGCACCGCCTACGCCGTGATGGAAAAACCACCGCGCTACGAGCTTTACGACCTGCAAGGCGATCCGCATGAGTTTCAAAATCTCGCCGCCGCACCCGAACACGCCGCCACGCTCGGCGAACTGAATCAGGCGCTCACGCAGTGGCGTCAAAACACCCGCGATCCCCTCCTGGACGCCAAAAACCTCACCCGCCTCACTGCCGAGGTCAGCGCCGTGAAATCGAAGTCTGAGGGCAAACAGCTAACCTGGGGTTATCCCGATTATTTCTTCGGCAAAGAGCCCGCCACGCCTACTTCGCCGTCCAAACCATCGAAGAAGAAAAAGAAGAAGCAGCCATGAACGCGTTGGATCTGAGGAAGAAAAATGAGGGCGGAAGAATGATTCCCATCCGGGCTCCATCGAAGTCCATTTTTGGGCTTCTGAGGATTCTCCTGCCTTCATTCTTTTGCCTGAATGTCTCCGCCGCCGAGCCGCTTCTGGAGAAGACCATCCTCTTCACCGAGCGTTCCGATGGCTTCACGCTTTACCGCATCCCCGGACTCGTCGTCACCGCCAAGGGCAGCGTGATCGCCTACTGCGAGGCGAGGAAGTTCAGCGACGCGGATCGAGGTGAGATCGAGATCCACCTGCGACGAAGCACCGATGGCGGCAAATCCTTCTCAGCCGCGAAACAGGTCGCCCACATGGGGCCGCGACTGCCGCGCAATCCTCACATGCCTTCCAAGAAACAGGGCAAGAACATGGGCGGCCCCGACGAGCAGACCGTGAACAATCCCGTCGCCATCGCCGCACGTGATGGCGGAGTGCATCTCCTCTACTGCGTGGAATACATGCGTGCCTTCCACCTCCGCAGCGATGACGATGGCCTGACCTGGAGCATGCCGCAGGAGATCACGGTCGCCTTTGACGCCTTTCGCGGCGAACTCGACTGGCAGGCCATCGCCACCGGTCCCGGTCACGCCATCGAGATGAAAAGCGGACGTCTCTGCGTGCCGTTTTGGATGGCCACCTATGAGAAAAAGGCGCCGCTGCGAAAAGCGGTCGGCACCCTCATCAGCGACGACGGGGGAAAGACCTGGAAACGCGGCGGCATCGCGATTCCCGATGCTGGTGAACCCAACATCGCCCCGCTTTCCGATGGCGGCGTCCTCCTCACCGCACGCAACAGCCATGCCGAGAGCCGCCGCCTCGTCACCCGCAGCGCGGATGGTGCCACGAACTGGTCCACGCCCATCTTTGCCGATGAACTGCTCGAACCCGGCTGCATGGCCGGCATCACCGCCCATCCCGGCACCGCTGCCTTTCCAGGTCCGCTACTGCTTTTCTCCCATCCGCACACCACCGACCGCGAGCACGCCGCCCGGCGCGATGTGACGATCCATCTCAGCCGCGACGACGGCAAAACCTGGCCCCTTTCCAAAACGCTCCAACCCGGCCCCAGTGCCTACAGCGACCTCGCCGTCCTGCCCGATGGCACCGTGCTCTGCTTTTACGAAAGCGGCACCGACAAGCCAAAGGTCCAACGCAAACGCGACTGGGCCTACGCGAGCCTGACCCTCGCCCGATTCAACCTCGAATGGCTCACCACGCGATGAGATTGCTCCCCATCCTCCTTTCTGCCCTCCTGACCTCCCCGGTTGCGACCCACGCTGATTCGCGTCCGAATGTTCTCATGATAATCGTGGACGACATGAACGACTGGGTGGGCTGTCTCGGC
>NZ_JBILYB010000052.1:0-39930 GCF_044378005.1 Prosthecobacter sp.
GTGTTGATGCAGGCAAATCGCTTCAAGAGCATTTGAGCGTCCCGAAATAAGTTCTCCTGTGGAACATTCATGCACTCAGCGACCTTTTAATTCGACGGTGATTGGGAGGCCGATTTCGCTTCCTCAAACCTCCGGGAATCTCGTCAACCGTGGCCGAATATGTTCTTACTTTCGTTCTTACTTTTCGCCAATTGGCGCTGGAACCCTTAATTTTCCAAGTGGAGGCGAGGGCGGGAATTGAACCCGCGCATACCGGTTTTGCAGACCAGTGCATTACCACTTTGCTACCTCGCCATGCTCTGTGAGCGGCGCGAGGCTAGCGCAGTGAGGTGTGGTGTCAACTGCTGGCATCGAAACATGCAGACATGAGTGCATCCAGCGCATCCCAGTAGTTCTGGGGACGATCTTGTGGATGCCGTGACATCAAGCCCTCCACCCAGGTCACCACGGCCTGCGGCAGATCCGGCCTGGCTTGGGCCAACTCAGTCGGCCCCGGATGCAGATGACTGGTGATCACCTCCGGCGTTGTCTCACCGGCATGGGCAAACTGACCCGTCAGGGCGAAGTAGAGCGTGCAACCCAGCGAGTAATAATCCGTGCGCTCATCTAATGCGCCATTCTCAAACTGCTCCGGTGCCATGCCATGCACGGAACCAGTGAGAGGTTGCTGAGAGGCATCTCCGATCCGGCGGGCTTCGCCAAAGTCGATCAACTTCCACACGCCGTCTCCAGCCTGCATGAGGTTCGCGGGTTTTACATCGCGATGCAGGAATCCAGCACGATGAACCGAGTACAGAGCGTGCAAGGCGCTGGAGGAGACCATGGAAAACTCATGCAGAGAAAGCGGCTGATCGCTGACCTTGGCCTCCAAGGTCTGACCGCCGAGCCATTCGAGCACCAGATATCCACCTCGAGTCAGGCGACCACTTTCGCGGAGTCGAATCACATTGAGCCCACGGATCTGGTCGAGTGCGGTGACTTCCCTCTCCCACTCTTGATCCCCCGATTCATCCCTCAAACGCTTCAGCGCCACGACCTGACCAGTGCGCCGGTCACGGGCACGATGCACCGTGCTGCGGGAGCCTTCCGCGACTTGTTCCAGCACTTCGTAGTCGTCGATCACAAGCCGATGCTGCCCTGATTCAAAGCTCCCTGCAAGTCTGCCGATCCGCCCCGCCATCATCGGCAGCCAGGCCCTACAATCCCGATGTCACACCCGGCTCGCTCAGTTCCCAGGCCGGACCCGCCGCACGCACGGCCACAGCGGCGGCACCTTTCGGCCAGTCAGTCTCATGCTGAGTGCGGAAGGCTACTTCGACGGTCTGCCATTTGCCCTCGATCAATGCCTGCACCACCCACCAGCGACTCGCCGTGTCCCAGCGCAGATCGTCAAAGAACCAGCGCAGCTTCTTCCCCTCTGCCACGCGCTCCACTCGCGGCGCAGGCAGTGCCACCTGACTCAGCCAGGGGCTCGCGGGCAAGATGGTATGGATGTTGTAAGCGCGTTCTTTGGAAAGCGTGCCGATCTTGCCGAGGTTCTTGTCCAGCGCGCCGAAGTTCCAATGGAAGTGCCCCGGCGACATCTGGAGCTGCCTGGATCGCGTGATGCTGATCTGCGCGAGGATCTCTCCCGCTTTGCGATCATCACCCACCTTGCTCGTGTTCATGCCCGGCCAGATGTGGCGGCCCAGCGTGTTCTCACCGAGCCACCAGTCGAAGTAGGTGCCAAAGCCGAGCTTGGGGCGGTCGATGGTCCAGTAGAGCTGCGGCGTGAGGTAATCGACCCAGCCTTTCTGCAACCAGCCGCGACCGTCAGCCCCCATGTGCTCGTACGGATCGAGCCCGCCGCCGGTGCCCTCTGGAAAGTTAGGCCGCCACAGGCCAAAGGGGCTGATGCCGAATTTCACCGTGCGCTTCGTGGCTTTAATGCCTTCGTAAATGGAGCGCACCGTCTCATCCACATTCTGCCGTCGCCAGGCTGTGAGTTCCAGTGCGCCGCCACTTGTCTTGTAGCGCGAGTAGGCGTCTTCATCGTGGAAGGGCATTGGCTTGCCGTCTTTGCCATTCACCGGATACGGATAAAAGTAGTCGTCAATGTGGATGCCATCCACGTCGTAGCGCCGCGTGACATCGAGGATCACATCCAGCACGCGCTGCCGCACTTCTGGCAATCCAGGATTCAGCCACCAGTCGCGGCCATACTTGATCGTCCATTCGGGATGTTGCCGGCGGACATGATTCGCGCTCGGCGCAAACCGATCCCCCGCCAGAGCGCGATACGGATTGAACCACGCGTGCAGTTCCATCCCATGCTTGTGCGCCTCGTCGATGGCAAAGGTCAGCGGGTCCCACTTCGGCGATGGCGGCAGGCTCATCAGCCCACTGAGGTAGCAGGACCACGGCTCGATCTGCGATTCGTAGATCGCCTCGCAGGCTGACCTCACTTGGAAGATCAGGCAGTTCAGACCTTGCTCATGCGCCTTCTCGATCAGCCTCTTCAGCTCCGCCTGCTGCTGGGCCACGGGCAGGCCTTCCTGCGAAGGCCAGTTGATGTTATGCACCGTCGCGATCCAGGAGCCACGCAGCTCCCGATGCGGCATCGGCACGGAGAGCTGGGCGAGCGCGTTTGATGTCAGCAAGAAAGCCAGCAGGCAATGACGAAGCCCGAATGACGAATGACGAAGGCCCATGTTTGCAGATTTACTCCGCCGCAGGTTCGATTGGAGATTCCGTAGGTTCATCGGCTTTGGGGGCATTGCCTTTTCTCACCAATCTCGCGCCGTAGAAGCCATCGTGCCCACTTTCGGCGGGATTGATCTTCATCTCTTCTTCCAGCGTCCACTCCTCACCATGCGTGGCGAGGAACTTCTGCACCTGGAGTTCGTTTTCACTCGGGAGGATGGAGCAGGTGGCATACACCAGCTTGCCGCCGGGCTTCACCATCGTGCTGTAGCGCGTGAGGATGTCCTGTTGCTCGATGATGAGCCGGTCGATCTCCACCTCGCTGAGCTTCCACTTCGCGTCCGGGTTCCGCCGTAGCACGCCGAGGCCGGAGCATGGGACATCGAGCAAGACACGGTCCGCGTAGTTGGCGAGACGCTTGATGGACTTGCTACCATCAATGAGGCGCGTCTCCACCACATCCACCCCGGCACGGCCGCAGCGTTTGCGCAGTTCCTTCAGCTTCCAGTCATGCACGTCCAGCGCCAGAATGCGGCCCTTGTTCTGCATAAGTGCACCGAGGTGCAGCGTCTTCCCGCCAGCACCGGCACAGGCATCGATCACCTTCATGCCCGGCTCAGGTTGCACAAAAGGTGCCACAAGCTGCGAAGAGGCATCCTGCACTTCGAAGAGCCCTTCTTTAAAGGCCGCCATGGCAAAGACATTGTAGCGCTGCTGCATCACCAGGGCGGTGGGGATCGGCTTCAGCGCCTCCGTGATGAAGCCATCCTGCCCGAGCCTTTCCTTCAGACTGCGGCGGTCCGTCTTCAGCGTGTTCGTGCGCAGATACACCTCGGCGGGATGATTTAGCGTCTCACGGATCGCCGGCCAGGCGTCGCCGAGTTCCTTCGCGCAGCGTGCATCCAGCCAGTCTGGGATGGAAAGGCGGATCACCTCCGGCACCGGCAGCTTTTGCCGCGCCCGGATGTCCTGCGGGCTGATGTCCTCCAGCTCTTCAAAGGGCGGAAGATCCTTCCCGCTCGTGATCCACTGCGCCGCCCAGACATTCCAGAGTTCGATATCGCCAATGCATTCGCGCTTCGCGTGATCCGCGTCCGGCAGACCGGCCAGATGCCAAAACCAGCGCCAGTGCCGCACGCATTCATAGAGGGACTCGGCAAAGAGCCGCCGGTCACGGCTGCCCCACTTGTGATGATTCTTGAAGGCAAACTCCACCGCCTTATCCGAGTAGCGCCGGTCCACGAAGATGTCGTGCAGCGAACGGATGATCTGGGCGATGATGATATGGGGAACTTTCACGCCTCTGAGATGGCGCGGGCCGGACAGAGAAGCAAGCGCGAGGGCGTCAAGCGCTCCTTGAATGCCTTATGATGCCAAAGTGGGTGGGTAGATCGGACAGGGTTTCCTGGCGAGATCGTCGTCAGCGGCTGAGCCCAGAGGGGCCTCCTGCCCCGGCCATCAATCTGCAAAGGAGAGTGACTGGACATTGCCCGCTGTGATGCCCACTCGCGATGAATGGCATCGCGAGAGTCTATTTTTGTTTTTGCGGGGGATCGTGGATGACTGGCACGCTTCTATGCGACCACAGGCTTTCTTTACCCTTTCCCTGCTCTACCTCGATCTTCAGGCGGGTATCACTCCGGCACCTGTCGTGGAAGCGCCGAAGCCTGATCCGCTTCAGTTCACCTTTCAGGCCCGCGTGCGCGGGGAGTATCGAAACAATGTCTTCGACTTCAATGAGGGGCTGGATTCGGCGACGGATGACTCCTGGCTGCTGCACCGCATCCGGCTCGGCATCGAGTGGCAGCCGCTTCCCTGGCTGCATGTGACGGTGCAGGGGCAGGATGTGCGGGAGTCATTCTCTGACCGCGCGGATGTTCCGCTGCTGATGGGTGCGGAGGGCGACGATGCCTTTGACCTGCGGCTGGCCTCCCTGGAGTTCGGGGACCCGAAGCATCTGTCTCTCAAACTGGGCCGTCAGGTCCTGTCGTATGGCGATGAGCGCCTCATCGGCCCGTTGGAGTGGCTGAACTTCAGCCGCACCTTCGATGCCGTGAAGCTGCACTATCAGCATGAGAACGACTGGTGGGTGGATGGCTTTGTCTCCAGTGTCGTACGTCTGCATGAGTCCCAATTCAATGTGTCTGACTGGACAGACACGCAGAACAATCGCCGCCAGCTTTTCAGCGGGGTGTATTTCAGCAACGCGATGATCCCGGTGCAGACGACCGATCTCTACGCACTGCATCTGCATGAAGAGTCGCTCACCGGAGCCACGGACTTCCTGACGCTGGGCACGCGGATGAAGGGAGATCCTTTGAAGCTGGCGGGCTGGGATTACACCTTCGAACTGGCCGGTCAGACCGGTCAGGTGCGCGGTCAGGATCTCAAGGCCTACGCCTTTCATCTGGAAGGCGGCTACAACTGGCTGAAGACCTCCTGGAAGCCGCGCCTCGCCCTGGAATACAGCCACGGCAGCGGTGATGGCAATGCGGGTGACGGGCAGACAAACACCTTCCAAAACCTCTTCCCGACGAATCATCCGCCCTATGGATTCATGGACACGATGTCCTGGCAGAACATGCACAACCTCGTGCTGCGCCTCGCCGCCCAGCCTCATGCCAAGGTGAAGACGACGCTGGATCTGCATGGCTTCTGGCTCTCGGACACAGGAGACGCGTGGTATCGCGCCAATGGCACCACCCAGGTGCGCGGCATCGCCCCCGGTGCCAGCAACAACGCAGGCACGGAAGTGGACTTCACTGTGAACACGAAGCTGACCAAGCACCTCGATATGCTCGTCGGTTACAGTCACTTCTTCGCCGGATCATACTTAGATGACACAGGCGGCGGTGATGATGCCGACTTTGCCTACCTGATGCTCACACTGAACTACTGAGAGCCGAGCTTTGCAGTCGTTGGCCAGATTCCCCAAACCAACAGCGCTCTCGCAGTCAGGTGCGGCGGTGGCCCACATGCTTGACGCTCGCCCGCTTCGCCAGACTGGCGCTGTCAGCGCTGAAGCGATTCTTGATCAGGGTATCCGGTGATTTCACGAGAGTTCGGTCCTGCTTCAGCAGGCAGGCAGGCTGCTGGTGGCAGCGGCGCGGTCGCCGAAAGCGTGGACCTCGTTTGCTTCCGATCCACGGAAATCCTCCACCTCAGGCGCGGCCCTGCTTCTGTTTCAGCGCCACGACGACGTGGGGCGGCACGAACTGGTTCACATTTCCTCCGAGGCGGGAGATTTCCTTCACGAGGCGGCTGCTGATGTAGGTGAGCTCTTCGCGCGGCATGAGGAAGAGCGTCTCCAGATTCGGCTCGAGCTTCCTATTCATGAGGGCGAGCTGGAACTCGAACTCGAAGTCGCTGACGGCACGCAGGCCGCGCACGAGGGCGATGGCCTTCTGCGAGCGGGCGAAATCGACGAGCAGGCCCTCGAAGGGGAGCACGCGCAGATTGGGCAGATGCTCGGTGGCCGCCCTGAGCATCTCGACGCGCTCCTCGACGGTGAAGAGACTCTGCTTGGCGTTGTCCTTCGCCACGGCGACGACGAGTTCGTCGAAGATACCTGCGGCGCGCTGGAGCACGTCGAGGTGGCCATTGGTGATGGGATCAAAGCTACCTGGATAAACGGCGCGGCGCATGGGCGGCAGAGGTAAGCGAGCCCGCGTCGGGTGCAAGGAGGGAGGACTGGTAAATCGTGCTCGACATCCCCGGCTTCTCTTTGGTATGTCTTATTCCACCATGAGCACTTTGTTTCAGGAGACCACATTCTTCCAGAATCTATACGCCACGCCTGCGGACTGGCAGCGGGACTTGTTTTATTCCGTCGTTCGTGGCGGGCACCTCCGCGCAGGCTATGAACACCGCATCCAGCGGGAAACGTATCCCGGGCATGAGTTCATCCTTTGCCTCGCCGGACGCGGCTGGGCACAGATCGCGGGCAAGCGGCATGAGATCGGACCTGATGAACTGCTCTGGGTGAACTGCCATCATCCCCATGCCTATGGAGCCATCTCGAAAGAGCCCTGGGAGCTGTATTGGATTCGGGTGGAAGGCAGGCCGCTGGACCGTGTCTCCAATCTCCTGGAGATCCGCTCGCAGCCGGTGATCAAGAACTTCAACACCCGCGTGGCCTCGCAGGAGTTCGAGCGCATCTTCCATCACATGACGGCCACGCGCCCGAGTGATGCGGCGCTGGTCAATGCCGCCGTGACGGCCATCATCGCGCTGGCCTTTGAAGCGCGGCTTTCCGATACCGACGAGATCCGCCCCGAGCTGCCGATGCCGGTGCAGAAGTCGCTGGAGAAGATGCGCCTCTACTTCCACACCGCCATCCGCGTGGCAGATCTGGCGACACTCTCCGGCATGAGCGAGAGCCACTTCAGCCGCATGTTTAAATCCTGCATCGGCACGAGCCCCATCGACTGGCTGCGGCGCGAACGCATCAATCAGGCGAAGCACCGGCTCATCGAGAGCGATGACCCGATCAAGGAGATCGCCCGGCAGGTCGGTTACAGCGATCAGTTCTTCTTTAGCAAGGACTTCAAGAAGATGACGAAGCTCACGCCCACGCAGTTCCGCATTCAGGAAAAGCAGCCGTGATTTGCGCGAGCAACTCACGGCGATGTCGGGTGTTTGACGGCGGCCATGAAAGCCCCCCTCCTGCTCGCCATCGTTCTTTGTTCCAGCTTCACCCAAGCCGCTGACTGGCCACGCTTCCTTGGCCCCACGGGTGCCGCCATGGTGAAGGAAGCCAGCATCCCGACGACCTGGAGCGCGACGGAAAACATGGCGTGGAAGGCGGAGATGCCCGGCCCCGGTTCGTCCAGCCCCATCGTGGTCGGCGACAAGATCTTCGTGACCTGCTGGACAGGCTACGGCGACAAGCCGGAGAACAAAGACATGAGCAAGCTGGAGCGCCATCTGGTCTGCCTGAGTCTGGCCGATGGGAAGAAGCTCTGGCAGTCCAGCGTGAAGACGCAAGGCGTGGAGGACGAGTGGCAGGGCTTCATCACCGAGCACGGCTACGCCACGAGCACGCCGGTGAGCGATGGCACCCACGTCTATGTCTTCTTTGGCAAATCAGGAGCGGTGTGCTTCGACATGGAAGGGAAACAAGTCTGGCACACACCGCTGGGCACCGGATCGAGCGGTCGCCGTTGGGGCTCGGGCGGCAGTCCCATCCTCTACAAAGACAGCCTCATCGTGAATGCCACGGACGAGAGCCGGATGCTGGTGTCTCTCGACAAAAAGACCGGCAAGGAACTCTGGCGTGCCGGTGGTGACATGATCGATCTGGCCTACTCCACGCCGAGCATCATCGAGACGAATGGTCGGACGGATCTCATCTTCCCAATCGCCCAGGAAATCTGGGGACTGAACCCTGACACAGGCAAGCTCCGCTGGTATGCCACGCACGGCCTGCCAGGCAATGTGTCCCCTGCCCTGATCCAGGATGGAGATGTCGTGTATATGTATGGCGGCTATCCCACGGCAGGCAGCGCCGGGATCAAGCTCGGCGGCAAAGGCGATGTCACGAGCACAAACATGGTTTGGCAGAGCCAAAGCAGCAGCTATGTGCCCACGCCCGTGCTGCATGATGGTCATCTCTATGTCGTGAATGACGGCGGCTTCGCCCTCTGCATGGAGGCCAAGACCGGCAAGGACGTGTATCGCGAGCGAGTGATGGAAGGCGGCGGACGTGGACGTGGCGGCAAGCCCTTCTATGCCTCCCCCGTGCTCATCGGCGACAAGCTCTACGCTGTCTCCCGCCGCAACGGCACCTTCATACTCGCCGCCAAACCCAGCTTTGAAAAGATCGCCACGATCCCACCGCTCGATGACAGCCAGATGAACGCCACGCCTGCCGTGGTGGGGAACAAGCTCATCCTGCGCAGTGAGAAGGCGGTGTATTGCGTCAGCGCGACGAAGTCGTGAGCCATGCGCAATTCGCAGCCCCTGGTGACGTCATCCGATTAGAGTTCGCCGAAGTGCTTTTCACGCACGAGGACGATGGCATCCAGCATCTTATCTGCTTCCGCGCGGATTTTTGGATCAAGGCTGGAGGCGCTCCGATTGAAACGGCGATAGAGCAGCTTCAAACGAGCCTGGATCTGATCTTTGGGCATCTTTGCTGAAACCTCACAAAGATCCTCAGGTGTCTGGGGAGCGGAGGTGGCAGCAGGCGCACCGGGTTTCACGACACGATCCAGCACACCCGAGCGTGGCGCGGCGCCTGGTGCGGGTGCCTTGGCAGGAGCCTGTGTCTTGGCCTGCTGGGATTTGGAGAGAGATTGGAGGATCTTTTTAAACATGGCGGTATGGGGCTCGGGTTCGCGGAATGATTTCTGAGACTATTCAATCCGCATCTGGCGCAGGCTGACGCTCTTCTTCTTCAGATCCTCTTCGGAAAGGACACCAGCACCTTTATAACTGACGGCTACTTCGCGGCTGCGGCCGGACTGCTTGTCCACAACGAGGGCTCGGACACGCTGGTTTTCATCATAACTGAAGGTGACGGCCACTTCGCAGCCCTTGGGACGATTGGCCGGAACTTCGAGGGTGATGCGCCCGATGACGTCAATGTAGCGAGGGTCTTCATCCTCCCCCTGAGTGATGTCCACCTCGATCACGCGCTCGTTGTCCTCGCTGGTCTGATAGACCTGGGTGCGGGAACATGGGATGGGCGTGTTCTTCGGGATGACAATGGAGTTCATGAGCTTCTCCTCACCTGTCCTGGCATTGTAAATCATGGCGAGGGTGCCGTAGCTGGCATTGCAGACCTCTTGAATGCGCGCGGATTTCTTGGCAAAGAGAGCCGCTCCAAGAGCCACGCATTCATCGACATTGCTGCACGATTTGGGCGTTTTACCAAACATCTTTTCCAAGATCTGCTTCACCTTGGGGATGCGCGTGGAACCTCCGACAAGCACGACGTGATCGATATCTCCTGGCTTCAATTTGGCGGAATCCAGCGCCTGCTCGACGAGCATGACGGTGCGTGTCAGCATGTGCCGCACGAGCTTTTCGAAGCCTTCGCGAGTGAGGTCGATGCGGGCGATGCCATCATTCTTGTCATTGGAGACAGTGTCATTCACACGCTGGAGCTTCGAGAGCATCTTCTTCGCATCTTCCGTGGCCTGAAGAATGCGGCGGCGATGCCGCTCGTCGGCGAAGAGTTTGGCACCGGTCTGCTTGGCATACTGCTCGGCATAGGAGTCGAGCAGCATCTCATCAAAGTTGCTGCCGCCCAGATGACGAGCGCCTTCACTCGTGAGGATGCGAATGTTATCTCCCTGAACTTCGAGAATCGTGGTGTCCAGCGTGCCCCCGCCGAGGTCATAGACCAGAACGCGGCCCTGAACGCCCTGATTGTGCGCATAATAAACAGCGGCAGCGGTGGGCTCATTGACGAGGCGCTTCACCTTCATCCCGGCCATCTCGGCAGCGGCGATGGTGCTTTTACGCGCGAGTTCATTGAAGTTCGCCGGCACGGTGATGACGACCTCATTGATGTCGCCAATGATCTTCGAGCACTCACGCTTGAGTTTGGCGAGAATGAGGGCGGAGATTTCAGCCGGGGTCCACTTCTTGCCGTCGATCGTCACCAGATACTCGGGATCGTCCATGTGACGTTTGATCTGGAAAATGGTGCGGTCTGGCTCACCGCCATCACGCGCAGCGCTACCGACCAGCTTCACGTCTTCGTGATTGTCAAAGAAGACAACAGAGGGCGTGAGACGCTCACCATCGGCATTTGGAACGATCTCCGGGTTGCCGTCGGATTTGAGATATGCCAAGCCCGAGAGGGTGGTGCCGAGATCGATGCCAACGTAGTCTGCCATGGGAGTATAGAATTGAGGGATGTGAAGTGGGCTGCCGGGAAAATTACTGACTGGAAGTTTTGACCTCCACTTTGCGGAGGATGACCTCATGGCCCTCTTCGCGAGAGTAGATAAAGCCGGAACGGCAAGTTTCAATGACGCGTGGCTTGTCCTTGCCTGGCACACTGTCCACGACAGCGATGCGCTTGCGCAGGTTGGTATCGACTTCGGTACCAAGGGCCACGTCAAACTCGCTGACGCCATGCTGGAAGAGAATGTCCTCGAAGGAGGCACGCAGAGTCTGTAGTTGCGCGACGACATCACCGCCATTGTGACCGGCGTAGCGGGAGGTGAGCGCGTCGATAAGGTCAATGCGCTTGATCAGATCATTGGCAAACATGACCACAGTGGACTCATCTGTCGTCAAACCTCGACGCATGATCTCGTGCTTCTCCTCCAGCTCCAGCAACTGACCGCGAAGGCGAGCTTCGATGCCCTGCCAGTGCTTGAGCTGAGACTCTGCCTGGGCAAACTCCGCACGGCGGTCATGGAGCATGGCAAGCTCGTTTTTGAGAAGCTCCGTCTGTGAAAGTTGGGCATGAAGCTGGCGCTCGATCTCGGACAGGCGCTTGCGCTGCTCGGCCTCAATCACTTGAAGGCTGGCCTTTTGTTTCTGGGCTATGTCGTTGAAGACATTAAACTCTGTCTCCACTCGGGTGCGCTCCTGCCGGATCTCTTCGGCGCGGGCGGCCTCCCTGTTGCTGGCTTCCTGAAGGGCATTGATTTTCACCTGGAGAGCCAGATCGCGCTCGGCTGCGTCACGAAGATTTTTCGCGGCCTCATCCTGTCGTGTTTGCAAGCTGGCGAGGGCGGCACCGAAGCTGAGAATCTGGCCGCCAATGTGGGTGAATTCACTGACGCGCTTTTCTTCCTGATGCGTCTTGTCACGCAGTTCAGCCAGGGCTGATTCGAGAGAAGCGATGCTGCCTTTCCTCTCAGTGAGTTCTCTCAAGAGACGATCCTCCTCTAGCTTGAGGGATTCGACACGGTCGAGTCGCGCCTTGAGATCCGACTCCAAGCCGGTGAGTTGAGCGCGTGTGGCATCGACTTTGAGTTTGATGTCCTTCACCTCGCGCTCGATGTCTTGAAGGGCGCTCTCGGCAGCGCGGGTTTTTTCTTGAGCCGATTTGAGACGCGCAGCTTCCTGATCGGCCTCGACCTGCGATTTCATCACACGCTCTTCACGCACACGCTGCGCTTCTTCGAGCTGGCTGATCTGCTGCTGGAGTGCCGCGATGCGCTTATTACCATCATCCGTGCTGACATTTAGACGGGTGACATACTGGGAGGCTTCCTCACGCTCGCGGGCCAGCTTGGTCAGGGCGGCCTGGAGTCCGGCCATTTCTGTGTTCAGGTTGGGAATGGCCCTGCGAAGAGCTTTCTCTTCCTCTCGTGCTTTTGCTGTGGCAGCTTCGGCCTCTGCACGTTTGGCATCGGCGGCTTGCAGTGCAGCCGTGGATTTTTCGAGCCTTGCAGAGGCATCAGACGCACGGACTTCTTCTGATTTTATCTTTTTGGTGAGGTCATTGACCTGACCAGTGCCAGCTCTGATGCCGTCCTCAAGAGTGATGAGTTCCTTGCGCAGCCTTTCCTGCTGCCTGATCAGGTCTGCCAAAGCTTTTTCTTCGATCTGACGTCGTGACTCGGTCTCCTTCAGCGCGGCCTGACTCTCGGTGAACTGCTTTTGTGCCACAGCCAGATCGCTGACCCGCTTTTCTGAAGCAATGACTTTGGCAGTGATTTCGCGCAGTCTGGCCTCTGCCTGATTGGCTTCAGCAAGCTTGGTTTTCATCTCCGCTTCGAGAGTGCCTCTTTTCTCGGTGAGCAATTTTTGAAGGTTGGCCGACTCTGCACGCAGGGACTCGGTCTGTTCGACGGCAGCCTGGCGGTCTGCCTGAACACGTTCCAAGGCGGCTACAGTGGACTTTTTGTCCTGAATCAGAGTCTGCAGTTCAGTTTTCAGAACTTGGACATCGGCCCGCAAGCCTGGGAGAAGGTTTTCGTGCTCCGCGCGCTGGCTGGAAAGTGTTTGGACCAGGGTGCTGGCTGCTTCGCGTCGCTTGGAGGCGAGCTTCTCTACCTCCGCCTGCGTGGTGGTCAGTTGAGCGCGGGACTCAGCAAGCTGGGCATCGGTTGAACGCACCTCTTTCCGCTGATCTTCGAGTGTCTTTTCCAGCTCTCGTATCTCCTCGCGGCGACGTGATTCTTTTTCGTTCTCTGAACGCAATTGATCACGCTCCTGTTTGAGCCGCTGGACTTCATGTTTGAGCTCATCAGCCTGCCTATGCAACGCTGGATCAGACGTGGTGGAAGGCCTGGCGATAGGGAGGCTGGCTGCGGCAGGGGCGGTGGCTGTATTGGAGCTCTGAGGAGAACGGCTGGGCTCGATTGGGCTGGTCTCGCTCTTTGGTTCAGTATCTCGTGCCGGGATGGTTTCGGTATCTCCACGGCGACCATCGGATGGGGCTGCCCCAGCCTTGGATGGCGAACTGGGTTTGGTGCCCGAAGCGGGAGCAGTCCCCTTCGGTGCACGTTCACGGAATCTCGCATCAAGCTGGCCGAAGCGGATTTTGTCACCGCCTTTGACGAGAGATCGCTCAATGCGCTTGCCATTGACGAAGGTGCCGTTGGAAGACTTCAGATCTACGAGCTCATAGATTCCATCTGGCTGACGAACGAACTCGGCATGGGAGCCGGAGATGTAGGTGTTGTCGATGACAATGTCATTTTTGGCATCTCGTCCTATGGAAAGCCGCTCTTCGAGAATATCGAAGACGAACTCATTTCCATCATTGAGATTAAAGGCCAGGTACGGCATGGGCGGTCAGTGGGAGCGGGAAGGGCGAAAAAATTAATTTTGAATGATCATCAAATCAATCTTAATAAAGCCTTAACTCGAACCAATACGTTGATTCCTATGTGCTTGGCAAGCTTGAGTAGAATTGCCAGAATGCCATTCTGTTTTCAGACAACCCTGAGATCAGGGTGCCCGAAGTAGTAGCCGAATGCACTACGCTTTTTGGCAGATTCAATTCCCCGCTTGCTGACTCCTGATCTCTTGCTGAGCCCACTGATCCCACTTTGCCCAATCGGTGCCAAAATCTTCACCGGCAAGGATGGTGAGGACGTTGCGGACTTGTTCATTTTGCGGGTGGGCGGGATTCTTTAGAAGATTCATGAAAAGGGGCATCTGGAGGATGCGGTTGCGGTTCATGAGATCTGAAAACAGCACTTCAATGACATCTGGGTTCATTTTGGCATCCGTGAGGTACCCTGCGATCAGCCCATAGTCTTCATCGCTGGTGAGATTGACCAAGTGACGACTGGCATTCACCTGGGCCTCACCATTGAGCTTTTTGACCAAGTCGTGGAGATCTCGTGCCATTTGAGGGATCTCTTTGTTCGAGCGGAGAATTTCATCGATCATCACATCCCCTTCTTCGACAGTGATAAGGCGGTCGGGTCCACCATTCATCACAGTTTTACTGGATGAGCCAGAACTAAGGGCGTCTGCCGATTTGACGGATTCCGTCCCAGTCTTTGGCGCGTCGTTCTTCACCACCGCAAGCGGCGTATTATCCTGGCCAGCCCACTGCCAGCCAAAATACAAAGCCACGACAATAAAGAGACTGGCACCGATGAAGAGATTACGATTACGGGAGGAGGAAGAAGGCATGAACGCTGGGACAGGAGAAGTCGGTGGGGATGTTCAATCAAGAGTCAGCAAGAAAATCAGGAGAGATGTCATCCGATGACGCACCTAAGTACGGTTTCATGGCCGAACTTCCTCCCCCGTCTGGGTGCTGGTAATCTTCATCTCTTCACGATGGAGTGTCGGATCACTGCGGAAAGTGAGCCGGGCCTCATACTTGCGTTCAAGAGAGACGAGCAATTCACCATCCTCAGTCTTTAGACGCTGCATGACTTCTGGATGCACGACAACGACCAGATTTTTCTGCTCAGGCTTGCCACGTCCAAGGATGGAACTGAGCGCCCGCTGAAGCTCAACACTCATGGTAAAGATCGTTTTCACCTGCCCGTGGCCTTTGCAGTAGGGGCACGGCTCATAAAGAGCGCTGCTGAGGCTTTCATGGAGACGC
Source organism: Prosthecobacter sp. (assembly GCF_044378005.1). GTDB lineage: Bacteria > Verrucomicrobiota > Verrucomicrobiia > Verrucomicrobiales > Verrucomicrobiaceae > Prosthecobacter. The sequence goes on from NZ_JBILYB010000052.1 coordinate 14,669, forward strand.
TGGCGAGTCATTTCCATGAGACCAAACTGGCTGATCGGCAGGATTTGTGTCTTGGCCTTGTCTCGCTTGAGGTGATCAAGCATGGATTTGTAAACTGCCTGCTGATCCTTGCGGTGCTTCATGTCGATAAAGTCCACGACGATAAGCCCCCCCATGTTGCGCAGTCGTAGCTGGCGAGCGACTTCGGCTGCAGCTTCGAGATTGGTTTCGACAAGCACTTTGTCCTGCTGGTCTTTGCCACCTTTGTTGCGGCCTGTATTCACGTCGATGGAGACCAGCGCCTCGGTCTGATCGATGACAATGTAGCCGCCACATGGCAGCCAGACCTGACGATAGAAAGCATTGTCGATCTGCTTCTGGATGCCGTAGGCCTCAAAAATGGCCGTCTGGCCCTGGTAGTGGGTGATTCGGCGCTTGGCTCGTCCAGAAATTAAAGCCGCCATTTTTTGCATGCGCTCCACAGTTTCCAAGTCATCGCAGGCGACTTCGTCGATGTCCTCGGTGAGAAAGTCTCTCACGGTACGTTCAATCAGTTCGGGCTCCTGGAAACAACAGACCGGAGCTCCTTTGCTGTCACGTTTGCCTGTAATGTCGTTCCACTGTTCGATGAGGAGACTTAGATCCCTGATGATGTGACGAGCACGCTTGCCGGAGGCTTCGGTGCGCATGATTAGGCCGAGGTTTTCAGGGAGATTCACCCGTTCGATGATCTTGCGCAGCCTGGCACGTTCCTTAGGCTCCTCAATTTTACGGGAGATGCCGAACTGGTCATTCTGTGGCATGAGCACGAGCAATCTACCGGCCAACGAGATGTTTGTGGTGACTCGCGGGCCTTTGTTGCCGATGGGTCCTTTGGTAACTTGAACCATGATTTCAGAACCGACGGGATAGAGCTGCGGGATGTCCTCGGCCTTGATGCGCTTCTGCTTGCTTTTATTGGATCCGCTGCGGCTGACCTCCTCCATTCCTTGATTGGAAAGCGCTTCAGGAATGGCATCCCAAAAATGGAGGAAGGCATTTTTATCGAGACCGATGTCGATGAACATCGCCTTCAAGCCATGTTCGATGTTTTTCACACGCCCCTTGTAGATGGAGCCGACGATGGTGCTGGTTCCCGTGCGTTCGATCGTGTACTCTTCGATAGCTCCATTGTCCAGAAGAGCCACGCGGTTCTCCAATTTCTCGCAGTTGATGACGAGGCGGGTGCCTGTCTTGATGTCTTTTTTACCGGTGATGAATTCTTTAACGCGTTGAACAAAAGTTAGTGCCATGGATGGGTTGGATAAAAGGGGTGAATAGACGAGGTGCGGACTCCATCACTGCGGTGTGCGAAAGAGTCTGCGGAATAGCCCGCCACCAGATGGGGCAGGCTGGCTGGGTGCCGGAGAAGGTGCTCCACGGTTGAAGATCCCCCGGCGGGGCTTCGTTCCGTCACGATTGGAGTTCACCCCGGATGACTCATTGGAGTCACCCGTCTTGCGAATATTTGGAGCGATGCTGGGACGCTTCGCGGTGTCAGTCGATTTACGCTCAGGCAGTTCGGCAGTGCCGGTGTCACCGTCCTCATCTGCGCTTGCCACCAACGGCAGACCGGAGTCAGCGTAGGTGACCGACTCGATTTTATTGAAGTTACCCGCGACCTCGGTCAGGCGCTCGATTTTGGGATCGTATCCCTGTTCAAGCGCAAGAGACTGCTCCAGCACGCGCTGTGCCACTGGTGCCGCACAGCCCCCACCCGACTTGCCACCTTGGACGATGATGCAAATGGCGAACTTGGGATTCACATAAGGGGCGAAGCTGATGAAGAGCGTATGGTTGTCCACTACGCTGTGCCCTTCCTCATCTTCGCGCCAAGCCTGTGCAGTGCCCGTCTTGCCAGCCACCTCGACTCCTGTGATGCGTGCCGCTTTGGCCGTGCCCCCAACATCATTGACTACTTTCCACATCCCTCTGCGAACAAGTTCAAGATCGTCGGCCGGAAAATACTGGCTCAAATCTGCACGCAATACCGGCTTATGTGGCTCGATAATTTCTGCCCCATCCTTCACCTGGAACAAGAGATGCGGTTTGTATGCCTTACCTGAAGCGACCGCGCCAGCTACCGAAGCCATTTGCAGTGGTGTAGCAAGCACCTGCCCCTGGCCGATGGACACGTTGGCTGTGTAGCCCGAACTCCAACGCTCTTGCGGACTCCGTAACCGTAGCCATTGCGGGTTGGGCAGGATGCCGGTGTCTTCTTCCTCAAGTTCGATCCCGGTCTTTTCACCGAGGCCGAGCATTTTGCCAACCTTGGTGATCTGATCAATGCCAGCGGCATTTCCATACTGGTAGAAAAAACAATTGCAGGAGCGCATAAGCGCATCGCTGAGCCCCAGACTTCCATGTGAACCACCACTCTGCCGCTGAATCCAGCACTGCATGGCCTTGGAGCCATAAGTCACGCTACCACTGCAATTGAACCGGCTTCCCTGGATATGTGCCAAACATCCAGCGAGTGCGATGGGCACTTTATAGGTTGATCCAGGCGCGAAACCGCGTGTGGCACGGTTGAGCATGGGAATGACAGGATTGTCGTTGAGAGCATCCCAGTCTTCCTGCTTGATGCTTGGGATGAAGCGATTTGGATCATAGTTTGGAACCGTAGCCATCGCCAACACCTCCCCCGTCTGCGGCTGAATGACCACAACGCTGCCGCGTCCGATGTTACCATCGCGCAGAGCTTTTTCGGCAATGAATTGAATTCGGGCATCAAGCGTGAGAAACACATCATTGCCTTTGCGCGGTGGTTCATAGGCATCACGGACATCACCAACTATGCGTCCGCGCTCGTTCTTTTGCATCACACGCACCCCGGCGCGTCCTCGCAAATATTTGTCGAAGCTCTTCTCCACCCCCGCGCCGCCATAATCATCAGGCACATAGTAATCCCAGCCTTTCCTTTCTTCTTCGGATACGCGTTGATCATCGGGAAGTCGCACAAAGCCCATGATATGACAGGCCAGCGCGCCGAGTGGATAGACCCGACTGCCACGCTCGGCGACTGTCACTCCAGGGAGAGAAAGATTATGCTCGGCAAAACGGCTGAATTCGGAAAAGGTCAGGTTGTCACGATACACCCATGGAATCACTCCAGCGAAACTGCGGTAATGAACTCGCAGATCCTGGTCATCATTGAGTTTTACCGCCAGTCCGAGTTCAGCAAGACGCGCCTCAATGAGCTCCTTGAACATCTGAACAATGTCTGGTTCATCCTTTTGTCGCATGATGCCACGGTCAAGAAACTGAACTTTGATCGTTGGCACCTCGACTTTTTTGATTCGGCATTGCCGGAGATACTCATCAAGTACCTCCTTTAGATTCACGCGCACTTCAAAGGTGGCCTTGTTCGTGGCCAGCACGACGCCGTTGCGATCCTTGATCTCACCACGTACGCCTGGCAGGCGGGCACGTTCGCGTCTGGCTTCCGGCACTTTGTTCACGAAATCCTTATGATGCTCGATCTGCAGCCACCAAAGACGATACACCAACACACCGAAGCCACCGAACATGGCCAGGGTGAGAAGATAGAGTCTGAATCGGTATTTAACGACCATCGAAGGAATATCTCAATCCGTCATACTTGATCTCATAACGTGAAAGACCCGCCAGAGAATACAGAAGCAAAAACAAGAGAGGGGAAGCTAGCATGGCGAGCATTGCGTCCGTGATCATTTTCGTCCATACCGCCGTCGGAAAAAATAGGCTTCCTCGCAGGAAGGTCTGCATTAGATATTCAAGCAGGAGCCAGGCAAAGGTCGTGAAACCCACCAGCAATACCGGCAGTTCTACACGTCCGCGTTTAAACAAAGGCCGCACACCTTGAAGGAATGTGCCAAGAAGGGCGAATACAATGATCGAGATACCGATGCCAAAACCGCCTCCACTCACGATCTCGGGCATTCCCAAGGGGCCGGCAATCAAGCTGTCCGCCGAATTTTCGACAAAACGCACCGCGCCAGGCAGATGCCTGGCATCCCAGAGCAACCCTGTGATAAAGGACAGCAACAGCATCATTGGAAAGGGCACAGCCACGGCTGCGGTGAAAAAGTAAACAGGTGGCAGAAGAAGCGTAGCATGATGTGCCATGGCAATACCCGGCAAGAACTCCTGCACCACGAAGGTCAGCAGTAGTAGGAGAATGGTTACCGGGTAAAAAAACATGGCTTTGGTTCCATCAATTCTTGATTGGAGTTTCTTCTGGATTCTGGACCTCCAGAACGAATACATGCCTGAGTTGAGACAGGTCCACAGCAGGCTCTACAATGGCCTCGCCTGTGATGTCTTTGATTTCAAAACGCTTTACGCGTCCAATGAGCAACCCCGAAGGAAACACACCTCCCTCGCCGGTTGAATGCACCAATGATCCGGGATTGATAGCCGCCTCTCTTCTTAGAAAGCGCAAGTGCAGGTCAGGACGGAGATCGAGCCCGGCGCGTTCACCAGAAATGATTCCCTGCTCCAACGTGCCGTCAATCTTCGCTGACACGCGGCACATCTCGTCTGTCAGCAAAATAACCTCGGCCATGTGAGGTGCCATCTTGCCAGTCTTGCCGATTAACCCAGATGCGCTGATCACGGGAGTATCCGTCGCCAACCCATCAAGCATGCCCTTGTCGATGATTAACGTGTTCCACCAGGTCGAAGACACACGTTTAACCACCCGGGCAGCGACCATCTTGAAGGGTGATGTTTGTTTGAATTCAATGAGTTCGCGGAGTTGATTATTCTCATCGAGCGTCTGTGTGTATTTCTGCGAGATGATTCGCAGCCGCTCCACCTCGATCTGCAAACGTTCATTATCCCGCTTCAGCTCACGTGGATCCAAGACGGGTGCCGAGGCTGTAGTGATCCCTTCTTCGATGACTGTGCTTGAATGAATGAACGGTGACAACACCGCCATCACCTTGCTTTGGATTTCGCGCGTCGTCGGCGTGTCGAGCGTGAATACTGACACGACCGCAGCAACGAAGATCAGCAGCGCTAGAATGTTGAGCTTTTTCATGGGCACCAAGGCTCCGGTTTGATCTGCCCAATGATTCAGAAATCACTGGGGTGGATCGTCTTCAGGATCAGACCTCGGTGGTGCTGACCTTTTTCAAGAACTCAAGTTCATTGAGCACACGACCGGCACCCTCACCCACAGCACTGAGAGGATCCTCGGCTACATGTACAGGCAAGGCGGTTTCTTCTTGAAGTAGCTTGTCCAAACCACGCAGCAGGGCACCGCCACCTGCGAGCATAATGCCACGGTCAACAAGGTCGGCTGCGAGTTCAGGAGGGCAACGTTCCAAAGTGGTACGGACTGCATCAATGATCGCATTCAGTGGCTCCAGCATCGCTTCACGAACTTCCTGACTGGTGATCGTGATGGTTTTTGGGAGCCCGGCTACCATGTCACGTCCTTTGACTTCCATCGTCGTTTCCTTACCCAACGGGAAGGCGCTACCGATGCGCAGCTTGATTTCTTCTGCCGTGCGCTCTCCGATCATCAGATTGTAGGCGCGCTTCATGTAGTTGATGATCGACTCGTCAAGTTCATCGCCAGCCACACGCACACTACGACTGTAAACGATGCCGCTGAGGGAGATGATTGCCACCTCCGTGGTGCCACCACCGATATCGACGATCATGTTGCCCGCCGCTTCCTGCACAGGCAGTCCCACACCGATCGCAGCAGCCATTGGTTCTTCAATGAGATACACTTCACGTGCTCCAGCGGCCTCGGCGCTTTCCTTCACGGCACGTTTTTCGACTTCGGTGATACCTGATGGCACGGCAATAACCACTCGCGGACCACGCATGGCACGGCGGTTGTTATGCACCTTACGGATGAAGTGGCGCAGCATGGCCTCTGTCACCCGAAAATCGGCGATCACTCCATCCTTGAGGGGACGAATCGCCGTAATGCCGCCAGGGGTGCGTCCAAGCATTCTCTTCGCGTCGTCTCCCACGGCGACCACCTCATTTGTGCCCGTTTTCACTGCGACGACAGAAGGCTCACGGAGAACGATTCCGTGGTCTTTAACATAAACGAGAGTGTTAGCGGTGCCGAGATCGATACCAATGTCTTTGGCTACAAAGCCGAAAATATTACCAAGCATGTGAATAAAAAGGGGAAAGGGATTGGAAATGAATGACTTGTAATCAGGCAGGGTAGCACCACCGACTTTTCTTCAAAAAATCGCAAAAGTGATGCTTACCTACCAAGTTTCTAGTCTTTCTAACCCTAAAAGGGGGCGTTTCTAGGGTCAAGGAAAGTTTCCTCCTAGCAAGGAAAACCCAAAAATGACACTTTTTGCCAAAAACCCGACCCTCGGCGGCGTTCTTCGGGTTTAAAATGTGGCGTGAACACGAGCGAGAGCCATGAGAATGTAGGAAGTGCTCAGCAGAGCGTCGCTTTCCATCCACCGGCCCTCAGAATTGGCCCACGAGCCGTCGCCAAGTTGAAGTCCGAGTAGCTTGCCAGCCAAGTCGGCGCGCCAGTCGATGACTTTGCCATCCTTGGTCTTCAGGAAGTCCACTCCGGCGATGGAGAGAGCTTTAGACATGGTGTGGAAATAGTAGTACATACCTTGGGCCCCCAGTCCGGGGTTTTCATTCAGGGTGTAGTTTTCAGTGATCCACTGGAGGACGGCCTTCACTCGCGGGTCATCTTTATCGAGACCAGCATAGATGAAGCTGAGCATGCCCGCGTAGCTGATGCTGCCATAGCTCCGAAGTGCCGTGCGGCCATCCGCTGTCTTGGTTTCGCCACCGCGTGTTTCGCCGGGGCTGTAGATGAATCCACCGGCATCTTTGGAATCAGTGCTGACCCATGAAGCTTTGTTGGTCTCGGAGCGGTTCTGACAATTCTGAACGAATTGGATGGCAGCAGCAAAGTTGAGCTGCGGTTCGTTTTTACCGGTATCCCCTTTGTCAGCGAGAAGAGCGTGGGAGTAATACAAGGCTTCCAGAGCAAAATGAGTGTTCGAGAGGTCGGCATGAGCAGGGTTGTTCGGCTTCGGTGTTCCATAACCAACTCCACCGTCGAAAGGGTTGTCAAGTTTGCCCTTTTCGTCGAAGTCGTTCTGCTGGCCGATGATGAAGCGACGTGCGGCAAGCAATGCAGGCTCACGCTCCTGACTTGGTGCAAGCATGAGTGCTGTGAGAGCCAGGGAGGTATTGTAGTTGGCTCGGGCTTTCACATAGATCCCACCATCGGGTTGCACGTTCTTCATGAGGAACGCGATGCCCTTTTCGACTTCAGGCGGCAGTGGGTCATTGGGTTTGCGCTCCGGGGCAAGCAGGATGCTGGTGATCGCTAGCGCAGTAAAAGCGACAGGCTCTGCATCCCCCCACTGACCGGTCTGAGGATTCTGCTTTGATTTCAGGAAAGCCAAGCCGCGGTCATAGGACAGTCGGATCTCTTGTTTCAAAGACTCATGGCGGGCGGGCTGTGTCGCCGCCTGTGCAAAGAGGATTTGAGGTGCCGTCAGTAACAGCAGGAAGGGTGTGTGCAGTTTCATGATTTTGCAGGAGTGATGATGATGGTGACGGGTGTGCCCTCTTCAGGAATATTATCGGGCAGTGAAATCCAAAGGTCATCCCGCCAGTTGCCTTTCGCGGGTGAGTTGATGATGGCACCACGGTCCAACCAGGCCCCAATGATGGAACCCTCGTGCTGCGCGATGAAGCCACGCTCGTCGATGTAAGAACCATTGAATACCCAGGTGTCGAGGTCGGCGGGCGGCTTTCGGATGTCGGAATCCTGCATCATCACGCTGAGTGGAGCAGTCTTGGTTTCTTTTTCGACCTTCCACACGACCATGATTTTCACGCGATTACCACCCTTGTCCTTAGGCGGTTCCTCCTTCCAGATTTTTGGCCGCTCCTCCGGTGGGACGTGCGTCAACAGTCCCTCGGTGGCGGGCTGATAGTTTGCCAGCAGCAGTGCCACCTGGATGGCTGTGGGAGATACAGTGGTAGTGAAAACAGTCTCGTGAGTCTTGCCTGTATCTGTTGTCAGCATGTACTCGATAGGCGCTTTTTTCAGGCAGACCTGGGCAGGAAGACGAACTTCACGTGTGGCAGCGTTGATGCGGATGCCATCGAGATCATACTCCGTGGCGGAGATTTTTTTTAGACGCTGCTGAGCCTCAGCAAGCTGTCTGGCTGCATCGACGCCTGGGGCGGCTGGTAGCGGAGCAGAAGGCGGTGCAGGCAACTCTTTCGGCTGCTGAGCGAATGTGGCGCTTAACAATCCAAGTATCGTGATGGCTGTAAAAAGGTGCATGAGCGGAAAATGGCGTGGATGGGAAACCATCCGCGCACTTCATTCCAAGTTTTTGCCATCGCAATGACACGTTGGGCAAAAATTGCCCCAATCGGGCAGTCCGAGGAACCATGCTTGCCCATCATTCTTCATCATTTCGCCCCCCCATGATCAGGGGTAGAAGATATTGAAGGAACCCGGCGAGAGCACTCAGGAAAGCCGCGACGTAGGTGAGAGCGGCTGCATCGAGCACCCGGCTCATGGCGTTGAATTCGCTGCCTTGGGCAACCGCACCTGTGGTGGCGAGCACCTTTTTAGCTCGGGCGGTGGCATCAAACTCGACCGGCAGAGTCACCAGTTGAAAGAGCATCACGACGCCAAAGGCGGCGGCGAGCAATGGAAAGACGATCTTTGGAGCCAGGAACCAACTGCCGATGGCAAGAATCGGGATGATGCTGCCTGCAAACGTCGTGATCCCAACGGCTGCCATGCGCCATTGAAGCGGCGCATAGCTGCGGGCGTGCTGAATGGCATGACCACACTCGTGGGCCGAGATGCCGAGCGCCGCGACCGAACTGCCATGATAGTTTTCGTCCGAGAGCACCAGACGGCGGTTCGATGGATCATAATGGTCGATCAAATGGCCAGGCGAGGAGTGGATGCTGACATCACGGATGCCATTCAGATCAAGAATACGCTGGGCGATCTGCGCCCCGGTGTAGCCCGAGCTGGCAGGAACCTGCGAGTAGCGACTGTAGTTGGAGCTGACTTTCCACTGGGCGTAAAGAGATAACGCAAAGGTAAGAAGGATGATGAGCAACATAGTTGTGTGGGGGGGATTTGTGATGAGTTACGAATGCCCTCTGAAATCGGAAACGGGCGAATCGTTGAGTGGAATTTTCACTCCAAATTCGACACCACCTTCTTTATTGAAGACTCGACTGAAAACTCCCCTGCTCTCCCTCCACCAACGCGAGCGCCTCGCCAACGAGGTAAAGCGATCCACACACTAGCTGTCGCCGTGTCGCCGGAAACTGAAGGGCGGACGCGACATCTTCATGACACCTGACCGGCACCTTCGGGGCATCGAAGTGGGTTAAAAGCTCACGCAACTGCTCCGGCGACATCGCGCGTGGAGATTTGAAGGCCGTGAAGTGCCAGGCCGCCACGATGGGCGTCAGGATCTCCAGGATGGCGAGAGCATCTTTATCTTTCGCAGCCGCAAAGATGATCTCTGCCTTCTCTCCAGGAAACACCTGCTCCCAAGTTCCAGCTAGCACCATCGCTGCCTCAGGATTGTGTGCTCCATCGAGTATGAGCCGGTCACCTCGCAGCTTTTGAAAACGTCCACGCCACTTCACCTCGCGCAATCCCTGCTCCAAAACCAAAGCGGGCAGACGAATGCCCGCCTCGCGCACTGCTTCCAAGGCCAGGGCGGCATTCCAAGCTTGATGAGGACCATCGAGCCCGAGTTCCACTTCACTTAAAGGGCCGTCCACAACGATGAGCGGTGCTTTTTGCGCCTTCGCGGCCTTCTCAATCACGTTCATCGCGGATGGGTCCTGCATTCCAGTTACCACAGCGACACCTGGCTTGATGATACCCGCCTTCTCCACCGCGATCTTGGCGAGCGAGTCGCCGAGTTGCTCCATGTGATCAAACCCAATACGCGTGATCACACTTACCTCGGGTGTGATCGCATTCGTTGCATCCAACCTGCCACCGAGACCCGTCTCCAAAATCACCCACTCCAGACCTCTCTGCCGGAACCAGTCCAGAGCCAATGCAAAAGCGAGTTCGAAGAAGGTCGGGTGCGTCTCCCAATCGGCCACCAGCAGACGCAGCTTCTTCAAGCCAGCCTCGATTTCCTCATCCGTGATCTCACGTTCAGCATCGCGGATACGTTCATTGAAACGCACCAGATGGGGGGAGGTAAAGAGCCCCGCATTGACTCCCGCCACCTTCATCATCGAATGCATGAAAGCGCAGGTGCTGCCTTTGCCATTCGTCCCAGCCACATGGATGAATTTCATCCCAGCAGAGGGCAATTCGAGCGCAGTGAGCAGCTTGTGGACATTGTCCAGCCCCAGCTTGATGCCGTAGAGCTGGGTGGAGTAGAGCCAGGAAAGTTCAGGAGCAGTCATTAAATTAAAGCCGGATCTCCATGGCTTGAGCAGCGCGATGAGCCTTGGCACGGGCCTTGTTAATGTCTTCCGCACGGGCCAGAGTCACCGCCATGCGACGCTGACCACTGACCGTCGGTTTGCCGAAAAGTCGCACCTGCGTGTCGGGCTCTGACAACACCTGATCCAGTGCACCAAACTGCACATTGCTCGACTCGCCTTCGACCAGCACCGCACAACTCGCGCTCGGGCCGTGCTGATGAATGTTCGGGATGGGCAAGCCCAGAATAGCCCGCACATGCAATGCGAACTCGCTCAAGTCCTGAGAGATCAGCGTCACCAGGCCGGTGTCGTGCGGGCGAGGTGATACCTCGCTGAAGATCACGTCATCGCCTTTTATGAACATCTCCACGCCGAAGAGGCCACGACCTCCGAGCGCATTCGTGATCGCTCCCGCCATGTGTTCGGCTGCTTCCAGCGCCTTGTGTGACATCGGATGCGGCTGCCAGGATTCACGGTAGTCACCTTTGATCTGAGTATGCCCGACCGGTGCGCAAAAGCTCGTGCCGCCAACGTGACGCACCGTCAGCATCGTGATCTCGTAATCAAACTCCACGAAGCCCTCGACGATCACCTTCCCCTTCCCTGCACGTCCGCCTTCCTGCGCATACTGCCAAGAGTGGGCGATGTCCGCGGCGGTCTTCACCACGCTCTGGCCCTTGCCACTGGAGGACATGATCGGCTTCACCACGCAGGGCATCCCGATCTTGGCGATGGCCTCGCGAAACTCCTCCTCCGTACTCGCAAAGATGTAGGGTGAGGTCTTCAGCCCCAGTTCCTCAGCCGCGAGACGGCGGATGCCCTCGCGGTTCATCGTCAGCTTCGCCGCACGTGCCGTCGGCACCACCGTGTAACCTTCATTCTCCAGCTCCACGAGCGTGTCCGTGGCGATGGCCTCGATCTCCGGCACGATGAAATTCGGCTTCTCCACCTCAATCAGCCGACGCAGTGCCTCACCATCCAGCATCGACACCACATGACTCCGATGCGCCACCTGCATGGCAGGCGCATTCGCGTAGCGATCCACCGCGATCACCTCGCAGCCGAGCCGCTGAAGTTCGATGACAACTTCCTTCCCCAGCTCGCCCGAGCCGAGAAGCATGACTTTGGTAGCAGTGGAGGAAAGGGGGGTGCCGATGCGTGACATGCCTTTGCCTCTAGCGTGCGCATCGGGCACGTCAAACGGCACCTCGCTAAGCCAATATGTCCTTCGCCACCACCCCATGCACATCTGTCAGGCGGAAATTCCGTCCCGCATACCGATAGGTCAGACGTTCGTGATTGATGCCGAGCAGGTGCAGCACCGTCGCGTGTAGATCATGCGTGGTGATGATGCCGGTTTCAGCGGTGTCACCCATGGCGTTGGTGCTGCCATACGTGAAACCGCCTTTCACACCGCCTCCGGCCAGCCACATGGTGTAGCCGCCGCCGTTGTGGCCGCGGCCGTTGTAGGGTTCGTTGTCGTAGCCGCTGCCGCGACCGAATTCGCCGCCCCAGAGGATGAGGGTGTCTTTGAGCATGTCGCGCTGCTTCAGGTCGGCGATGAGACCGGCGATGGGTTTGTCGATGGAGGTGGCCTGGCGCGTGATGCCTTCGCGGAGCTGCTGATGATGATCCCAGCCGGTGCTGGTGAGCTGGATAAAGCGCACGCCTTTTTCGGCCATGCGGCGGGCCATGAGACATTGGGTGCCGAATCGCTCGGTTTCGCCGTCGTCGAGGCCGTACATGTCGCGGATGTGCTGCGGTTCTTTGTCGAGATCCAGCACATCAGGCACGCTGGTCTGCATCTTGTAGGCGAGTTCGTAACTCTGAATGACACCTTCGAGTTCGGGGTTGCCCGGATCGCCCGTGAGGAGTCGGCGATTGGCTTTTTGGATGAATTCGATCTGCTTCCGCTGCTGCGCATCGCTGAGGCGGCCATTCGAGAGATCGGGAACGCCACCACCGCCGCTGCTGAGGCGTGTGCCTTGGAAACTGGCGGGCAGGAAGGCCGAGCCGTAGTTCATCGCGCCACCGGTGTCGGCCACGGGATTGATGGTGACAAAGCCGGGCAGGTCCTCCGCCTCGGTGCCGAGTCCATACACGACCCACGCGCCCATCGAAGGTCGCACAAAGGTCTCGCTGCCGATGTGCAGCGCCACGGTGGCCATCTGGTGCGCGTTCGTGCGCGTCTGCATGCCATTGAGCAGGCAGAGATCGTCCGCGTGCTTGGAAAGCTCGGGGAACGCGTCCGAAATCATGATGCCGCTCTTGCCGCGCGGTTTGAACTCGAAGGCGCTGCCCATGTACTTCTGAATCTTCTGCTCCTCGGCCTTCGCGAGTTCCGGTTTGTAATCAAACGTGTCCAGATGGCTCGGCCCGCCCTGCATGAACATGAAAATCACGCGCTTGGCCTTCGCCGCAAAGTGCGGTGGCTTCGGCGCGAGCGGATTGATCGTCTTCGGTGGTGCTGCGGCACTCGCCCACTGCTGATGCAGCGCATTGAAAGCCAGCCAGCCGAAGCCAGCGCTGGTGGATTGGAGAAGATGGCGGCGGGTGGTCATTGTTCTATTGGTGTGAACTTGAGCGCGGCAGCGTCGTGGAGTGCGGTGACAGAGATGCGAGGGCTAAGCCTCGCATCGACGGCACCGCTTTCGACGGCACTCTCGGCATATGAAGATCAGTGAACGCTCGAAAGCGGCGTCGCCGATGCCGGATGGCTCCGGCATCTCTGCCGCACGCACTCCACGACGCTGCCGCGACTGCGAAAATGCCAGATGCTATCGAGATGGTTGTCATTCTAGAAGACGTATCGAAACTCAGCCGTGCCGAGAAGTGCCTGCACGAGTGTTTGAAGGTCTAAGCCGTTGGCGTCGTTGATTTCTTCAAGACTCGGCTCACGGCCCAAGACGAGCTTGTAGGCCGTTTTGACTTCTTTCCCCGCTTTGTCGGCGATCTCAGCCGCGAGTTCTTCGACGAGAGGGTTGTTCATGAAAAAGAGCGCCTGTGGGGCGACCGTCGTCACATCGCGCTGGCCTTTGATTTGGGTGGGGCCGGGGAAGTCGAAGGTGCTGAAGAGTTCGGGGATGTTGTCGCGGACGACGGGGAGGAAGATGGTGCGATACGGGTCTTCGACGCTGAGCAGACCGCGTGTGACGCCGTGACGGCCTTTGCCACCGGTTCCGGCGACTTGGATGCCTTCGGGACGGTCAAAGGTGAGCTTACCGGCGAGTTGCAGGAGCGTGTCGCGCAGGGGTTCGAGTTCGAGGCGCTTGGGGTTCTGACGCCAGCGGAGTTTGTTACCGGCGTCGGGGTGCTCGGGATTGCCGGTGGTGGCGAGTCGGTAGGTGCGGCTGAGCATCATCACACGGATCATTTTCTTCACGCTCCAGCCGCCTTCGACGAAGCGAATGGCGAGGTGGTCGAGCAACTCAGGATGCGTGGGATCAGCGCCGGTGATGCCGAAGTCATCGGGCGTGCGCACGAGGCCTTCGCCGAAAAGATGCTGCCAAAGGCGGTTCACCATGACGCGGGAGGTGAGCGGATGCGTGGGCTGCGTCATCCATTGCGCGAGTTCCATGCGGCCGGATGATTTCGGCGGAATGACGGGCATCGGCGGCAGCGCGGGCATCTTCATTTTGCCGCGATCGGGCGCGGCTTCGCGCTCAAAGGGATCACCGCCGACGGCGAGTTCGCAGTCTTTGATCTCGCCTTCGATGACGCCCATGCAGAAGTGCGGATCGTGGTCGTAGCGAATGGTTTCCTTCGGGTTGCCGAGCTCGCGGAGGTCATCCATCGAGTGGAGGCCCGCAGGCAGCTTTTGCGGCGGGCCGACGGGTTCATCGAGCGTGGTGGGAAGATCCACGAGCGCCTCGGGGCTGACGTAACCGCCTGCGACACCTTCATTGCGATTCGGCGTGCCGCTGAGCGTGCGGCTGCTGTAAAAGATGCCCGCGAGCGCATAGTAGTCCTTTTGGCTGACGGGCTCGGTTTTGTGATCGTGACAGCGCGCGCAGGCGATGGTGATGCCGAGAAAGGCGCGGGAGACGACGTCGATCTGGTCATCGACCTGATCGAGGATGTACTGCTCGTAGCTGCCCTCCTGGACGTTCATGCTGCCGAGCGCCAACATGCCGGTGCCGACGATTTGATCGCGGCGCTGAAGCACGGTCTTCGCAGGAATCAGATCTCCGGCGATCTGCTCGGCGACGAAGCGGTTGTAGGGCTTGTCGGCGTTGAGCGAATCAATGACCCAGTCGCGATACCGCGCAGCATACAGAAACGGCGCATTCCAGACGCGGCCCACGCTGTCGGCATAGCGCACGACATCGAGCCAATGCCGTGCCCAGCGCTCGCCGAAGCGTTCGGACTGAAGGAAGGCGTCCACGACTTTCGCGAAGGCGATGTCATCAGGCGAAGGATCGCGCAGGAAGCCGTCGATCTCGGATTGAGAAGGCGGCAGGCCGCGCAGATCGAAGGACGCACGACGGATGAGGATGGCGCGAGGCGCGTCACCGATGGGGCGGAGGTTTTCCTTTTCGAGACGAGCCAGGATGAAGCGGTCGAGGTCGTCCTTCGGCCAGGTGGTGTCCTTGGTGGCGGGAACAGGGTGCCGCGTGATGCGCTGGTAGGACCAGGGCGTGGGGTTTTCGTATTTCTCGGCGGCGAAGCCAGAGACTCCAAGCAGGAGCACCGCAGAGATTGGAAGGGCGCAGAGAGAAGACAATGGCGCGTGTCTCATGACTTGGACTCAGTTGAAGGGTTTGGAAGCCAGTTGGAAGCCTTTTTCAGGCTTTGCTGAGTCGTAGGTCAGCGTGAATTCTTGGTTGTTCTCACGAGGTGCCCAAAACACGACCTTGCAGATGCCGTCTTGCCATTGAGGCGTTTGTAGGAAGCCTTCGTCGGTCCAGCAGGACTCGACTTTGCGATGTTTCGACTCAACAATCTTCCAGTCAGCGAGCTTGAGCCACACTATACTGGTTTCGACGCCAGCGCCGCAGTTGCCGTTGCCATTTCCTGACCGGCGAGAAGGGCCAGTAACCTGAAGCAGAAGGTAACGGTGTTCTGCCCTTGATTGATCAGCGAGCAAAATCGCATCGTCCATGTCCACGCCAACGCCATCAGGTAGCTGTATTTTTTCAAACCGCCCACTATGCGAAATACTGATCGTTTCGAATTCACCGCTGACTCGCAATGGAGATGCATGACCGGGTAGGACCACGCTCAGCCACATCACGAACCACATGATCGCAGGATTCATTTCGCTCCTCCTTTCGCTTTCAGCCACGCGCTGAGCGCTTTCACATATTGCGTGAAGTCGAGGCTGTAGATCACGCCACCGGCGGGCTTTTGCTTTTTGCCATTCGCATCACGCATGACGCCGCGTTCGTCGTCGGTGACGGGCCAGGAGCCGTCGGGGGCTTGTTCTTTGAGGATGGTGGCGATGTCGGTATCGGTGGGCGGGGAGGACCAGCGCTCTTTTTCGGTGCGGGGGAAGGTGACTTTTTCACCTCGGGCGATCTGGCTGCCGGTGGCTTGCAGGGCGTCGAGTTCGCTGTCCCAGACCCAGCCGTAGTTGGAGGAGGCTTTGTTGTCGGAGTAGGTCAGCTCGAAGCCTTTGCCGCCGGGGCCGCGCTCGAAGTAGAGGGGCTTGTTGGTGTTGAGTTCGTAGAAGCGGGCGAGCTGCTTGCCGGGCAGCAGCACGGTGCGGAGGTAGGTGATGGCTTTGGCGACGGGCGGGAGGTATTTTTTGTCGCCCGTGGCGGCGGCGAGCTTCAGCAGCGCCCACATGGCGGCCTGGCTTTCGCGACCGCTGATGGCGGTGGGCTCGAACTGGCGGCTCCACACGGGCTGCATCTCGGCGTTGTATTGCTGGCCCCAGGCGGGCTGCGGATCGGGCATCTGCGCGGTGACGAGGAAATCACCGCCGCGCTTCGCCGCATCGAGGTATTTTTGATCGCCGCGAAGCTCCCAGGCGAGCAGCAGCGTGCTCATGAGCGTGGCGTGCGTGTTGTCATTGAGCACATAGCATCCCGTAAAATCCTTCGGCCACTTGCGCGGCCAGTCGGCCGGGTAGTTGCCGGGTTTGATCGGATACTTGTCCGCAGACGGAGGCGAGGTGGGGGCTTCGTCAAAATTCGCGCTCCAACCGCCCGCCGGATACTGCGTCATGATGATCGTGTGCAGCGCGAAGTCAGCCGCTTCTTTGATCTCGGCGTCCTTGCCGCCGAGCGCGTGATCCACCCGCACGAGCAGTCGCGTGGCGGCCTGAGAGACATCGTCGTCATAGGTGGAGTAGTTGTTTTTTTCCTGACGACGCCAGTTGTGCCAGCCAGCCTCGCGATTGGAGGCTTTGGGCGGCGGGAGGAGTTTTCCTTCCGCATCACGACGGTAGAGCTTCGATTCACGGCCTTTGGCATCGAAGTGCCCCGAGTAGTCCCAACCGCCCGAAGCGAGCTGCGTGCGCGAAACACATCGCGCGGCCTCCACGGCGGCTACAAGGCACTTTTCGTCCTTCGTGGCCTCATAAGCATCCAGCATGGCCATCGCGACCGCAGGAGTCCCCGGCGGCTGAATCCAGATCGTGTCGGGGCCGGGGATGCCTTCCGCTTCGCGCAGGGTGAAGTCGGCGCTGTAGCGGTAAACGTAACCGCCGTGGGACGCCGCGTGGGAGTGGTAGAAGGAAACGGCTTTGATGGTGGCGGCGGAGACTTCGGCCGGTGTAGCGGCCGTCGCGAGCGACGGAATGACGAAGGACGAAATCAGAATGAGGAAGGAAAGACGAAGGGCGGAGAACGAAGTGGACATGTCAGGAGAAGAATGAGGAGGTCCGAATGACAAAGAAGTTATGATGACCCACTTAAAATTTCCTTGGCTAGAGAAGATAGGCAGAGCGGAATCGGAGGGATCACTGGCCCGGGGAAGGCGGGAGTTTGATCCCGGCTTTTTTCAAGATGGCATTCAGGGCATTCGGGTTAGGTGCCTGTGGTGACTTGAGTCCATCTCCAGCAAAGTGAATGACCCCCACTTGCTCGGTCCCGACAAACAAGAGGGCCGTGACGCACTGGTAGCAGATCTGGAGATCATGAACGCGACCGCCTTCGACTACCCGGATACCATGTCGGGGCCAATAGCAGGCTGGCACTCCGCCGCCCCACAACTGTCCTGCACGATCCAGATCCTGAATGATCAGCTTCATCTCCGGAGTGACCGACAGTGCGTGCCGACCTAGAATCGCATAATCGTGGAAAACTTGGTCAGGCGGCAGTTTAGGTTTAGGCGGAGCCGGTGCGACTTCTTGTTCTTTCGAGCCAGGAACTGGAGCGCCGAAGGGATCTTCGAGAGGTTTCCCATCAACGATCAACTCTGGATCTAGAGAGAAGACGGTCCAAGTCTTTGCCTCCAGAAACGGGCGAAGCTGCTCTTGTGTGTAATCATTCTTGGGCTTGTCAGAAGCCAGGGCGACCACTGACAGAAAGAGCGGCAGGCAGAGCAGAAGATTCTTCATCCGAATCAAGCGCTTAAAGGTTACTCCGCCTTGATCCCAACGTTCTTGTTCCCGTTGTCGCGGACGGCATCGACGATTTCGTGGAGGGATTTGAGTGGGGTGTCGGGATCGCCGGAGACGATGACTTTGGCACCGGGGTGGTCGGGTAGGAAGGTGCTGAGGTGGCCGCGGAGGCCGCTGATGGGCTGTTTTTCGCCGTTGATGAGGACGGTGTCGCCGTTGGCGGTGACGTGCATGGTGATGACCTCGCTGCTTTTCACGGAGGCGGAGTCGCCTTCGCCTTTGCGGGGTTTGCTGCCGCTTTCGGCGGAGGGGCGGCCTTCGCCGTCGCGTTCACTGGTTTTCTTCAGGCCGTCACGCTCGCCGGTGCGTGGCTTTTCACCATCGCGCATCCCACTGCGTGGTTTTTCGCCGTCGCCTGTGCCGGGCTTTTTCACGCCGCCTTCACCGTCGCGAGCGCCAGGCTTCTTCACGCCTTCGCCATCGCGGTCACCGGGTTTTTTCATGCCATCGCGTTCGGCGGAGGGTTTGCCTCCCTCGCCTTCGCGGGTTTTCTTCATGCCGCCTTCGCCTTCACGGGTGGCGGGCTTTTTGACGGGTGCATCGGATTCGCCAGTAGCGCCGGGCTTTTTGATGGTTTCACCTTCGCGGACTTTGGCGGGGACTTCTTTTTCCTGCGCACGGGCGGTGGTGAATGAATAACTGACGAGGACGCTGAGCGTGAGGACGAGCAGCGCGTGGAGCCATGGTTGGCGGGTGGTTGGGGTGGTGATCATGAGGATGCGTTGGCGCAGGGTGGGGTGGTTGCGCACACATGGGGCCAACCCTGCCATGGCCGGTGGTGCGGAAAAGGTTTCCTGAATGCGGAGGAGCGTGTGCCCGTAGTCGAGCCGCTCGGTGGGAGAAAGGAGGTCGAGTGCGCCAGCATCGCAGCGCAGTTCGCGGTCGGACTGGAAGCGGCTGACGACGAACCACACCAGCGGATTGAACCAATGCAGCGCCTGCACGGCGATGGCGGCCCAGTTCCAGAGGAGGTCGCTCTGCTTCACATGCAGCAGTTCATGGAGCAGGACATGGCGCAGGCTCCGCTGATCAAAACGGCTCTGCCAGTCTTCGGGCAGGAGGATCTGCGGCTGGCGGATGCCGACGATGGCTGGCGTGGTGCCTGCGGGCATGAGCCGGATCGTGGGCGTGGCGACTCCGGCGAGGGCGGAGAGCGAACGGAGGATGGATCGAAGATACGGGTCGTTCGCCGTGCGTCGCGTGAGGAGAAAACGATCAAAGCGGCGCTGGCGGAAAAAGGCGCTGAGAAGCACTGCGGCGGAACCTGTCAGCCAGACACTGGCGAGCAGGATCTGCAGAGAGAAAGACCACGAACGCTCGACAGGAGCATCCGGTAGCGAAACGGTGCTCAAGGCGAGAATGGAAGTCTGCTCGGGCGGTGAAGATGCCTGGATGACGGCACTGACTTCAGCAGACTCTTGGCGAATCCATGACCCAAGTCCAAACCCAGCCGGAATGAAGGCGGGGAGCATGAGCTTCATGCCCACGAGCATCCACAAACCGATGCGCCACGCGGGACTCAAGCGCGTGCCGAGCATCATGCGCAGGCCGAGTACGGCGAGGATGAGGACGCTGGCCTCGATGGAGGTGCGCAGGAGCCAGTGGAGGAGAGCGTCGGTGGTCATGGCTGCTTGGGGACTGAAAATTGAGAACTGAGAACTGAAAATTGGAAAATGATCAGAGGATAAAAGGCGACAGGCTACTTCTTGAATTTTTGTTCGGCCTGATTCAGCATCTCACGAAGGGCAGCGAGGTCGTCTTTCGAGACTTCTTCACGCTCCATCATCCCGGCGACGAAGGGGGTGAGGCGTCCAGCGAAGACTCGGTCGAGGAAACTGACGCTTTCCTCATGCTGGCACTGATCCTGGGCGACAGCAGGCGTGTAGCGGAACTCGCGGCCCACGGCTTCAACGGCGAGCGCGCCTTTATCTGTGAGGCGGCGGATGAGGGACTGGACGGTGCGGGGCTTCCAGGAAAGGCGGCCTTCGAGTTCCTTCACAACCTCTCCCAGCGTGCTGGTGCCGCGCTGCCATAGGACGTTCATGACGGTCCATTCGGCGTCGGAAATGCGGGGAGTGGGGGCGATGTCTTCGTCTTCGGGCATGGTCGTGGATTACAAACGTGATCCACGGATTACATGCGTAATCCAAAGCTGGCAAGGATCTTTTTCTCAACCTGCTTTTTTTTGCCCCGCCTTCGGTTCCGTCCCGGCGATGATGCGCCCGATGTTCGCTTTATGACGGACGATGACGAGCAGCATCACGAGCAGTCCGAAGCCAAGCATCACCGGGTCCCACTGGCCCGAGCGGCTCATCTGAATCAGCATCGTGGCAGCCACACCGACGCCTGACATCATGGAGGCCAGCGAGACGTAGCGCGTGGTGAAGAAAAACAGCAGCCACACCGCCAGACCGCCGAGCATGGCGATGGGAGCGATGCCGAGCAGCACGCCGCCGGTGGTGGCCACACCTTTGCCACCTTTGAAACTGAGCCAAAAGGTAAACATGTGTCCGAGCACGGCAGCGAGCCCCGTCACGACTGCGCCCGTGGAGAGCAAATTTTCTGCGCCAGGGATCGTCACGAGCCAGGCTTTTGCCAGCCAGATGGGCAACCAGCCTTTGAGGAAATCCAGAATGAAAACAGGGATGCCGATGGGCTTGCCGAGCACGCGGATGGCGTTCGTCGCGCCGATGTTGCCGCTACCGTGCTGGCGGATGTCGATGCCGCGCGTGAGCTTGCCCGCGATGTAGCCAAAGGGCGTCGCGCCGCTCACGTAGCCGCCGAGTGCGCAGAGAAGGATCGCCTGAAAGGGTGTCATGGCTGGCTTTGTAGTCGGGGGCATCGTCCTGCGCCAACAGGAAATCACCTTCAGCTCCCCTGCCCCGCTGAACTCCATGCTTGAGTTCCCGCCCATCCACGGCTCTCTCGTTCCGTCCGAAACCATGGCCCGCGTCCCCGAAGAAACCCTCCAGCAGATCCTTGCCTCCACGGACATCGTGGAGCTGATCGGCCGTTCGGTGAAGCTGCGGCGCGCAGGGTCAAACTGGCAGGGGCTGTGCCCTTTCCACAATGAGAAGTCGCCCTCTTTCAATGTGCGGCCCTCGACGAACTCCTATCACTGCTTCGGCTGCGGCGTCGGCGGGAATGCCTTCCGCTTCGTCATGGAGCATGACGGGCTCACTTTCATGGAAGCCGTGAAGCGTCTGGCCGATGCGGCGAACATCCGCATCGAGGAGCAGGTCTGGGACGAGAACGCCGAGAAGGAGGCCAAGCAACGCACACTGCTGATTCGAGTGCATCAGGAGATCGCCCTGTGGTATCACCAGCTTCTGATGAAAAGCCCGCTCGCCGAGAGCGCACGCGAGTATCTGAAAGGCCGGGGCATCAACTCCACCGTCGCGAAGAACTGGAAGCTCGGCTACGCGCCCTCCAATGGGCAGCTCCTCCGCCAGTGGGCCACGGAGCAGAAGTTCGGCAAACAAGCCCTCATCGACGCCGGCATCCTCATCTACAGCGAGGAGCGCGGCGATGCCTTCCCGCGCTTCCGAGATCGCCTGATGTTTCCCATCTGCAATGACAACGGCGAAGTCATCGCCTTTAGCGGGCGCCTGCTGGAGGCAAACCCGAAGATGGCGAAGTACCTGAACTCGCCCGAGACGCCCATCTTCAGCAAGAGCAAGGTCCTCTTCGGCTTCGACCGCGCGAAGAGGCACATTTCAAAAGCTGGGCAAGCCATCGTCTGCGAAGGCCAGATCGATACCCTCATGCTCCACGAGGCGGGCTTCACCAATGCCGTCGCCGGACAGGGCACCGCCTTCACTGAATTTCATGCCAAGGCACTGAAGCGTCAGGCGGACGAGATCGTGCTCTGCTACGACTCGGACAATGCAGGCTTCAAGGCCGCCGAGCGCGCCTTCCAGATCCTCGCGCCCACTGGGCTCATCATCAAAGTGGCCTCGCTTCCGGCAGGCGAAGACCCCGACTCGCTCATTCGCAAACAAGGCCCCGAGGCATTCAAAGCACTGCTTCAAAGTGCGCAGGAGTTCCTGGACTATCAGGTCGATGCCGCCGCCAGTCGCCGTGACATGGGCGAGATGCGCGAGCGAGTGCGCTTCGCTGGAGAGATGGCGGGAAACATCCACCTTCTGGAAAGTCCCGTGGCACGCGAGACTGCCCTCCAGCGCGCCGCCGTGCGTCTCTCCATCCCTGAGGACACCATGCGGCAGCTCGTCGCTCGTGCAGCGAAGCAGCCCACGACTCGCAACCCGCGCGACAACGCCAAAGCTCCCACGCCTGGCGAGAGCCCCGGCAAGCAGCTCCTCGCCAGCCAGGACAAGAACGCCATCCTCCTCACCCGCCTCGCACTCGCTGATGCCCAGGTGCTCGACTGGCTCCGCCATCAGCCCCACGACGACGTCCTCCGCGACGTGCCCGGCACCGAACTTCTCGCGCTCATCTGGCGCGGCACCTTCGATCCTGTGGACACCGTCGCAGTCACCGTCTTCCTCACCACGCTCGAGCCTGATGAAGAGGCTGCTTTGAACCAGCTCATGCACGAGGCCCGCGCCACCGGTGGCATGGCAGAAGCCGAGCACGAACTCCGCGCCCTGGAGCTCACCCGCCTGCTCATGATGAAACAGCGCCTGCAAACTCAGCTCAAGCAGCCCGGCATCGACCCCGAACACGCCGCCGAACTCCAGAGGGAGATCATCGCCCTGCATCAGGACATCGGCGCTGCGCAGAAGAGCTTCATGAAGCCGCAGTCCTAAGCCCACACATCCCTCTCACTCCTATGAAACGCCTCCTCATCCTTGCCGCCCTCGCGTTCAGCCTCGCCTCCTGCGCCAGCATGCTCATCAGCCACCGCATGAAGGCCGCCCAGCGCAAGCTGCTGGAAACCCACCGCCTCCAGCAGACCGGCCAGTGGGATGAAGCGCTCGCCATGTCCTCCCGGCTCCACGCCAGCGTGTCGAAGTCCGTCGAAAGCCGCCCCGTGCAGCCCGGCGCAGCTGGCACGAAGGTGGATCTCCGCCCCATGCTCGCGGCCTGGGAGAGTGGGCCCTACACCGAGCTTCAGACCGCGTTGAAAAAACATGACGCCAAACGCTCCACCGCCGCGCTCGTCAGCCTCCGCCAGCAGTGCGTGAACTGTCACACCGTCCTCGGCAAGACGCAGATTCAGATCCCCGAATTTCCCAGATGAAGGACACGCGCCGAGTGACATTGGCTGCGCCCCCTGAACTCACACCAATTCATGCATGTGCAGCGTGGGCTCGGTCCACGGCAAAAGACAAGTTGCCAGAATCCCCGCCCGCCCTAGAATCAGCGCGTTCATGGCCTACCAGACCACCAACATTGCCATCCGAATTAGCTCCGGGCTCCTCTGCGCGTAACGCAGCCGTTGGAGTCCGTGATCGTGGCATTGTCCTGGCACCTGAGGGTGACCGATCTGGCAAAAGCCTCCGGCGTTCGGCTTCACCGCTGTCTCTCTTTCCTTTCTCGTTTCGTCATTCGTTCACTTCTTCATTCGTCATTTCTTTATGGTTACCATCTACGACACCACCCTGCGCGACGGCACCCAGGGCACAGGCATCTCCTTCAGCACTCTCGATAAAATCCGTGTCGCCGAGCGGCTGGATGACTTCGGCCTCCACTACATCGAGGGCGGCTGGCCCGGCTCGAACCCGAAGGACGCGGCCTTTTTCCAAGAAGCCGCCAAGCGCTCCTGGAAGAACGCGAAAATCACCGCCTTTGGCATGACCCGGCGCGGCAAACTCAAGGTCGAAGACGATCCGCAGGTACAGATGCTGCTGGATGCGCAGACCCCCGCCGTCACCATCGTGGGCAAAACCTGGCCGCTGCATGTGACGGAGGTTTTCCAGGTCACTCTGGAGGAGAATCTGGCGATGATCTCCGACACCGTCGCATATCTCAAAAAGAATGGCCGCGAGGTGCTCTACGATGCGGAGCACTTCTTCGACAGCTTCAAAGAAGACCCCGAATACTCGCTCAAGACCGTGAAGGCCGCCTCCGATGCAGGCGCGGATCTGGTGGTGCTGTGTGAGACGAACGGCGGCGCGCTGCCTGAGTTCGTGGAAGAGGTCACGCGCAAGGTGATCGCCCATCTTGGGAAGCCTGTGGGTATCCACACGCACAACGATGGCGGAGTCGGCGTGGCGAATGCTCTGGCTGCCGTGCGCGCTGGAGCCAACCAAGTGCAGGGCACGATCAATGGCTACGGTGAGCGAGTGGGAAACTGCAACCTCATCACCATCATGCCGACGCTCCAGCTCAAGATGGGCATCGACCTCGGTCTGGACCTGACTCGTCTGCGCGAGTTGTCCTACTTTGTCGATGAACTCGCCAACGTGCCGCATGACATCCGTGCGCCCTATGTCGGACTCGCGGCCTTCACGCACAAAGGCGGGCTCCACGTCCACGCCGTGCAGAAGCTGGCGCGCACTTATGAGCACATCGATCCCACCCTGGTCGGCAACGAGCGCATCATCAGCATCTCCGACATGAGCGGGCAATCCAACGTGCTCGTGAAAGCCGAAGGCATGGGCATTCCGCTGGCGAAAGGTTCCGCCGAAGTGAACAAGGTGCTCGCAGAAGTGAAGCGCCTGGAAAGCGAAGGCTATGAGTTTGAAGCCGCCGAGGCGAGCTTCGAACTGCTGATCCGCCGCCAGCTCGGGCAGGAGTTGAAGAACTTCGATCTCATCGAGTATCACACCACGCACCGCCACAATCCAGGCAGCAGCACAGAGACCACCGAGGCCACCGTGAAAATCCACGTCCACGGCAATGCCGAGTACACCGTGGACGAAGGCGATGGCCCCGTGAACGCGCTCGACAAAGCTTTGCGCAAAGCCCTGCTTCCACACTTCCCACAGATCGCCCAGGTTCGACTCGAAGACTACAAAGTGCGCATCATCGACAGCGGCACCGGCACGGCGGCAAAAACGCGCGTGCTCGTGGTCAGCAGCGATGGCAACCGCACTTGGGGCACCGTCGGTGTCTCCACGAATGTCATCGACGCGAGCTGGCAGGCGCTGGTGGACAGCTTGGAGCACTTCCTGATGAAGTCCGCTTAGGCCGGAGGGGCGGCTCAGTGCTCAGTGCTCAGTGCTCAGTGCTCAGTGCTCAGTGCTCAGTGCTCAGTGCTCAGTGCTCAGTGCTCAGTGCTCAGTGCTCAGTGCTCAGTGCTCAGTGCTCAGTGCTCAGTGCTCAGTGCTCAGTG